>JAZKTH010000122.1:0-7656 GCA_036625675.1 Haloferacaceae archaeon
CCGGAGAGCCTGCTGAATCGCTACCGTCGTTTCTCCCTGTACAACTCGCCGTTTCCGGCGCACGATCGCGGTCGTGCGATCGACGTGTACCCGCCCTCGAACGTCGCCCGATCGCCGGTCGCCGGGGAGGTACTCCAGGTGGAGACCGTCGGCTGCCCGGATAGACCCTACGCGGTCGACCACGACCACGTGATCGTGGTTCGCGTGGGCGAGGTCCCGGCCGACGCCCGCGGCCTGACCGCACGGATCCTCCACGTCGATCCGGCGGTCGAGCCGGGCGATCGGGTGGCAGTCGGCGACCGTCTCGGAACCACCGTCAGATCGGGCTTCTTCGGGCCGTGGGTCGACAACCACATCCACCTCGGGTTTCGACCGCCGGACCGCGACCCGCTCCGCGCCAGCGGCTCGCTCCCGGTCGTGGCGGACGTGTCGGTCGAGCCCCTCGAGTGGGACGGCACCGGAACGGTGGCGGAGACGGGGCCCAGCTACGCCCTGCTCGACGCGCCGGTGCACCCCGACCCGGGGGAGACGTTCGTCGCCATCGGCGACGACGACGCCCGTCCTCTCGACGGGGGGTTGACCCACTACGAGGGCGGCGGAACGCCGGGCAGGCCGCCGGGTGGGGGTCGACGTGTCCACGACCGGGGTCGCCGAGCTTCCCGTCGCGAAAGCGACGGGACCCGTCCCGACGGATCGACCGCGACGGTCGACCTGCTGGGAACCCGGGTCGGAACGGTCACCGGTCGACACGTCCGGTGGTCGGACGTGGCGGTCACTGCGAACGGGGAACGCATCACGGGCCTCTCGCTTTTCCTCGCCCGCGACGCCGCCTTCGGCGCCAAGCTGATCGTGCGGGACGACCGCTTCGACGTCGGAGACCCCGTCTCCGTCGACGTCGGGCCGACCGAGGACCCGATACGGCTCGGCCCAGGGCGATAGCGGCACCGCCCCCTGGAGCGGTGATCCCGGCTCCGCTCGTCTCGGCGGCGTAGTTTTTAGCTGTCGAACCGGATCCCGTCGTCCACGAGTCGGTAGTTGCGCTCCCGGTCGAGTTCCTCGGCCAGCCACTCCTCCTGATACAGCTGGGCGATCAGTTCCGCGTACAGGTTCCGCCACGCCATCGCGTAGATCGGCGACTGTCCCCACGCCCTGAGTTCGGGGACGAACTCGTCGTACCGGCCCATCCGCGACTCCATGTGCTCGACCGCGTCGGCGACGTAGCCCGCGGCCTCGCCGGGGTCGTCGGCCTCGTCTATCGCGCTGTTTATCCGGTTTTCCATGGACTCGACCGCGCGGTGCATGTCCTTCTGGGTCGTCTCCCCGTCGTCGGGGAGCGATTCCAGCACGCCGCGCGGGACGCCGAGTGAGACGTGATCCATGTCCGGCGATCCGCGGGCCGGAACGAAAAAAGAGTCGGTCCTCGCTTCCCGGGAACGCGACCCAGCCTCTCCGGGAACGCGACCCTTTTCTCCGGCGAATCGGACGTCGCCGGGCCAGATCGGGATCGCCCGATTCCGCGTTTTCACAGTCGCTCGCCCTGGTAGTCGCCCTGATACGTGCCCTCGTGATCGGCCGCCGCGAGGACGAACTGGGCGATCCGGGCGCCGGGCTCGATTTCGATCTCGTGGCCCACCTGCAGGAGCCCCTCCCCGACGCCCTCGTAGCCGGCGTCCCAGACGGCCGTGTTCAACATCGTCGTGTTACGCATCAACGACGAGCGTGGGTACACGAATCCCACGTGTGACCGGGGGACGCGGACAACTTCGCCGTACTCGGCGACGTATCTGCCAGGGGACAGCCGGAAGACGTCGCCCTCCGGGTGGAGCTCGCGGCGATCGCCGACCGTCTTTCCGTCCTGCCCGATCCGGCCGGGAGCGGTCTGTTCGTAGACGGCTCCCAGCGTGAGGTCGACGCCGTTGGGCTGTACCTGCTCGGGATCCAGCGGCTCCTCGTTCGCCTCCTGTAACCGGTCCGCGACGAACGTTCCTGCCCTGAACATACCGGCCCTGTCGCGTCCGCGAATAAAACACTGCTGTCATCGCCGTCGACGGGGCGCCCGCGACGTCACTTTGGCGTCTCGAATTTCGTTCCTGATAACCTGGCCGGGGCTTTCATAAGCCCCCTCGGCCGACTGTTCCACAGTGAGCCACCTCGCACCCGACGATCGGGCGGTGAGCGAAGCGCTGAGCTTCGCCCTCGTGTTCGGGCTCGTGATCGGGTCAATCGCCATCGTCTACACGTTCGGTCTGGGCGGGCTGGCGGACGCCAGGGACCACGAGCGGATCAACAACGCCGAACGCGCCTTCGAGGTCCTCGGCGAGAACCTCGACGACATCGTGCTGGAGGGGGCACCCAGTCGCTCCACGCAGATCCGGATGGCTGACGCCACGCTGTCGGTCGAGGAGGCGGCGTACCTCCAGATATCCGGCAAGGACCCGGACACCGGTGACGAGTACTATTTGCCCACGTATCAGCTTCGCTCCGTTTCGTTCAGTACCGACGACAGTTCGGTCAAGTACGTGGGCGGTGCCGTCATCCGGGCCGACGCCGGCGGCGACGGGGTGATGACGCGTGACCCGCCGTTCGTGTTCGATTCCAGCGGGTCGGGGCCAAACCGATCGGCGATACAGATCGTCCGCCTGTCCTCGGCCGGTTCGGTCGCGGTGAGCGGGGACCGCGTCGTCCAGGTCCGGACCGAACGGACGCTTCGGACCGACGCCGTCGTGGAACGGCGGTCGTTCGGCAGCGTCCAGTTGAACGTCTCCACGTCCACGCCGGGGCCGTGGCTGCGGTACTTCGAGAGCGAGGGGCTCGACTGTCAGGATCCGCAGCCGGGGGCCGGAGAGGACGGCCTCACCCTGGTGACGTGTGAGTACGAGGACGTGGAGCGACACTCGGTCGTCGTCGTCGGTATCGACGTCGCCTTCGAGTGAGGGGTCCCGGTGACGAGTGACGCGAAGAGAGCTACGGCGGGTCACTGGCTCTCGTTCGACCAGGGGAGGGGAGCCGCGTCCGCATCCGGATCGTACCGGTGGCACCTGACCAGTCGCCCCTCCACGTCGAACTCCGCCGGCGCGTTCCTTTCGCAGACCGTCGGAAACGCCCCCGCGAGCCGGTCGCTCGCGGACTCGACGTCGCCCCGTGCGAGGGCCTCGACCGCCTCGCCCACCGCCCGGTCGGCGTCCGGGTCGCCGATCTTCGGCGGCAGGTCGAAGGTCTCCCGAACCGTCCGCGCCGACGGCGGTTCCCCGTCCGGGTCGGTCGCGATCGGTTCCGGAAGCTCGCCGGCCTCCACCGTGAACCGCAGCGCCGCTATCGCTTGCCAGGTCCGGCCGGGGACGTCGACGCCGTCCGGGGGGATCACCTCCGGACACCGGGTGTGGAACCGACACCCCGACGGTGGATCGGCGGGCTCGGGAACCGAGTCGGTCAGGGGCTCGGCCAGGTTCCGGTCGCCGGGATCGAGGCTCGGGACCGACCCGAGCAGGACCCGGGTGTACGGGTGCGCCGGCGCGTCGAGCACGTCCTCGACCGGTCCTCGCTCCACGATCTCGCCGAGGTACATCACGGCGATCCGGTCGCAGAACCGGCGGACGACGTCGACGTCGTGGCTGATGAAAAGCACCGCAATGTCGTGCGTCCGGCGGACATCGTCGAGCAGCGCGAGCACGTCGGCCTGAACCCGGCCGTCGAGCGCGCTCGTCGGCTCGTCGGCGACGATCAGGTCGGGGTTCGCGACGAGCGCGCGGGCGATCGAGATCCGCTGTTTCTCCCCGCCGGAGAACTCGTGGGGATACCTGTCGGCGTCTCCATCCGACAGCCCGACGCGTTCGAGCACGTCGGCCACGATCGCCCGCCGTCGCGTCCCGTCGTCCATCCCGTGGAGCCGGAGGGGCTCGGCCACCGCCTCCCCGGCGGTCATCCGGGGGCTGAACGCCTCGTTGGGGTCCTGGACGATCAACTGCACCCGCCGTCTGAACGCGCGGAGCCTCTCGCCGTGGAGATCGCCCACGGGCTCGCCATCGAACCTGACTTCCCCGCCGGTCGGCTCTTCGAGCCGGAGGATCGTGTGGGCGGTCGTCGACTTCCCGCACCCGGATTCGCCGACCAGCCCCAGCGCCTCCCCTCGGCGGATCCGGAAGCTCGCCCCGTCGACGGCCCGGACCCGGCCGACCTCCCGGCGCAACAGCCCCTCGGTGATCGGGTAGTGTTTCTCGAGGTCCTCGACCGCAAGCAGCGGCGATTCCTCGCTCATCGGTCGGTCCCCCGCTCGTCGGGAGCGTCCGGCTCGACGTCGCGCGAACCCGTCCCCGGACCGGCCTCCAGCCCCGCTTCGAGAATCGGACCCGGATCCCGATTCGGTCCGTAGTAGACACACGAGGCGGCGTGTTCGTCCCGGCCCCAGACCGGATACGCCGGCGGTTGCTCCCTCCCTCCGCACGCCTCGACCGCGTACGGACACTCCCGCCGGAACCGACAGCCGTCGGACGGTATCTCTCCCCGGGCGGAGCGTTCGGTCCGGCGGTCGAGCCCGTCGTAGCTCTCGAAAAGCGCCTGCGTGTACGGGTGAGACGGCTGGCCGAACACGCGCTCGACCGGACCGCGTTCGAGGATCGTGCCGCCGAACATCACGAGCACCCGGTCGGCAAGTGCGGCGACGACCCGGAGATCGTGGGTGACGAGCAGCAACGCCATCCCACCGTCGGTCAGCTCCCTCAGCAGTTCGATCAGCCTGGCCTGGACCGTCACGTCGACGGCGGTCGTCGGCTCGTCGGCGATCAGAAGCTCCGGATCCGCGGCCAGCCCGATCGCGACCGCGACGCGCTGGGCCATCCCGCCGGAGAACTCGTGCGGGTAGTCGTCGACGCGCTCGTCCGCGCGGGGGATCCCGACGCGACGGAGCAGCCCGACTGCACGCTCCCTGCCGGCCTGGCCGCCCGCCCTTCCGTGGATCGTCATCGCCTCGACGAGCTGCTCCCCGACGGAGTACACCGGGTCGAGTGACCGCGACGGGTTCTGGAACACGTGCCCGATTCGGTTCCCCCGGACCGATCGCAGCGTGGACTCTTCGGCGTCCAGAAGCGAGAGTCCGTCGAACCGCACGCTCCCGCCGACGATCTCGGCCGGCGGTCGGGGAACGATCCCGGTCAGGGACTCGCAGGTGACGCTTTTCCCGCTGCCGGACTCGCCGACCAGACAGACGATTTCGCCCCGGTCGACGGAGAAGCTCGCCCCGTCGACGGCGCGGATCACGTCGCCGTCGGTTCGAACGTGGGTCCGGAGATCCTCCACGACGAGCAACGGATCGCCCTCGCCGGCTCCGTCCTCTCGGGGTCTTCCTTCCCGCGGTGATTCGCCGGTCATCGTTCCGCCCCCTGCCGAGGGTCGAGTGCGTCCCTGAGTTCGTCGCCGACCACCTTCAGGGAGAGTGTCGTCGCGGTGAGCGCCAGCGCCGGCAGGGTCGACACCCACCAGATCGCGTACGCCGGGTGTTCCGTTCTCGTCTGCATTTGCCCCCCGACTTCGGCGTTTATCCCCTCGCTGATGATCCCGCCCCAGGAGTAGGTCTCGAGCTGGTGGTACCCGAGGAAGGCGACCCCGGCCTCGAACAGCACCAGCAGCGCGAGCAGCTGGAACGTCGCTGGAACCAGCGTGTTCGTGACGTTCGGGAGGACGTGTCGCCTCGCGAGGTACCTCTCGGAGGCCCCCAGACTCCTGGCGACGAGCACGTGGCCGCTTTCGCGACGCTGCAACACCTCGCTACGGACGAGCCGTGCGATCCCGCCCCAGCTGAGCAGCCCGAAGGCCGCGAGCAACACCAGCAGCGACGGTCCCCAGTAGGTGTACCCGATGAAGTAGACGACGAGCGCGGGAATCGACAGCTGCACGTCGACGTAGGACATCAGCAAGCTGTCGATCGCGCCCCCACGGAGACCTGCCGCAACGCCGACCGTCGCCGCGATCGGCACCACGAACGCGGCGGTGATGGTCGCGACGTACAGAGCGACCCGGGCGCCCGAGGCCACGAGGAACCCCATCGGGTGCCCCCGGTGGTTCGTCCCGAGCGGGTACGCCCACGTCCCGTGACATCGCCGCTCGAAGACCTCTCCCGTCACGGCTCCCAGGCACTCGACGCCGGTTACCCCGCTCGTGAACCCGACCGGGGGGTGAAACGCGTGTTCGAAGTGCAGCCCGGGATTCGAGAGGACGACCGGTGCCAGTAGCCCGACCAGAACGAATCCGAGGAGGTAGCCGAGGGAGAGTTTCCCGGCGGGTTTCGCCGCGACCTCTCCGGCGATCCGACGTACGGTACTCCGGTGTCGGATCGCCGGGACGACGCCGTACGCGAGGAGGGTCACGACGGCAACGAGGAACACCCAGTCTACCGGTTCCGCTCGCCATTCCCCGAGCGTGTACGCCCGGGCGTACACCGCGTCGTACAGATACAGTAGGCCGACCAGCGCGACGCCGACCAGCCAGGTCACCCGCCGAATGGTGGCGAGTCGCCTCGTTCGGTCGATCCGGGACCAGTCGACGTCTTCGAACCGTGGTGCGTCGTCGATTTCGCTCATGGAGGGCCTCCGTCTGGGGACCGGTTACCGCGCCACGCCGGTAGTTGCTCGCGAACGTGGCATAACCGTTACGTTTTTTGGGATCTGCTCCGGTACCCCGACCGCATGCCCTCGGCCACCCCCCTGGTCTGTCCCTCTCAGGAACACCCGCCCCCGTTCGGCCCCTCCCTGGAGCGGGCGTCCCCGTTCGGCCCCTCCCTGGAGCGTGCGTCGCCGTGAGCGTCGTCCGCGTTTTCCTTCACCGGATCGCGCTGGGTCTGCTGGCCGCCTGGGCCGTCCTGACCGCCGTCTTCGCGGCGTTCACGCTGACGGACGACTGGGTGAAACAGGGGCTGGAGGGGCAGTTGCGGTTCGTCGGTATCACCGGCGAGGAGCTACAGGCCCGCATGGACGCGTACCTCGCCGGGAGGGGCCTCGACAGACCAGTCTGGGTGCAGTACGTCGACTGGATGGAAAACATGGTGACGCTGGACTGGGGAATCTCCTTCGTGTCGGAGGAGCCCGTCCTCGAACTGGTGGGTGGGGCGGTGTTGCGCACGGGAGCCTACGTCGTCCCCGCGATCCTGCTCGCTGTCGTCCTCGGCACCTCGATCGGCGTATACGCCGCCCTCAATCCGGGTAGTCGACTCGGAAATCTCGGCCGTGGCACGGCCTACCTCCTGTTCGCGCTTCCCAGCTTCTGGGTCGGCGGGCTGTTCGTCTCCCTGACGAAGGGCGGCGTCGTCCCCCGCTGGCCGCTCGTCTTCGACTACCTCCTCCCGGTCGTGCTCGCGACCTCCGCGCTGCTTGGCGGATACGTCAGCTATTCGCGGGCCCACGCGCTGGAACACGCGTCGGCGGACCACGTCGCGCTCGTGAAGGCGAAGGGAGCCGACCGGCGGCTGATCGCCCGACACGTCCTCCGGAACGCCGCGATTCCCCTGTTCTCGATGCTTTTCACCGAGGCGATCGCCCTGCTGGTGCTTTCGGTGTTCGTGGTCGAGGTGCTTTTCGGCATCGACGGCTTCGGCCTGCTGTTTCTGGGGGCGATCCGGGCACGGGACCTCCCCGTGTTGCTCGGGAGCACGGTCGTTGTCATCGGGTT
>JAZKTH010000123.1:0-7563 GCA_036625675.1 Haloferacaceae archaeon
CAGAGCGTCTGGCTTTTAACCAGACGGTCGGGGGTTCAAATCCCTCTCGGCCCGTTTTCCTGCGAACGAAGTGAGCAGTGAAAACGCACATGGAGGGATTTGAACCAGACAGCGAGGAGTCCCGAGCGGAGCGAGGGAAGCTCGCCGGCGTAGTTCAAATCCCTCTCGGCCCGTGCAACGAACCGCCGAGTGACGACGGGGCGGTGTGTGAACCTGGAGCGGTCGCTCCGACGCGGAACACTCTTGTCGGAAACGCACGCAGCACGTGACATGATCGCCGTCGTCGGCGGGGGAATTGCCGGTCTCGCCGCCGCACACCGACTCCAGGAACGCGGCTTCGACGTCCGGGTCTACGAGGCGAGCGACAGCGTCGGCGGCCTCGCGGCGCTGTACGAGACCGCGGGGGATCCGATCGAACGCTTCTACCATCACCTCTCGAAGTCCGAGGAAACGATCGTCGAACTCGCGGAGGAACTCGGCGTCGGCGACCGGATCGAGTGGCGGATCGGCAAGAACGCCTACTACGTCGACGGGGTCGTCCATCCGCTGGACACCGCCGCCCAGATCGCCGCCTATCCCCACCTCTCGCTGTACGACAAGTTCCGGCTCGCGATGCTGACCCTCGGGGTCGACGTGCGGGGCGGTCGCCCGCGGTTCGACACCTACGACGACCTGACCGCGTTCGAGGACGTGCCGGTCCGGGAGTTCGTCGAAGAGCACACCACTCCCGGCGTCTACGAGCGGTTCTTCCACCCGTTGCTGGACGCGAAGTTCGGCGATCGGAAGGAGGACGTGAGCGCGGCCTGGCTGCTCGGACGCGTCAGGTTCCGGGGCGAACGGGACCTCCGTCGGGGGGAGATTCTGGGCTACTTCGACGGCTCTTTCGGCGTCCTGCTGGACGCGCTGGTCGAGAGCGTCGGTCGCGAGCAGATCGCGACCAACGCCCGCGTCGTCGACGTCGGCACCGCGTCGGGGGACGGTGGCGTTGCGCCCGGAGACGTGGGCGGCGTCGACAGCGTCACCGTCCAGATGCCGGCAGGCACCGAGACCCACGAGGCCGAGGCCGTCGTCGTCGCGGCGATGCCCAACGTCCTCGAGAGTCTCACCGGGTACGAGTGTGACATCGACTTCCAGGGTGCGGTCTGTGCGGTCGTGACGACGGACCGACAGCTGATGGACACCTACTGGCTGAACATCGCCGACGACGCGCCGTTCGGGGCGCTGATCGAACACACGAACTTCGTCCCGCCGGAGCGCTACGGGGGGCAGCACCTGCTGTACGTCGCGAGCTACGTCCAGTCGCGCGAGGACTGGCGCTGGCAGGCGGACGACGACGAACTCGCGGAACGCTGGCTCGACGGCGTCGCCGACCTGTTCCCGTCGTTCGACCGCGAGCACGTCGAGTCCGTCCGGATCTCCCGGAACCCGCGGGCGGCGCCGGTGTACGAACGCGGCTACCTCGAGTCGGTGATCCCCTACGACCTGGGCGAGACGGTCGCCGAGGGCGTCTATTACGCCGGGATGGCCTCCCGGGCACAGTACCCCGAGCGGTCGCTCAACGGCGGGATCGTCGCCGGATTCGAGTGCGCGGACCGGATCGCGGACGCCCGGTGAGTCCTCGTCGCTCGCCACACCCGTGTCCCCTCGTCGCCCCGCCGCCCCCCTGTCCCGGGCGGGGTCCCACGACATCGCCGGTGGCCGCCGATTTATTAGCCCCCTCGTCCTCCGTGGTTGTATGACAGGCGACACCGAAGCGGGTACCCCGAGATCGGGGGCCCCGAGAACCGGGGACCGGACGATCGCGATCCTGGCTCACGAGAAGTTCCCCGATCGCGCGAAGACGGCGATCGGCGTCATGCGCTACGGCGACTACGACGTCGCCGCGGTGATCGATCGGGACGCGGCCGGCAGCCGCGTTCGCGACCACGTTCCCGACCTCCGGGACGCGCCGATCGTGGGCTCCTTCGAGGAGGCCCGGGAACTCGGGGCGGACGTCGACGCGCTGGTGATCGGGATCGCCCCGATCGGCGGCGGCTTCGAGGAGTCGTGGCGGCCCGACGTGACTGCGGCGATCGAGGCCGGCTGCGACGTGATCTCCGGCCTCCACTACTTCCTCTCGGAGGACGAGGAGTTCGCGAGGCTCGCGGCCGAGGCCGGGGTCGAGCTGTGGGACGTCCGCCGCCCCCACGAGGACCTCTCAGTGAGCCGGGGCGTCGCCGACGAAATCGAGGCCGACGTCGTTCTCACCGTCGGCACCGACTGCTCGGTGGGGAAGATGACCGCCACGCTGGAACTCGTCGAGGCCGCCCGCGCCCGGGGGATCGACGCCGGCTTCGTGCCCACGGGCCAGACGGGGATCATGATCGCGGGCTGGGGGAACCCGGTCGACCGCGTGGTAAGCGACTTCACCGCCGGATCGGTCGAGGAGATGGTGCTCGAGATCGGCGACGACCACGACCTGCTGTTCGTCGAGGGACAGGGGAGCATCGTCCATCCGGCCTACTCGGCGGTGACCTGCGGGATCCTCCACGGGGCGATGCCGGACGCGCTCGTGCTGTGTCACGCCGCCGGCCGCGAGAGGGTCCACGGTTACGAGTCGTTCCCACTCCCGACACCCGAGGAGTACGTCGACCTCTACGAGTCGCTGTCGGCCCCGGTCCGGGAGGCACCGGTCGCAGCGGGGGCGCTCAACACCCGGACGATAGACGACGACGCCCGCGCCCGGGACGCGGTCGCGGAGTTCTCGAAGTCGATCGGCGTCCCCGTGACGGACCCGATCCGGTTCGGGGCCGACGACGCACTGGACGCGGTGTTCGAGGCGGTCGGGGCCGACGGTTCGACTGACGCGGGCCGGATCGGGGTGGACCGATGACGCTCGAGACCGGCTTCGAGCGGCGTAGCCTCGAACTCGACGACGCCTTCACCATCTCTCGGGGGACGACGACCGAGACCGAGACCCTGGTCGTTCGGATCACTGACGAGGGGGGCATGACCGGCGTCGGGGCGGCCGCACCCTCGGCACACTACGGCGAGACGCCCGACACCGTCGAGGCCGTCCTCCCGGACCTGCTCGCGGCCGTCGAGGAGGTGGGCGACCCGCACGCGATCCACGAGATCGAACGCCGGGCCCGGGAGGTCGTCCGGGGGAACCCCGCGGCGCGGTGCGGCGTCTCGATCGCGCTGCACGACCTGGCGGCCAAGCGGCTCGGCGTCCCGCTACACCGGCTGTGGGGGCTCGACCCCGACGCGGCGCCGAAGACTTCCTTCACCATCGGGCTCGACACGGTCGACCGCGTCGCGGAGAAGACCGAACGGGCCGTCGAGGAGGGGTACGACGTCCTGAAACTGAAACTCGGCACCGATCACGACAGGGAGCTTCTCGACGCCGTCCGGGAGGTCGCCCCCGACATCCGGCTCCGGGTCGACGCCAACGAGGCGTGGACGCCCCGGGAGGCCGTCGAGAACAGCACGTGGCTCGCCGAACGCGGCGTGGAGTTCCTCGAGCAGCCGGTTCCCGCGGAGGATCCCGAAGGGCTCCGGTTCGTCTACGAGCGGTCCAGCCTGCCGATCGCCGCCGACGAGTCCTGCGTCACGCTGGGGGACGTCCCCCGGATCGCGGACCGGGCCGACGTCGCGAACATCAAGCTGATGAAGTGTGGCGGGCTCGGGGAGGCCAGGCGGATGATCGCGGCCGCCCGGGCGCACGGGCTGGAGGTGATGCTCGGCTGCATGATCGAGTCCAACGCCTCGATCGCGGCGGGCTGTCAGCTCGCGCCGCTCCTGGACTACGCGGACCTCGACGGCTCGTTGCTGCTCGCGTCGGACCCGTACGACGGCGTCGACCTCTCTGGGGGACGGATCCGCCTGGCCGACCTCGACCGGGCCGGCACCGGAGCCCGCCCGGTCGAGTAGCCCCTCCGGCGACCGCCGTCACAGCCAGTCGGCGAACGAGCCGTCGCCGGCCCGCTGGAGATACCGCCGCTTCGTCTCCCGGATCGCCTCCGGGAGCGTCGCCCCGTCGCGAACCAGCGAGAGCACCCGCTCGCGCTGCCACGTGCTCGGCGTCGCACGTGCCTCGCGACGCGCCTCGAGCGGATCGAGCAGCCAGTCGACGGTGGGCTCCTGGACGTCCGAGGCGCCCAGGCCGCGTCGGGCGTACTCGAAGACCTCCGCGTAAATCCGGTCCGGATCGCTCGTCCGGCTCCCCTCGGCGGTCACCCACGCCAGCTCGGCGTCCGGCCCGCGGTCGACGGCGGCGTAGAAGGCGTCCCGTGCGGCCGTCCACGGGAGCTCGCGCAGGGGGTGATCCTCGAGGGCGAGCCCCCTGAGCAGTCCGACGACCAGCGCCTGGAGGGCGATCGTGTCCCGCACGGTCGGCTGCGTCGGCAAGGGGCGATATTCCAGCCGGATCGACGCCGTGTCGTTGCGCGGCGACGTCCCCCGCCCGTCGGGGCCGGCCGGGACGTCGCCGCCGACGACCCCGCGCACCCACCGCCAGAACGTGCCCCGCTTGTGGCGATATTCCGGGATCCGGTCGGCGTACGCCACGCCCGGTTCGGCGGCGTCGCTCGGGGCCACCGACCGGTCGAACAGGTTCGGTGCGTAGGTGACGTCCGCGAGGACCCGCTCGGGCACCTCGGCGACTCGTTCCATGTCGGAGGGAACGCGAACCTTTCGCTCCGTCCGGTCGAGGCCGGCGTTGATCGCGTCCTCGAAGACCCTGACCCGGTGTTCGTGCGGGGCGGCGGCGAGCAGGTCCTCGACTGCCTCCGGTTCGTCGATCGAGCGGTAACAGTCGGCCGGCAGGAACGGCGAGTTGGTCGCGAGCGCGAGCGTCGGCCCGAGAATCCGGATCGCGAGGTCGTGGTACCGGGGAAACGCCGCCGCGTCGGGTATCTGGAGGTGAGGCTGTATCGACGCCGCAAGCGACTCGAGCAGAATCGACGGGACCGCGAGCTCGACGCCGGGGACCGACAGTTCGATGCTCCCGCCGGCCCGCCTCCGGGTCTCGTTGTCGAGCGCGAAGTACCTGGCGTCGGCGTGCATGTTCGCCGAGAGGAAGACGCCGTCCCGCGTTTCGCCGGCCGAGAGGTACTGGCGCGTTCCCGTCCCCGGCGGCACGGTCCACATCGCGTCCAGCGCGAGTCGACGATCCGCCGGGAGGTCGTCCCTGACGCCGGAGACGAGTTCGCGCAGCCGTCGCGCCTGCCGGCGCAGCCCCGGGCCGTCGAGGGTGTCCGGCGGGGTGTTGAGTTCGACGTTGTGGATCCCGAGTTCGGGGTTGCGGCCCTCCACCCCGAAAAGTTCCGTCGGAACGGTCGCCAGCGCGCCGTTCGTCGTCGTCGCGTACGTCTCGAGTTCCATTCCGACGGCGAAGTCAGCGTTGTCCAGCCGACCGGACGTCAGGTCTGCGGTGACCGCGGACGCCTGCGTCTCCACGCGCTCGGTGAACTCCTCGAGGGTCTCCGGGGAGAGAGCACTGCGGACGGCGTCGGCGTACTCGTCGGGAGTCATGCGAGGAACGCGGTACCCTCAGTTCTCCTCGTCGGCGTTCGAGTCGGCGGCTTCGACTCCCTCGGATTTGGATCCCTCGAGTTCGGCCTCGAGGTCGCGTTCCGCCACTTCCTCCTCGAGCCCTTCGAGTTCGGCCTCGACGTCCGCGTCTGGCCGTTCCTGGATCTCCTCGTCGGATCCCTTCCCCATCTCGCTTTTAATCGTCTCGAGTTCGGCGTTCACCTCGCTGTCGGTCGAGAGCGATTCCAGCTCGCGATCGATCGAGTCCTTGTCGGAGAGCGCGTCGTCGAACGCGCCCGTCTCTTGGAGTTCGTCCATCGCCGCCGCCCGGGCCTCCATCTCGTCGGTACGCTCCTCCGCTCGCTCGATCGCCCGGCCCACGTCCTCCATCTCGTCCCCGACGCCGCTGAGCGCGGAGGAGACCCGCGAGGAGGCTTCGGCGGCCTCGTACCGCGCCTTCATCGTCTCCTTTTTCGTCCGGAACTCCTCGATCCGGCTCTGGAGCTCGTTTTTCTTCTCCACGAGGTTCTCCTGGGTGTTCTCGAGCTCGGCGATCTGTCCCTCCAGGTCCTCGATTTGCCGCATCTTGGACTTCTTTTTCTCCAGCGCCTTCCTGGCGAGGTCGTCGCGATCCTGCTTGACGGCCTCCCTGGCCTGGGAGTTGTGTTTTTCCACGTTCTCTTCGAGCCGGCGTTTCTGGATTTCCAGCCGTTTCTTCTGAGTCGTGAGGTCGGCGATCCCCTGTTTGACTTCCTGCAGTTCGTCGCGCATCTGCTCGTAGGAGTAGTCGAGAGTCTCCGTCGGGTCCTCCGCCCGGTTCAGAAGGCTGTTGATCTTCGAGCGGACGACGTACGACATACGCGAGAGGATTCCCATGGGGCACACTTGGGGCTGGACATCTTAAAACCCGTGAGGTCGTTCAAGCCGCGAACAGCTCGTCGACGGCCTCCTGGGCCGCCCTCGCCGCCTCGTCGACGACGGCGTCCGGATCCGGTCCGGCGTCGTCGGGGACGTTCAGGTAGACGTCGACCTCGAGCACCCCCTCCTCGAACGTGACGGTCACGTCGAGGTCCGTCACCTCCGACTGACGGTAGTTCGCGAACACGACGCCCTCCGCGGCTTGGGCCGCAGTTTCGACGACCTCCGTGTCGGACGGCCCTTCGCGGTCGTCCGCGTCGGTCGGACCCGTCGGACCGTCCGGATCGGCGGTCATCCGTCTACGCGCCGCCGGCGCCGGGACCGCCCGGTCCCATGCCGCCCGGCCCGCCGGCGCCGCCCTGCAGGAGCTGCTGGAGCTCCTCCTGGAGGCTCTCGAACTGCTCCTGAACGCGTTCTTCCTGTTTGTTCAGCTGTTCGACGCGGATCTCCAGGGAGTCGACCTTCTCCTCGAGGTCCTCGTAGGCGTCGTCGTAGTCCGTCTCCACCAGGATCTCCCCGACTTCCCGGTACATCCCGGCGTCCTCGTCGACGTCCTCGAGCGCGTCGAGGGCGGTCTGGGCGTCGTTGAGCGCCGTCTCGGCCTGACCCTTCTGCTGGGCGACCTTCTGTGCGGTCTCCTGAAGGTCCTGTAGTTCCTCGAGCTTCTCCTGCGCCTCCGGCGGCAGATTACCCTGCATGGGCGGAGCGAAGCGCGCCGTACTGAAAAAGCCCCGTTTTTGTCCCTTCCCGGGAGAGCGGTTCACACACCGGCGGTCAGACGGGAAGCAGTGTCGCGATCCCGTCGGCGATCGCCACCAGCGCGACCACGTAGACGACGGTTCCGCCGAGGGAGACGACCGAAAACCCCGCCAGTGACTGGCGTGAGGCTGCCGCGGGGATCGTTAACGACCCGCGGGCCACCGGAAAGACGTTCGAGATGGCGACCGCGGGCAACCCCCAGCGATCGAACCAGCTCTCCGCGCGACGCAGGTGGCGCTCCTCGAGGCCCGCGAACGCGAGCACGTCGTACTCCAGGCCGGTGTACCGGACCAACCCGAACAGCAGCAACTGGCCGACCGTCGCCCCGAGCACTGCGGCCATCGCGACCGGAACCAGTTCGAAGAGGCTCGT
>JAZKTH010000124.1:0-7437 GCA_036625675.1 Haloferacaceae archaeon
GTTCGCGAACGCCGTGCCGTCGCTCCCGGTCGCTCCCCGTCCGTTCCGGCTCCCAGTCGTTCCCCGTCCACTCCGGTTCCCGGCCGGGGGTCATACCGTTTGTTGTAGACGGTTACCGGTCGACCGCCTCGCACTCGGGCGGTCGACACGGTAACTTCCGACAACAAACAGTATCAGGAACGGACGGGCCGCCCGGCCGCGGCGAGGGCGTCCTCCTCCACGAAGACGACGATCCTGAAGCCCCACAGCCGGGCCTCGTGTTCCCGGGCCACGTAGCCGTCGAGGTGTGGTTCGAGGTCCGGCCGGTCGTCCTCCCAGGCGATCACCACCGGCGGCGCCCCCTCCGCGACGTCCGCGGGGTCGGCGTCGGGCGGGCTGCTCGTCACGTCGGCGCCGGACCGCTCCAGATACCACGGCAGCGGGAGCCGGTCGTACCACCCCGATCCGGCGGGTTGCTGCAGGTTCTTCGACTCGTTTTCGACGTAGAAGGTACTGCCCCGGGAGGGGTGGTCCGTCCCGACGAACAGCACGTCGGCGCCGTCGTCGTGGGTGGCGACGACGGCCTCGACGTCGTCGATCGACTCCCGCAGGTCGCCGTGGGGCTGGGCGTACTGGACCAGCTCCGTGTGGTCCCGATCCGTCGAGTTCCAGTACGTGGCGGTCGGGAGCGCCAGCCCGGCGGCGACCGACAGCAACAACAGCCCGGCCAGGGCGACGGCGACGGGGTCGCCCGCGACGATCCGGTCAGTATCCCCCCGGAGTCGGGCCCGGAGCCCGGCCCAGTCGATTCCGCCCGCGAACTGCCGGGTCACGTGCGCGAGTCCGACGCCGGCCGGCACCGACAGCGGCACGATCACGTGGGTGGCGGTCCAGCCCGCCTCGATGTCCGTCGCTGCGGGATACCCGACCAGGCTCGCGAGCCCCCAGTAGAAGCAGAACGCGACGAACAGCCGGTTCCGCCCGTCGAACGTGTCCACGGCCATGCCCACGATCGCGAACACCGACACGACGGCCGCCGCGTGGGTCATCGTCGACGCCAGCCCGGCTGCGTAGGCCATGTAGTCGTGCTCCTGCATGTTGCCGGAGAGCCACAGGTCGACGAGTTCGCGTCCGCTCCCCACGGTCGCCTCCCGCAGGACCGTCGACGCCGTCGTCGGCTCCGCGAACGCCGCCCAGATGTCGGGCCGCGGGGCGTAAAACCACACGACGACGGCCAGGAACGTCGCCGCCAGCCCCGCGAGGTGGAGCGCCAGCCACCCCACGGTCCGTCGCCGCGTAGCCACCGTCCCGCGGTCCGACCGTCCGTCGTGGGTCGGCTCGCCGTCGGACCGCCCCCCGGCGGACCGTCCGCCGTCGGCGGCGATCCGGGGGCCGCTTCCGGCTGCGGTCCGTCGCAGGGTCCCCCAGCCCGTCGTGATCCATGCCCAGACGGTGCCCCGGACGGAGCGCCCCCGATCGCGGGCCCGGACGAGCAGGTGATCGAGGATCAGCGCCGTCGCGCCGGCGTAACACGCCAGATACAGCAGCGCGTTCCCCTTCGTCGTGAACGCCAGCGCGACGAGGGCGGCGGCGGGGTACAGGCGGCGGACGTCGCGGGTCGCAAGCGCCCGGACGGCGAACCCGAGCGCGAAGGCCGAGAACCCCGCCACCAGGACGTCGTTGCGCATGAACCGGCCGTAGTAGACCAGGACGGGGTTGAACGCGAGCAGGACCCCGACGGCGATCACCTCGAGGTCGTCGAGGTGGTCCCGGAACAGCCAGGCGAGCAGGGGCAGGAGTCCGCCGACGACGGCGACGACCAGCCGGGCGACGGCGTCCGTCGCCCCGAGGTACTCGAAGAGGGTGGAGTTGACCAGCGGGAGGAACGGGCCGTGGATGATCGGGTCGTACTCGAAGATCCCGGAGTCGGCGTACCGGAGCGTCCAGTAGCCGACCCGCCCCTCGTCCCAGTGGAACACGCGGCCGCCGAGATCGAACAACCGGATCGCGAGCGCGAGCGTGGAGACGACGCACAGCCCGATCGCCGTGCGATCGACGTCGCGGAGCCGCGGCGGGCGCATGTCCCGAGATCCGTCCGGGGGAATACAACTTTTGCGTTCCGTCCCGAGGCACGGACGCCGCTCGGCTGCGGGGAACGGTAGTTCTATGACTCGGGGGCTGCAGCGTTCGGGTATGGTTACGCTCGGCCTGATAGTAGCACAGTTCAACGCGTCGGTGACCGAGGAGATGGAGGCGGAGGCGCTCCGGGCGGCCGACGCGAGGGACGCGACCGTCGCCGAGACCGTGCACGTTCCCGGCGTGTACGACTCGCCGCTGGCCGCCGACCGGCTCGCGCGCCGCGACGCCGTCGACGCGGTCGCCGTCGTGGGCGCGATCGTCACGGGCGATACGGATCACGACCGCGTCATCGCCGACGCGACCGCCCGGGGGCTCACCGAAGTGAGCCTCGACCGGGACACGCCGGTCACCTTCGGCGTGAGCGGTCCGGGGATGTCCGGCGCCGAAGCGCGGGAGCGCGTCGACAAGGGCGCCGAGGCGGTCGACGCCGCGATCGACCTCGCGGGGGTGGCGGCATGAGCGACGACGCGGCTGGCGGCCCGGCCGGCGGTTTCGCCGCCCGCGTCGAGCGCGTCGAGCCCAGCGCGACGCTCGCGGTGTCGAACCTCGCCTCCGAACTGGAGGCGGAGGGGGCCGACGTCGTCGACCTCTCGGTCGGCGAGCCGGACTTCGACACCCCCGAGAACGTCGTCGAGGCGGGCAAGGCGGCCATGGACGCGGGTCACACCGGCTACACGCCCTCGAGCGGCATCCCCGAACTCAAGGCCGCCATCGTGGAGAAGCTGACCGGACTGGGGATCGACTGCGCGGCGGAGAACCTCATCGTCACTCCGGGCGCGAAGCAGGCGCTGTACGAGACGTTCCAGACGGTCGTCGACGACGGCGACGAGGTCGTGCTGCTCGACCCGGCGTGGGTCTCCTACGAGGCGATGGCGAAGATGGCCGGGGGCTCGCTCTCCCGCGTGGACCTCGCGCCCCACGACTTCCAGCTCGAGCCGGCGCTTCCCGAGCTCGGCGACGCGGTCTCCGACGACACCGAATTGCTCGTGGTCAACTCCCCGTCGAACCCGACCGGCGCGGTGTACTCCGACGCCGCCCTCGAGGGCGTGCGCGACCTGGCGGTCGAACACGACGTGCGGGTGATCTCCGACGAGATCTACGAACAGGTCACCTACGACGCCGACCCGACGCCGCTGGCGACGTTCGAGGGGATGGCGGACCGCACGATCACGATCAACGGCTTCTCGAAGGCCTACTCGATGACCGGCTGGCGGCTCGGCTACCTGTGTGCCCCCGAGGAGCTGGTCTCGCAGGCGGGCAAGCTCCACTCCCACTCCGTGTCGTGTGCGGTGAACTTCGTCCAGCACGCCGGGATCGAGGCGCTGGAGAACACCGACGACGCGGTCGTGGAGATGGTCGATGCGTTCCGCGACCGGCGGGACCTGCTCGTGGACCTGTTCGAGGATCACGGCGTCGACGTCGCCGTCCCCGACGGCGCCTTCTACATGATGCTGCCCGTCGACGACGACGACCAGTCGTGGTGCATGGACGCCCTCGAGGAGGCCCACGTCGCGACGGTGCCCGGCGGGGCGTTCAACGCGCCCGGCTACGCGCGGATCTCCTACGCCGCGAGCGAAGCGCGGCTCCGCGAGGCGGTCGATCGGCTCGCTGACGGCGGTTTCCTGTAGCGATTTCCGGTCGGCGGGTCGGCCGGTCCGGTCAGAGCCCGAGCTCCCGGCCGATAACGAGGTGCTGGATCTCGCTGGTTCCCTCGCCGATCTCCATGAGCTTCGCGTCCCGGTAGAACCGCTGGGGGGCGAACTCCCGGGTGTAGCCGTAGCCGCCCAGCACCTGGACCGCGTCCTCGGCGACCTCCCGGGCGGCCTCGCTGGCGTCGAGCTTCGCGAGCGCCGACTCCCGGGTCACCCGCTCCCCCCGGTCGTACCGCCAGGCAGCGCGGTGGGTGAGCAGCCGGGCCCGCTCGATCTTGCGGTGCATGTCCACCAGCTTGTTCCGGACCGCGTCGAACTCCGCGATCGGCTGCCCGAACTGCTCGCGCTCGAGCGCGTACTCCTTCGCGGCCTCGAACGCCCCCTGCGCGAGCCCGGTCGACAGCGCCGCGATCGAGATCCGGCCGCCGTCCAGCGTCTTCATCGTCTGCTTCCACCCCTCGCCCTCCTCCCCGAGCAGCCGGTCCTCCGGTAGACGGACGCCGTCGAGTGCGATCTCGCAGGTGGGGGAGGAGTTGAGCCCCATCTTGTCCCAGACGCTCGTCACCTCGAAGCCGTCGTCCTCCGGGGAGACCACGAACGTCGAGATGCCGTCGTAGCCCGCGCCGGGGTCGGTGACGGCCTTCACGAGCACGCTGTTCGCGACGTTCGCGTTCGTGATGAACTGTTTTTTCCCGTCGAGCACCCACTCGTCGCCGTCCCTGGTCGCGACGGTGTCCATGTCGGAGGCGTCCGAGCCCGACCCCGGCTCCGTCAGGGCCCACGCGCCGATCCCGTCCCCCGACGCGAGCGGTTCGAGCCACTCCCGCTTCTGTGCCTCGGTGCCGAACTGCTCGATCGGTTTGCTCCCCAGGGAGACGTGGGCCGCAAACGACAGCCCGATGCCGCCCGAGACCCGTCCCAGCTCCTCGACCACGAGCGCGTACATCAGCTGGTCGCCCCCGAGCCCGCCGTACTCCTCGGCGATCGGGATCCCCATCACGTCGAGCTCGCCCAGCCGATCGAAGATCTCGGCGGGGAAGCGGTGTTCCTCTTCGATCTCCCCCGCGATCGGCCGGATCTCCTCCTCGCAAAACTCCCTGACGGTGTCGCGGATCATCCGGTGTTCCGCCGGCAGCTCGAAGTCCATACCTTCGGGTTCGGGTCCGGACGCATAAATAATCCAAACGTTCGTGAGGGACGCGGGTGCGGGGGAGTCCGGCTCCGGTCGGTGCGATTTATGTCGTCCGGACTCGTTCGTCCACGTGATGCAGCTTCGTCGCCTGGTTCGTGGTCGCCTCGGCTGGCCACAGCTGGAGGCGGTCGCGATGGAGCTCGCCCGGCGGTACGACCGCGAGTGGGTTCGCGTGCGGTTTCTCGAGGCCGACAACTGGCTCTCGACCCCGATGGTGCTGGACGACGACCTCTTCGTGAAGATCATCTCTCGGCAGAACACCCTGGTTCACGCGCTGTTCACGACCGGGCGGAACCTCGGCGCGTTCTCCGCCGGCACCGAGGGGTTCTTCGAGCGGTTCCAGACCCCCTACGAGATGGCCGAACACGAACTCGAGGCGACCCGTCGGATGCGGGAGCTCGGAATCAACGCGCCCGAGCCGATCGAGGCGCTGGAGGTCGACGGGCTCGGGGTCGTGGTGCTCGAGTACCTCCCGGAGTTCCGGTCGCTCGAGGAACTGGACCCCGGGCGGGCCCGCGACGTGGCCGACCGCCTGTTCGACGCGCTGCGGACGATGCACGACGCCGGTCTCGCCCACGGGGACCTCCGCGCGGAGAACGTCCTGGTGCTGGACGGCGAGGTGTACTTCATCGACGCCACGAGCGTCAGCGACGACGCCCGCTCCGACGCCCGGGCCTACGACCTCGCGAGCGCGCTCGCCGCCCTGGAGCCGGTGGTGGGCCCCCGGGAGACGATCGAGTCTGCGCTGTCGGCGTACACGCCGGAGCAGCTGCTGGAGGCGCGGCGGTTCCTTGACTTCGTCGCGATTCGCCCCGACCACGAGTTCGACGGGGCGGCGCTGAAGGGCGAGCTGGAAAAGCGAGCTGACGGGTAGCTTCGGCGGGGCTACCTCTCCGACGACCGGCCGCTCACAGCCCCGCGTAGGGCCCCCCCTTCGCCTCGGTGAGGCGGTCGACCTGCTCGGCCGAGAGGTCGATCGTCGCCGCCGCGAGGTTCTCTGTCAGCTGCTCGACCGTCCGCGCGCCCACGATCGGCGCGGTGACGCCCTCGCGGTGGGCGAGCCACGCCAGCGCGGTCTGGGCGGGCGAGGCGCCCACCTCCTCGGCGACTGCGTCGAGTTCGTCGTGGACCTGGAAGTTCTCCTCGGTGAGGTACGCCTCCCGGAACCGGCTCGACTCCGCGACCCGCGAGTCGCCGGTCAGGCCGTCTTCGCGCGTGTACTTGCCCGTCAGGAAGCCCTGCCCCAGCGGGCTCCACGGACAGACCGCGAGCCCGAGTTCCCGGGCCATTCCGAGGTAGTCACCCTCGATCTCGCGGTCGACGAGGTTGTACCGGGGCTGGAGGACGGAGAACGGCTCCCATCCCTCCCGTCTCGCGATCTCGTTCGCCCGCGCGACCTTCCAGGCGTTGGGGCGCAGCGTCGACGCGCCCAGGTAGTGCACCCGCCCGGAGTCGACGAGCCCGTTCAGGGTCTTCATCATCTCGCGGGCGGACGTCTGATCGTCCCAGCGGTGGATGTACAGGACGTCGACGTAGTCGGTCCCGAGCCGGTCCAGGAGCGCGTCGATCCGGTGGCGGACGTTCTTCCGGTTCGTCCCCCGGCTGTTGGGGTCGCCCTCGCGGATCTGCCAGTAGATCTTCGAGGCGATCGTGTACCGCTCGCGGTCGCGGCCGGAGAGCCACTCGCCGATCCAGCGCTCGCTGTCGCCGCCGCCGTAGACGTCGGCGGTGTCGATGTACCGTCCGCCGGCGGTCTCGTAGGCGTCGAGCAGCTCCGTTGCACGCTCCTCGCCGATCTCGACGTTCCCCTCCTCGGTTCGTTTGCCGAACCGCCAGGTGCCGAACTGGAGTTCGCTCGTGTGGATGCCGGTTCGGCCGAGTTCGACGAAGTCGAGTTCGATGTCCTCGAGTGCTTCTATCATCGGTTCGTGCTTGGCGGATTCCGGTGAAAAAGCTTCAGCAACCGGAAACGGGGCGGGCGAACTCGGCGCCGAGGATCCGGCGCGGAGCGCTGGCCCGGTGGCGCCCCGATCAGGGGGAAAGCGCCTCGACGGTCGCGTCGATCGCCGCCCGGTCGGCGCCCCGCGGGAACGAGACGGCGACGGCGTCGACGCCCTCGATCCCTTCGAACTCCCGGAGCCGCTCGGCGACGGCCTCCGGCGAGCCGGCCGCCGCCAGCCCGTCGAGCAGGTCGTCCCCCAGCGCGGCGACCGCGGCTCGCCGGTCGCCCTCCTGCCAGGCGTCGTGGATCCGGCGGGCGGTCTCCCCGTGGCCCTGCCGCGCCAGCGCGTCCCGGTAGAAGGTGCCCATCCCCCCGACGTAGAACGCGAGGTGCTGCCTGACGAGCTCGCGCGCCCGGTCGGCGTCGGGCAGCGCACAGCAGGTCACCGAGAGGGTGACCCTGAGCGACTCCGGGTCCCGTCCCCCCAGTTCCGCGCCGCGGCGGAGGTCCTCCAGCCGGTCGCGGAGCCCGTC
>JAZKTH010000125.1:0-7434 GCA_036625675.1 Haloferacaceae archaeon
GAGGAGGGGCTCGCGGAGGCGAGGCGGATCCTCGAGCAGGCGGAGGAGCTGTTCGAAGAGTATCGCGACGTCGAGCCTGGCGACGTTGCCGACGCCCTCTTCGACGTCGACCAGGAGGGAACAGTTCACGCCCAGCCCGACGACGATCGTCCGGCCCTGGAGGCGACCGCCGCGGCGTCGGAGGAGGAGAAGTCGCCGGACGCGGGGCCCGGAACGCCGACGGAGTCGCCCGGGGCGACGGGCGCGGACCGGCTCGGGGCGACGGGCGCGGACTCGCTCCCGGACGCTGACGGCTCCGCCGGCCAGACGGCCGGCGAACTCGACGGGGAGACCGCCGGCGAGGTCGACGGCGAACTCGACGGGACCACGGTCGCGGGGGAACTCGACGGAGACACTGCCGCGCAGCGTTCCGACGGCACTGCCCCGTCGAGTACGGGTACTGACCCGTTCGGAACCGAGTCTGGATCGGTTGACGGCGAGGACGCGGAGCTCGAGGAACTGTTCGAGGATATCGACGGTGGGGACGAAGGAGCCGCCTCCCCGAACGGAACGGGGCCGGATTCGTTCGATAGCCCGGATGCTCGGGACGACTCGGCTGACGAGGAACCGGACGACGTACCGTTCGGGACCGACGACGACGTAACCTTCGACGAACCGTCGTTCGACACGGGCGAGGGGGCCGGGTTCGACGGAAGCGACGACGCGACGTCCGCCGGCGACGGCGACGGCGACGGCGACGGCGAAGAGCTGGACGGCTGGGGGTTCGGTCCGGTCGACGAGGAGGACGCCGCCAGTGACGGTGGCGCAACGGACGGCGGGGAATCGGCCGACGAACGCGACGACGCCGAAGGGCGGGGAGAGGAATGAGCCTCAAAACGGGTTCCGACGGCGGTCTCGGGGGCGACGCCGACCCGATCGCCGGCGCGTTCTACCCGGTGTTCAAGCGGCTGTTCGACGAGGACGGCGACTTCGTCAGCGACGTCGACGTGAAGCTCACGCAGGCCCGGATCCCCGATCCCGTGGAGATGTATCTCTCGCGGTCCCTCGGGCTCGGGATCCTGGTGGGGGTCGTCTTCTGGATCGTCGGAACGGCGATCGGGTGGTCGGTGTTTCAGCTGGGACTGATCAACCCCACGACGCTCAGCCTGGGGATTCCGGTACCGAGCGCCGAGGTGGCAGAACTCCTGCGATCGCTCGTGGTCCCGCTGTCGATCGGCGTGAGCGGCATCGTCTTCGGGAGCATCGGCTTCGGCATCGGCTTCGGTACCCTGCTCGCCATCCCCTACTCGCGAGCGTCCTCGCGGAAGCGCGAGATAAACATGCTTCTGGCCGACGGCGTCTCCTTCATGTATGCGCTCTCGGTCGGCGGCATGAATCAGCTCGAGATCCTGCGGGCGATGGCGCGCGCCGAGGACACGTACGGGGAGGTGTCACAGGAGTTCCAGAGCATCATCAACGAAACGGAGTTCTTCGGGACGGACTACCGGAACGCGATCAGACAGCAGGCGATGGAGACCCCCAGCGACGAACTCTCCCAGTTCCTCACCGACATGCTTTCGATAATCAACTCCGGGGGTGACATGGAACAGTTCCTCCAGGACAAGAAAGAAAAGCACCTCCGTACGGCGAAACAGCAGCAGGAGATGACGCTGGAGACGATGGAGCTGTTCGGGGAGATGTACATGACGTTGTCGCTTTTCCCGCTTTTGCTCATCATCATCCTCGTCATCATGAGCATGCTCGGCGACGCCGAAACGTATCTGATTTACGCTAGCGTGTACGTGCTTATCCCGCTCACTGGCGTCGGGTTTCTCGTGCTCGTCTCGACGGTCAAACAGGACGAGCCGGGGAACGGCTACCTCCGCCCCCAGGGCGGAAGCCAGCGGCTCCACGAGACGAGCCAGGAGAGCCTCCGTCACCTCGGACTCGTGGAGGGGTTCGTGGGCGAATACGGCATCTTCGACCGGATCAAGAGCCGGGAGGGGACCTACCTCACGAGCGAACTACTGAAGCAGCCGCACCTTTTCTTCCGGGAGCGCCCGCTGTACACGCTGGTTTTGACCGTGCCGGCGGCGTCAGTGCTCGTGGGACTGTTCGTCTCTTCGGGACGGGCCCCGCTCACGATGGACGCCTGGGTGAACAACCCGGTCTGGAGCACGTTCCTGTGGGTGTACGTCCCGCTGTACATCATCACGATCCCGCTGACGGTGTTCCACGAGTGGAACGTTCGGACCCGCTCTTCGGTCACGGGGAAGCTCTCGGAGAACCTCCGGAAGCTCTCCTCCGCCAACGACACCGGCCAGACGCTCCTCGAGTCGATCAACTCGGTCGCGGAGACGTCCTCGGGAAAGCTGGCGGACGAGTTCGACGTCATCTACACCAAGGTCAACTACGGAATGAGCCTCCGGGACGCCCTGGTCGAGTTCAACAATAAGTACCACGTCCCCCGGCTGGCCCGGACGGTGAAGTTGATCTCGGAGGCGCAGGAGGCGTCCTCCCAGATCACCGACGTGCTCTCGACGGCCGCACAGGCGTCCGAGAACCAGGACGACATCGAACGCGAGCGTCGCTCCCGGACCAGGATGCAGGTGGCGATCATCCTGATGACGTATCTCACGCTCCTGGCGGTGATGGCCATCCTGCAAACGCAGTTCATCGACGTCATGGCCGAACTGACCTCCGGGGCGGAACAGTCGAGCGGGGCCGCCACGCAGGGCGGGCCGGACTTCGGCGGCGGCGTCGATCCGTCGCTGCTGTCGATGCTGTTCTTCCACGCGGTGACGATCCAGGCGGTCCTGTCCGGGTTCATCAGCGGCTACATCCGGAACGCCGACGTCATCTCGGGGGTGAAGTTCGTCGTCGTCCTCGTGACGCTCGCGCTGGCCACTTGGGTGGTGGTCGGATGATCCGAACCCGAGCCGGGACGGTGGTTAGATGACTCGCGCCCAGACGACCCTGGACTTCGCGATCGGCGCCGGGGTGTTCCTCGTGGCGATCGCGTTCGTCGTCGCGTTCGTGCCCGGGATGTTCGTCCCGTTCGACGCGGACACCGGCACGATAACCGCCAACCGTGTCGCCGACTCCGCCGCCTCGGACGTGCTCGGGGACCCCGCGGAGCCGCGGGCGCTCGACACGGAGTGTACCGACGGGTTCTTCGAGCAGATGAACGGCGGCAGCAGCACCGACGCGTGCCGGTTCGACGAGAACGCCACCGGACCCGACGAGGTGTTCGGCGTGTCGGATCGGCTCAACGTGACGATCGAGCACCGGAACGGCACCGCAGTCGTGCGTGACGGACAGGCGCTCTCGGCCGGACCCGACCCCGACGACGGCCGGACTGTCGCGACCGTCCGGCGCACCGTCCTGCTCGACGGCGAGTCCAAGCAACTCCTCGTGAGGGTCTGGTGATGCGCGGACAGGCTCACACCCTGGAGGCGATCACCGCCGCGCTGCTGGTACTGTCGGCGGTCGTGTTCGCGCTGCAGGTGACGGCCGTGACGCCGTTGACCGGGAGTACCTCGAGCCAGCACATCGAGAACCAGCAAACGGAGCTCGCCGAGGGGCTACTGGCTGCGGAGGACCGGAACGGGACACTGCGCGGGGCGTTGCTGTTCGGCAACAAAAGCACCGGGGAGTGGCGGTTCCACAACGCCTCTGGGGCCGGATACACGTCCGGCGGACCGCCCACTCCCTTCGGAACGGCGCTCGACGAGACGCTCCTCGAGCGGGGGATCGCGTTCAACGTGTACGTCCGGTATCCCAGCTCGAACACCACGGGGCACCTCGACGTCGACAACGCCACCCGACAGCGGGTCCAGCTGGTGAACCTCGGTGAACCGAGCGACCACGCGACGAGCGTGACCCGGCTGGTTACCCTGTACGACTCCGATCGGCTCCGAGACGCGGACGGCACCGAGACGGCGACGACAGTGGGCGACGGGGCACTGTATGCGACCCACGACGTCTCCCCCGAAACGGACGTGTACACCGTGGTAGAGGTGGAGGTGGTCGTATGGCGGATGTGATGCCCGCGGAAACCGACCGCGGACAGCTGTTTCTGGTCGGGGCGCTCGGGCTCGCGGTGACGTTCCTGGTGCTCGCTCTCGTGATGAACGGGGTCATCTACACCGAGAACGTCTCCGCCCGGGACCTGGGAACCTCCACCGCCCCCGTAATCGAGTACGAGGTCGAGGCGCGCGAGGTCGCGGAACGGCTCGTGGCCGGCGAGCGGGGCGGGGCGAGCTACGATCAAATGGAGGCGAACGTGACCGGGGGGCTCGCGAACTGGAGCGGAGCCGCCCAGCCGTTCGGCGCCCTCGGGGGAGACGTCGTCGCGATCGAGAACTCCACCGCTAGCAACGGCACGGAACTCAACCAGAGCCCTTCCCGAGAATTCACCGACGAAGGCGGCACCGCGTCGTGGGTGCTCGCCACCGACGTGACCACGCGAGGGGCGTGGATGGTGGCAACACCGAGCGTAACCGTGAGCGACATCGAAACAGAGGGCTTCGGAAACCTGACGCACAGTTCGGGGCCGTTCCATCTCAACGTCACCGACGGCTCCACGACGGAGACGGTGTTCCTGTACGAGAACGGCTCCGGGGACGCCTGCGTGGCGGTCTTCGAGAACGGATCCCACGAGGCGGACGGGTGCGTCCCCGGCGGCAGCCTGCGCGTCGACCTCGTGAACGGGACCTACGAGGACGTCTCTACCGGCGACGAAACGGAACTCCGGGAACTCCGCGTTTTCGACCGCGTCGGCGAGGGACACGACCTCGAATTCGGGAACGGAGACGCGGCGGACGGCACCTACGAGTTCGTCGTCGACGCCGAGCGGGGATCGGCGAACGTCAACGACGCCGGTTTCAACGACGGGACCGGTGCGGGCTCGCCGCGTGCCGTCCGCGCACTGTACGACGTCGAGTTCGACCTGACGTACCGCAGCGGGAACGTTCGCTACGAGGCGACGATCCGGATCGCGCCGGGGGAGCCGGAGTATGAGTGACCACGACGGAGCCCGGAACGGAGGCGCCGCCGGCGGGTCCGACAACCGGGCCGTGTCGGCGACGGTCAACTACGTGCTCGCGCTCGGGATCACGTCCTTGCTCATCTCCGGGCTCCTGATCGCCGGGAGCGGGTACATGGAGAGCCAGCGAACGATCGCAGTCGGCGACTCACTCGAGGTCCAAAACGAGAAACTGGCGGACTCGATCGGCGACGTGGACCGGCTCGCGGCCGCGATGGAAAACGAGAGCGGGGAGGCGGCGATCCGGGTGGATCTTCCGTCGAGAGTGATCGACCGGTCCTACCGGATCGCGGTGACGAACCAGACCGCCGCGGACGACCGGAGACACACCTATCGGCTCGAGTCTTCCTCGGGAGACGTCGTCCGCTCGACGACGATCCGCACGCTGCTGCCGATCGAAGAGACGTCGATCCGGGGGGGCTCGATAGTAGTCCGGTACGATACAGTGGGCGGGGACCCCACGCTCGTCCTCGAGTCCAGCAATCGACTCGACTGACGGCGGGGGCGCAGGCCAGCCACGGGGGCGGAGCCGTTCGCAGGCCCCTTGCTGGTGAGCTATTCGCCGCTCAAAACGGCGGGTGGAGTTGCAGGAACCGGTAGATGCCGCTGATCCAGGCGCACAGCCAGAAGAACGTGTACCCGAATACGCCGACGCGCAGCCGGCGCCGCCAGGCGCCGACGTTCTCGTGGAGGTCCTCGAGGGAGACGTCCCGATCCGGCCTGTGATAGAGGTCCGCGTCGCGTTTCGCCTGGTAGATCCGCGCGATTCCGGTGAGCCCGACCGCCAGCAGGGCGTACGCCTGGAGTCCGAAGAACGCGTGCACGGCAGCGAGTCCCGAAAGCTGTTCCAGCAGTCGGGGGACCATCCAGCCGACCACGGGGACCGTCGTCAGCGCGAGCCCGGTGAAAACGAACCGGAGGTGGTGTGTCAACACAGCCCACGTAACCTCCTCGGCCCGGAGCATGATCCACGTCCCGTAGAGGTAAAACGGCAGGCTCGCGCTCACGAGGGTCATCGCGATCGCCGCCAGCGTCGCGTCGTCGACCATCGAACGGTCTTGGGCGGGGAACCGCTAAAGCGTCCGGGTTCGTCCCGGCCTACCGAAATCCGGACTGAACGCGACGCCGAGGGAGTCGAGGCCTCTCCGCCGGTCCCTCGGATCAACGGCCCCGGTCGGAAAGCGTTTTCCCGGGAGCGACCGTACTTTCGACCGATGACTGACCCTGAGTCGGCGGGTGACTCCTCGGGTGGCGAGTCGAGTACGGACGGGGGGGCCGCCGACGCCCAGTCCCGGACCGGTCCGACCGACGGGGAGGCGGCAGATCCGGACATCGAGGCGCTCCGCGCGGAGGTCGAGCGGAAGTACGACTTCGACGAGTTCGGTCCCGCGGACATGGCGAAGATGACTGCCGAGGAGTGGGAGGCCGCCTTCGACGACGACTCCTGGGTCACGGGCACGGAGCTTCTGGATCGGATCGAGGCGGAGCTACAAAACCGGATCGCGCGGCGGGAAGTGTTCGCAATCCTTGAACGAGTGGGGGAGGGCGAAGGGGAGCGCGTGCTGGCGTACTCGGACGAGGGTTACGCGGTCGTCTACGCCGACGGAAGCCTCGAGGGGGAGGGAACGGTGTATCGCGACGTGAAGCCCACGCTGGTGCTGTGTTCGATGCCGGAGTTCGAGGTGGCGGAGCCGCCGGAGAACTACGGACTCCCCTCGCCCGATGAGGTCCCGGAAGGAACGGGGGAACTCGGGAACACCGTACTGCAGGTCGTGGCCGTCGCTCAGTTGCTGGCCGGGATCGCACTCCTCGGGGCGTATCTCCTCGTCGACGGCCTCTCGACGATCGTCGCGCCGCTGGCGGGCGTGGCGTTCCTGCTGGCCGGCCTCTTCCTCTTGCTGGTGGTCGCAAACGCCCGGCTGTCCGACCGGTTCCGAACGGAGGAGTTCCGGAACCGGCTCCGCGCGATACAGTACGAGGACGGGGAGCGCCCGCCGTTCGTGCCGGAGATGCCCGCCGAGCAGTCCCCCGCGGACGACGGGACCGAGGGCGAAACTGCGGAGTCCGGGACCGGCTCCGCCGGCCACGAGACGGACTCCGGTGACGACGTTCGGGGAGGCGGAACAGGCAGGGGGAAACGTTCCGATCCGGCCAGGTGAGTCGTGCGAAAAAGGTGGATATTCGGTGGGTTTAAGCGCGTTCCAGCCTGACGAATAGCCGTATGAGACGGCGGGAGTTTGTACGAACTGCCGGCGGGGTGACAGCCGCCGCTGCCGCGGGAACGGCGACGGCCGGAACCGCCGGAGCCCAGGAGGAGGTCCAGCCCGACTTCGAGGGGTACCTCGACGGGATTGACGGCGGGTACGAGGACCTCCGGGGGGAGGACGAGGTGACCGTCGACGTCGGCG
>JAZKTH010000126.1:0-7335 GCA_036625675.1 Haloferacaceae archaeon
CCGGGCGCCCATCTCCGACACGGAGGCGTGGGTCAACGGCGACCGGATCGCCGCCGTCAAGCGGACGCTGTACGACGCGGGCTATCCCGTGATCGACGACCGGGAGCTGGAGACCGGGGACGACCTCGACGTCGAGCTCGAGACCGACCTCCGCGAGTACCAGCGGTCGTGGGTCGACGCCTTCCTGGAAAAGCGGGCGGGCGTGTTCGTCGGGCCGCCGGGCAGCGGGAAGACGGTCGCCGCCATCGCGGCGCTCGCGGCCGTCGACGGCGAGACGCTCGTACTCGTGCCTTCCAGGGAACTGGCCGAGCAGTGGCGCGAGGAACTCCTCAGGCACACGGACCTCCCGCGGGAGGCGGTCGGCGCGTACCACGGCGGGGAGAAACGGATCCGGCCGGTGACCGTCGCCACCTACCAGACCGCCGGGATGGACAGGCACCGACAGCTGTTCGACTCCCGGAGGTGGGGACTGATCGTCTACGACGAGGTGCACCACGTCCCCAGCGAGGTGTACCGGCGCAGCGCGGACCTCCAGGCGGTTCACCGGCTGGGGCTGTCGGCCACGCCGGTGCGGGAGGACGACAGCGAGGCGGAGATCTTCACGCTGATCGGCCCGCCGATCGGCACCGACTGGGACGCGCTGTTCGACGCGGGGTTCGTCCAGGAGCCGGAACTGGAGATCAGGTACGTCCCCTGGCGGGACGAGACGGCCCAAAACGAGTACGCCAGCGCGGACGGCCGGGAACGCTACCGCCTCGCGGCGAAAAACCCGGCGAAGCTCGCGGAGGTCAGGTACCTCCTGGCGCGACACGACGACCGGAAGGCGCTGGTGTTCGTCGACTACCTCGCGCAGGGGGAGCAGATCGCCTCGGGGCTTTCGGCCCCGTTCGTCAGCGGGGAGACGCCCCACTACCGGCGCGACCAGCTGTTCGCCGAGTTTCGGGAGGGGGAGCGCACGACGCTTGTGGTCTCCCGGATCGCCGACGAGGGGATCGACCTGCCGGACGCGGAGGTGGCGATCCTCGCGTCCGGGCTGGGCGGCTCCCGGCGACAGGGAGCACAGCGTGCCGGCCGGACGATGCGCCCCGCCGGCTCGGCGCTGGTGTTCGTGCTCGCGACGCGGGGGAGCCGCGAGGAGGAGTTCGCCAGGCGGCAGCTCCGCCACCTCGCCGGGAAGGGGATCCGCGTACGCGAGACGAACGTGAGCGGGTGAGTCGTCCCGATCCCGGGAGACGGATCACGAAAGCTAAAGGGAAGACCGCTCCTCGCCCCGGACATGCAACTGGAAGCCTACTGGGGCGTCGGGCCGAAGACGCGCGAGCGCCTGGAAGCCGAGCTCGGGGCCGAGCGCGCCGTCGAGGCGATCGAATCGGCGGACATCGGCGCGCTGGTCGACGCGGGGATTCCCCGGGGGAGGGTGGTTCGAATCCTCAGGCGGGCGGGCGCCGACGGCGACGTCGACAGGTTCGGCACGTCTGACGCCCGGGACGTCTACGACGACCTGCTCTCGCTGGCGGCGTCGTACGCCCTGACCGAACGGGCGGGCGACCGAATCCGGGTGTCGACGCCGCTTTCGAGCGACGCCGCGAGGCGGGAGCGGCTCGAGACCGTGGTCGCGGCCAGGGACGCCTGGCGCGGCCTCGACGGGGAGGAGAAAGCGCGCGTCGAGGACGCGTTCGCCGAGTACGACGACGCCGGGGGCACCGACCGGGCCGCCGTCAGGGCGGCGCTCGCGCTGCGGGAGGCCGGGTTCGACGGCGGGACCTTCGAGGCGCTGGCGGAACTGGACGATCCGCGCCTCGCCGACGCCGCCGGCGCGCTGGAGGCGGTTCGGCTCGCGGAGTCTGCACCCTCGGGGACGTCGGTGGCGGAGGCCGACCCCGCCGATCTGGAGGTGCGGTCCGGGGTCGACGACCGGCTCGACCGGTTCCGGGAGGAACTGGAGGCGATAGAGCGGCTCGAGAACGCGGCCTTCGACGTGATCGAGACCGTTCGCGAGCGCGGCGCCCGCGACCTCGAGGCCTTCCAGAGCGGGGTCGTCGAGTACGTTTCCGCCGAGACTGGACTCTCGACCGGGGAAATCCGCTCGGCCGCGCCCGACGACGCCGTGGACGCCTCCGATTACGTCAGCCGGACGCTCCGGGATCTCGTCTCGCGCCAGCGCGAGCGCGTGCGGGAGCGGGAGGCCGAGATCGCGGCCGACCTCCAGGCCGACGTCGCCGCCGCGGGCGAGGACGTAACTGCCGCGATCCAGGCCGTCGACGACATCGCGTTCGGGCTCTCACTGGGGCGGTTCGCCGACGCGCACGACCTGGTTGCCCCGACGCTCGTCGACGACGCCGTTCTCGCGGTTTCGAACGCGCGGAACCTCTTCCTCACGGGGGAGGTACAGCCGGTCACGTACGCAGTGGGGGATTACGGCGCGGTGACGGACCGGCACGCGTTCGGCGGGGGGCCGACCGGCGACGACCCCTCCCCGCCTTCGGGCGACCGCGTCGCGGTCCTCACTGGGGCCAACTCCGGCGGGAAGACGACGCTGCTGGAGACGCTGTGTCAGGTGGCGCTGCTGTCGGACATGGGGTTGCCCGTTCCCGCCGACGGGGCTGTCGTGGGCAGCTTCGACACGGTCGTGTTCCACCGACGCCACGCCTCGTTCAACGCCGGCGTCCTCGAGTCGACGCTGCGCAGCATCGTCCCGCCCCTGTCCGACGAGGGCCGCACGCTGATGCTGGTCGACGAGTTCGAGGCGATCACCGAACCCGGCCGGGCGGCGGACCTGCTGAACGGGCTCGTCGAACTCACGGTTTCCCGCGACGCGCTCGGAGTGTACGTCACTCACCTGGCGGACGACCTCAGTCCGCTTCCGGAGGCCGCCCGCGTCGACGGGATCTTCGCCGAGGGGCTCACCCCGGACCTCGAACTCGAGGTCGACTACCAGCCGCGGTTCGGCACGATCGGAAAGTCCACTCCCGAGTTCATCGTCTCCCGGCTGGTGGCAAACGCCAGGGACCGCGCCGCGAGACAGGGGTTCGAGAAGCTCGCGGAGGCGGTCGGCGAGGAGGCCGTCCAGCGGACGCTGTCGGACGCGCGATGGGACGGCGCGTAGCCGACGCCGGCCGCAAGGGGGTCGCTACAGCGCCGTCGCGGCCTCGAGCGTGATCTCGATGGCCCGCTCGACGTTGTCCTTCGCCTTCTCCGGGAGTTCCTCGTCCTCGGTTTCGCCCTTCTGTGTCCCCTCGACGAGGTTGCCGTCGACGGTACAGATCGCGCCCGCCCGGAGGCCCTTCCGGCGTGCAAGCGAGAAGATCGTCGCCGCCTCCATCTCGACGGCGAGCAGACCCGCCTCCTCCCAGTCGGCCACGGAGGCCTCGGACTCGTTGTAGAAGGCGTCGTCCGAGACGATCGGCCCGACGTGGACCTCCTCGCCGTTCGCCTCCGCCGCGTCGACGAGCCCGGAGAGGGCGTCGTAGTCGGGCACGGCGGGATACACCGCCGACTCGTAGCGCTTGCTGGTGCCCTCCTCCTTCGCGGCACCGGTTGCGACCACCATGTCGCCGATCTCGATGCCCGACTGGAGTGCCCCCGTCGTCCCGCAGCGGAGGAACGTCTCCACCCCGACGCGGGACAGTTCCTCGACCGCGATGGCCGCGGAGGGACAGCCGATCCCCGTCGAGCAGATCGTCACCGGTCGCCCGTCGTAGACCGCGTTCACGACCTTGTACTCCCTGTTTTGCGACACCGTCTCCGCGTTCTCACAGTGGGCCGCGATCCGGTCTACGCGGTCCGGGTCGCCCGGGAGGATCGCGAGGTCGGTCACATCCCCCTCCTCGATCAGCAGGTGCGGCTGCTTTGCCATGAACGAGAATCACCGCCGCCCCCCAAAAACCCGCACGGTCCGGTTCCGGCGTTCGAACCACGAGCCAGTCAGCGATTCGGATGCCGGCGAATGACGGCGTCCCGACCGGCACAACCGAGGGATTTGCCCCGACGGCTAATTCTAATATAAAAAACCTTCGTCGGATTCGGGCTGAATAGAAACTCTTGCTCGCTTTAAGTGGATCGGCTATTTAGGTACACCTAAAGATGGCCGTGACAGTACCAGATCGGCGATTGTCCGGTGTAGAGAGGGGACAGCTGGTTCAGATACGCGACGTTCCGGACGAGGACGTCCGGGCACACCTGCTCAGGATCGGGATGCTTGACGGCCCGGTCCGGTGCCGAACCCGGATCGCGAAAGGTCCGGTCGTCGTGGAACGGAACGGGACCACCATGGCGCTTGGCGCCTCCGTCGCGGACGAGATAACAGTGACTCTGGAGGACGGCTGAGATGGGAAGCTGCCACGACGAGGGGACCGATCCTGACGAACTCGCCGCGACCGACGCGGAGACCATCGCGCTGGTCGGCGCGCCGAACGTCGGCAAGAGCGCGGTGTTCAACCGGCTCGCCGGCGAGGAGGTCGACGTCTCGAACTATCCGGGCACGACCGTTTCGGCGACGGTCGGGGAGTTCGAGGGCAGCCAGCTCGTCGACGCGCCGGGCGCGTACGGGATCTCCTCGTTCTCCGAGGAGGAGCGGATCACCCGCGAGGTGGTGCTTGACGCCGACCTCGCGATCAACGTGATCGACGCGACCCAGCTGGAGCGGGACCTGTTTTTGACCCACCAGCTCCTGGACATGGGGGTTCCCACCGTCGTCGCGCTCAACGTGATGGACGAGGTCCGGCGGGACGGCGACGAGATCGACGTCGACGCCCTGGAAGCGGAGCTCGGCGTCCCCGTCGTTCCCACCGTCGCGGTCGACGGCGAGGGGATCGACGAGCTGTGTGACGCCATCGACAGGGCGCGTGCGCCCGAAGAGACCCCGGTCGAGCAGTGGTTCGACGAACTGCCCGACGTGGACGCGTCCCGGCGGGAGTCGGTGCTCGTGCTCGAGGGGGACCAACCGACCCTCGACCGAATAACGTCTTCGGAGGTGCTCGCGGACGGCGGCGTCGCGGAGGTCGAGCTGCCGTCGCTGCGGGACGAGATCTACGAGCATCGACGGGAGCGCGTCGACGCCACCGTCGAGGCCGTCCACTCCACTGGCGAATCGGGGCGGAACCTCACTGACGCCGTTGACGACCTGCTGTTGAACCCCGTGACCGGCACTCCGCTCGCGCTCCTCGGCGTCGGGCTGATCTACCTGTTCATCGGCGACCTGATCGCACAGCGGCTCGTCGACTTCCTCGAGGCCGAGGTCATCGGCGGGTATTACGTCCCGTGGATCACGGCGGTCGTCGAGAGCGTCGTCCCCGCGAGCGGCGTGTACGAACCCCTCCACTTCATCCTCCTCAACGACAACCTGGGCCTCCTCACGGTGACGGTACAGTACCTCTTCGGGGTCCTGTTGCCGCTCGTCGTGGCGTTCTATCTCGTGATCGGTGCGCTGGAGGATTCCGGCCTGCTGCCGCGGCTGGCTGTGCTCACCGACCGAGGGATGTCCCGGATCGGGCTCAACGGCCGGGCAGTGATCCCGATGATCGTCGGGCTCGGCTGCGTGACGATGGCCGTGATCTCGACCCGTATCGCGGGCTCGCGGCGCGAGCGACTCATCTCGACGGCGCTTCTTGGCCTGGCGGTGCCCTGCTCGGCACAGCTGGGGATCATCCTCGGGTTGCTCGCGGCGCTCGGGCTGGGCTGGTGGTTCGCGTACCTCGCGGTCATCCTGCTCGTGTTCGGGATCGTGGGGATGTTCCTCGATCGTACCCTGCCCGGCGACAGCCAGGGACTGGTCACCGAACTGCCCCGGATCCGCCGACCCCATGCGGGCAACGTGCTGCAGAAGACGGTCACGCGTGCCAAGGGGTTTCTCGCGGAAGCGATCCCGCTTTTCGCGGTCACGGCCGTGCTGATATCTGTGATGGACTACCTCGGCTATCTGGCCTCGCTGGTTCGCGGACTCCGTCCGGCGACGGTGGTTCTCGGGCTCCCCGCGGAGTTCGGCCAGGTGCTGGTGCTGGGGCTGGTCCGGCGCGACTTCGCCGCCGCCGGGATGACGGACCTCGCGCTCACGACGCCACAGATCTTCGTCGGCCTGGTCGTGATCACGCTGTTCGTTCCCTGCGTGCTCGCCATGGCGATGATCGTGAAGGAACGCGACCTCAAGAGCGGGCTGCTGATGTGGTTCGGCTCATGGGCGGTCGCACTGCTCGTCGGTAGCGTCCTCGCCGCGGTGGTGAGCCTGCTATGAAGTGTCCGACCTGCGAGTACGAGCTCGATCCGCTGGAACACGAGAAGTGTCCCCGGTGCGGGAGCTTGCTGAGCTGTTCGGCGCTCGACTGCGGGAGCTGTGACGCGTGTGCCGGCTCCTTCGCCAGTCTCGGCCGTGGGCTGTTCTCCCGCTCGAAGGACGACTGAGTCGGGTTGAGGCCCTTCGTGGGAGATTTCTGAAGTCGGGGAGAGTCACACGAGCACACGCTCGAGATCGACGACCGTCCCCTCGGAGGCGTCCGGATCGCCAACGAGCCGACCCAGGCAGACGGCGGATCCTCCGGGGGTCTCGCAGGCGACCAGCCTGGGTTCCTCCCGGTCGTCGGCCGCCACGTTCCCCTCGACCGAGATGACTCCCGGCGCGTACACCGGGGCGCCGTGTGCGACCTCCCGGGCCGCCGACTCGGCGATCGCGACCGTCGGGAGGTGAGACAGCGCCCGTTCGGCGGGTCGGACGACCGAACGGAGTTCGCCGGGATGTCCCTCCTTGGCCCACTCGATGGCGTCCACGAGGTCGTGGAGGGTGACGAGATCGCCGTCGTCGAACGGGGTGGTCGCGGTCCGCCGGAGGTCCCCCATGTGCGCGCCGGTCCCCAGCGCGAGCCCCAGATCGTGGCACAGCTTCCGGACGTACGTTCCCGACTCGCACCCGATCCGGAGGAGGACTCGCCGGTCGTGCGCTTCGAGTATCTCGAGGTCGTGTACCCTCCGCACCCGGAGTCGGCGGGTCACCGCGCTCTTTCTGGGGGGTTTCTGGTACAGCGGCGCCTCGAAGGACTCGATCACCTCCCCGAGGTCGGCCGGCGCCGGTCGGTGGAGTTCCAGCACGGCGACGTACTCCTTTCTCCCCTCGAGGAACGCCTGCGCGAGCCGGGTCGCCTCGCCGGTCAACACCGGGAGACAGCCGGTGACCTTCGGATCCAGCGTCCCGGCGTGGGCCGCCCCGGAGACGCCGGCCGCGTCGCCCTCACCGTCGGACGTGCCGGCGAGGTCTCGAACCGCGTCGTCGGCCAGATCCCGGACCCACGCCGCGACCTGGTGGGCCGACGGCCCCGGGGGCTTGTCGAGGTTGACGACGCCGAACCG
>JAZKTH010000127.1:0-7335 GCA_036625675.1 Haloferacaceae archaeon
GGCATCAGCGTGTCGTTCGGAATCTCCACCGATTGTGAGATGGCTATCGCCACACTACTGGACAGTCCGGCGAAAATGAACGGGAGACCCTGCTCGTTGACGAGTTTGTCCGCCGCGGAGACGCCCTCGTTTTCGCTGGTGTTCGTGTCCTCGAAATCCCAGGCGATACGCTCCTCGGACTCGTTCACGATGTCGAGCGCGAAGTTGGCCTGACGCTCGAATTGATCCCCGAAATCGGAGAGATCGCCCGACTGCGGTATCGCTGCTCCGATCGTGCGCGCACCACTATCGTCACCCATGCACCCGCTCAATCCGGTGGCGAGGGCCGCACTTCCGCCGGCCAATTTCAGATACGAGCGACGCGTGTGACTCGTGGTAACAGGTCTATTTGGCATCTCGTTGAGCTTCAGTCTAATCGTATATATAGCTTTGTGATAGCTCTGGGTGCGCGTTCGGATCCAGCCCGTCGGCTGTCTCAAGGCGACGTTTTTTATACCAGAAGCCGAATCACATCTTGCATGAGCCTCGTCGGACAGACTGCGATAGTTACCGGTGCGGGCCGCGGAATCGGACGAGCGATCTCCCTCGAGCTGGCCGAGCAGGGGGCCGACATCGTCGCCGCGGACATCGATTCGGACGGAATGGCGGAAACGAAAGCCCAGGTCGAAGAACGGGGGCGGTCGGCCCTCACAGTGAAAATGGACCTCCGGGACCACGACGAAGTACAGGGGGCCGTGTCGCAGGCCCTCGAGGAGTTCGGCTCGATCGAGATCCTGGTCAACAACGCCGGCATCTCCGGACCGACGCTCTCCTGCGACGAGATGCCGGTCGAGGACTGGGACGACACGCTCTCGATCAACCTCCGGGGCGCCTTTCTCATGTGTCGGGAGGTGATCCCGTCGATGAAAGAACAGGAGTACGGGCGCGTCGTCAACATCGCCTCCGTGAGCGGCAAGCGGCCGGTTCCGAACCGGACCCCGTACGCGGCCTCGAAAATGGGGATGATCGGCCTCACCCGATCGCTGGCTGCAGAGGTCGGCGAGTACGACATAAACGTCAACGCGGTGTGTCCGGGGTCGGTGGAGGGGCCACGGATCGAACGCGTTTTCGACCGGTTCGCGGAGGCACGGGGGACCACGAGCGAGGAAGTTAAACGGGGAGAGCTGAACAAAAGTGCCAGACGGGAGCTCGTCCGCCCCGAGAGCGTGGCGAAGAGCGTCGCGATGCTGTGCTCGGAAGCCAGCGACCAGATGACGGGGCAGGACCTGAACGTCTCCGCCGGTAAAGTGATGTACTGACCGAACCGTACGACCGGACACGGAATGACGGCACACAAGATCGGCCTCCTCGTCAATCCCATCGCCGGGATGGGCGGACGCGTCGGGCTCAAGGGCACCGACTCCCGGGAGGTTCTGAACCGCGCCCGAGAACTCGGCGCCGAACGACGGTCCCCGGAACGGGCCCGCGTCGCGCTCGAACAGGTGGCCCACAGACGGGAGTCGATCGACCTCCTGACAGGGCCGGGGGCGATGGGTGAAACTGTCGCCCGGGAATGCGGATTCTCGCCGACGGTCGTCGGTGAAATCGAGGAGACGGAAACCACCGCAGCCGACACGCGCCGCGTCGCCGAGGAGATGCTCGACCGCGGGATCGAGGTGCTCGCCTTCGCCGGCGGCGACGGTACCGCCCGCGACGTGCACGCCGCGATCGGCGAGGAGGTTGCGGTCGTCGGGATCCCGACCGGCGTAAAGATCTACTCCGCGGTCTTCTGTGCGAACCCGGCGGCCGCCGGCGAGCTCCTCGAGGCGTACGTCGACGACGACGTCGACGGGGAGACCAGGCGGGAGGTGATGGACATCGACGAGGAAGCCTACCGGAACGACCGCCTCTCCGCGTCGCTGTACGGATATCTCCGGGTGTTGTTGAAGCGTCGACTGGTCCAGGATCCGAAAGCAGGCCCCGCCGGGGACGAGGGGCGCGCGAAGGCGTCGATCGGCAGGGAGGTTGTCGACGGGATGGACGAGGAGACGCTGTACGTCGTCGGGCCCGGAACGACGACGGCGGCTGTCCTCGAGGATCTGGGGCTGCAACCGACGCTCCTCGGGGTCGACGCCGTCCGCGGCGGAGAACTCGTGGGGAACGACCTCCGGGAGTCGGAGCTCCTGGAACTCGTGGGTGACGGGCCCGCGGAGATCGTGGTCGGCGTCATCGGAGGTCAGGGGTTCGTGTTCGGCCGGGGGAACCAGCAGATCAGCTGGCGCGTGATCCGGGCGGTCGGGATCGACAACGTCGTCATCGTGGCGACCGAATCGAAGATACACGAACTGGACGGCCCGCTGCGGGTCGACACCGGCTCCGCTGAAGTCGACGAGGCCCTGGCCGGCTACACGCAGGTCGTCACTGGACTCGGAACCCGCTCGGTCGTGAAACTGGAGCGGTGACTGTCCCCCGTCGAAACCGAGGAGGCCCCTCGGGCGGCGGCACGGAGCAACCGGGGAGTGCTGACGCCTGCGTGACAAAACCTTATATACCGCACCCACCCATCGGGAAACGCATGCAAAACGACGGTTACACCCCGGGAGAATTGCGATTTCTCTCCCGGGAGGACGTAGTGGCTGCTGCAAGCGCCGAAGACTGCATCGATCGGGTCGAGGACACGTTCCGATGGGTCGGCGAAGGGCGCGTCGAGCAGGTGAATCCGGTCGAACTGTGGCTCTCCCGTCCCGAGGACGAGTACGGATACGGGAACGTGTCCAGCTACCCGGCACACATCGAACCGATCGAGGTGGCCGGCAACAAGTGGCTCGGAGTGTTCCACCGCAACGCGAAACGCGGGCTCCCGACGCTCAGCGCGGTGAACGTTCTGAACGACGCCAACACCGCGATGCCGTACGCCATCCTCGACGGCAAGGAGGTGACGGCGATGCGAACCGCGGGCCACGCCGCCGTCGGGGCGAAGTACCTCGCGCGGGAGGACTCCTCGACGCTCGCGATCGTCGGCTGTGGCGACGAAGGGCGGAGCCACCTCCGCGTGATGGACGACCTCTTCGATCTGAAGACCGTAAACGCCTGCGACATCGACGACGAAGCACGGGCCGCGTTCGTCGAGGAGATGGCCCCCGTGACGGACGCCACGATCGAGGGATACGCCGACGCACGCGAGGCGGTTCGCGGAGCCGACATAATCTGCACTGTGACGACGGCCGACAGTCCGATCGTGATGGAAGAGTGGATCGAGCCCGGTACCCACGTCGCCGCCACGAACGGGTTCCTCGATCTCGACCCGGCGTTCAGTCGCGCGGCGGACAGGTGGGTACTGGGTCTCAAAAAGCGGGACCTGCTTTGGATAGACGGCGAACAGGTCGGGATCACGGGGCCGGAAGGGCTCTCCCGGGAGGACGTTTACTGCGATCTCACGGAGATCGTCGCGGGCGACTACGTCGGGCGGGAATCGGCCGAGGAACGGACCGTCATGTCCCACATGGGAATGCCGGCGCTCGACGTCGCCACCTCCCACCTCGTGTACGAAAAAGCTCAAGCGGCTGGCCTCGGAACTACGCTTAGGCTCCACGAGTGATACAGATGACAGAATTCCACAGGAAGCCGATGGAGGGGATACTCGCCCTGTCACCCCTCTGTCTCAACGACGACGGCAGCATCGATTACGACGGCATCCGCTCGAACGTCGAGTGGCTCGAAGAGCAGGGGGTTCACGGGTTTATCCAGTTTGCCACCATGGGTCAGTCGATGGCTCCATCCGAAGACGAGTTCGACGCGGTCGCCGACGTCTGCGTGGATGCCGCTGACGATATCACCTGCGTGATCGGCAGCTCCGCCTCGAACCAACAGGAGGCGATCCGCCGGGCGACGTACGCGGAGGAGGCCGGCGCCGACGGGACCCTGCTCGAACTCCCGTACATGATCCCGCTCCAGGAGGAGTGGGTGGGCGACTTCTACCGGGACGTGGCCGCGGAACTCGAGGAACTGGCGATCATCGCGTACAACTACCCGCCGGCGACCGGCGTCGACATCTCCGTCGACACGTGGCGCGAGGAACTGCTCGACGTCGAACTGGTGAAGGCGGTGAAGGACTCGAATTACGCGACTACTCACTACGACCGCATACTGAACCTGTCCGACGAGATCAACGTCATCTCCCCGTACGACTGTCACTTCTGGCACGACTCCCAGCTCGGCGGGGAAGGGCTGATCGGCATCCTGACGTGGGCGGCTCCGCAGACGATGTTGCGGTACTACCGGGAGTGCGCAGCCGGCAACCACCACGACGAGTGGGTGCTCGAACTGAGCCGCACGCTCGCCGAGGTCTGGGGTGGCGTCTCCTCGCTCCCGGGCCGACCGATCGTGTCGAACTCGCCGGCGATCCTCCACGAACTCGCGGAAATGAGCGACCGACCCGCCGGCCCCGTCCGGCCGCCGTACCGCCGACTCGACGACCGCGCCGCGGAGGCGCTCCAGGAGGCGGTCGAACCGCTCCGCGAAATCGAACGGGAGCTGTAACCGGCCAGCTTCGGCCGGGAACTCCTTCGGGTCGGGAGCGATCTTTCGGACGCCCCGTGACTTCCTCAAACCGTCACGACGTCGTGAGTGTACTCGAGCAGGTTCTCACACCCGCCTTCGGTGACGAGTACCGGGTCCTCGACGTGGATTGGAACGTCGGAGGCCTGGTCGTCGACGAAGAACCCCGGATCGATCGTGATGACAGTCCCCGGTTCGAGGACCGTTTCGTCGCCCTCCTGGACCATCGGCGCCTCGTGCCCCTCCATCAATCCGATCCCGTGACCAATCTTCCAGGGCTGGTTGTAGCCTTCGGCGGCCATGTACTCCTCGGCGAAGGTGTGGACTTCGTGGGCCGTGACTCCCGGCTCGACCACGTCCATCGTCGCGTGGAGGCAGTCCACGCACGTCTCGTAGGCACGCCGGTGTTCGTCTTTCGGCTCCCCCACGAACACGTTCCTGGCACAGTCGGTTACGTACTGGTTGTACTGCGGGAGCATGTCGACGTCGACGACGTCGCCCTCCTCGAACTCTCGATCGTGTAGCTCCGAGAAGGAACCGATCAATCCCATCGTCTCCGAGCCGGCCTCCAGCATCGCGTTCGTGATCTGCTGGGCGACCTCGTACTGCGGTCGACCTGCCCGGATGGTTTCGGCAGCTGCTTCGAACGTCTCGGCGGCGATTTCGTTCGCCCGCCGGAGGTTCTCGATCTCGCGATCGTCCTTTCGGATCCGCAGCCGATCGAACAACTCCCCCGCGCTCGCGAGGTCCGCATCGGGGGCGACCTCGCGCAGGAGTTCGCTGTCGTCGAACCACGTGTCCGATTCGAGCCCGATCGTCCCGCCCTCGATACCCCGCTCCGCGAATATCTCCTCCAGTAGGGGTCGGGGATCCTCGCCGTCGCGGTAGACCGTCACCGCATCCGACGGTATCGACGTCTCGGCGTGTTCCATGATGTCCCGGTGCATTTCGGTGAGCACGAAGGCGGGGTCCCCCTCGAGAGGCAGGACGTACGCCGACAGCCAGATCGGCCACCCACCCTCGAGCGCACTGAAGCCCGTGAAGTAGAACTGGTTCGCGCCGGCGGAAACGTACAGGGCGTCGACGTCGCGTTCGTTCATGAGTTGACGGGCGCGTTCGATGCGACTCTCCCAGTCGTAACGGACGGCTGATTTGGACATGCCCTCGGTACGAGGACGTTCAAACGACTCATAAGTGTACGGATCCGTCGACGGTCAGAGCGCTCCAGGCGTGGGACGCCGGCCCGGCGGGAGCCGCCGGAAGCTACTTTACCCGGAGCGCCGACCTGCTGGGTATGCGCAACGGAGATGGAAGCGACGGCTCCTCCGAAGGCGACGATCAAGTCGATCCGATCACTCTGGAGGTGCTCTGGAGCAAGCTGACCCGAATCGCCGAGGAGATGGGGACACACCTGCATCGAACCGCGTTCTCCGAGGTGGTAAAGCACGCACACGACTTCTCTACGGCAGTTTTTACCGGGGACGGTCGGCTCGTTGCACAGGGGGTTTACACACCTGGCCACCTCGGCTGTATGCCGAACGCGATGGCGGAGATACTCGATCGATTTCCCGCCGGCACGTGGGAACCGGGGGATCTGGTCGCAACGAACGACCCGTACATCGGCGCGGGCCACCTGACGGACATCTTCACCTTCGAACCCGCCTTCCTGGACGGGGATCTGGTCGGCTTCTGCGTCGCGACCGCGGATTACATCGATCTCGGTGGATCCGGCCCCGGCTCGATCGCGATGTACGCCAGCGACCTCCACGAAGAGGGACTCCAGATCCCGCCGATGAAGCTCAGAGAGGGCGGCGAGTACAACGATCAGGTAGTATCGATGATTCTGGAGAACTCCCGGGAACCGGAGAAAGTTCACGGGGACCTCCGCGCACAGGCAGGGGCGAGCCGGGTCGGTCGCGAACTGTACTGCGACTTGGTCGAGGAGTACGGGGTCGAAACCTTCCGGCGATACGTCGACGAGATCGTCGCTCGATCGGAAACGTCGATGCGGAACGCCATTGCCGAGATCCCCGACGGAACGTACACGTACGAGGAGTTGATGGACGGGTTCGACGAGCCACTGCCTATCCACGTCGGCGTGACCGTTTCGGGCGACGACATGACCGTCGACTTCGAGGGGACGGCCGATCAGCAGCCGGGACGCGCGATCAACGCGACTTCGAACTTCACGTTCGCGTACGTGCTGTTCACCATCAAGTCGGCGATCGATCCGGAAACCCCCCAGACGGACGGCGCAGTGAGACCGATCACCGTCACCGCGCCCGAGGGATCGCTCGTAAACGTCCGACCCCCCGCCCCGGTGAGCGCCCGCGCACGGATCGTGAACCACCTCATCAGCACGATCAACGGCGCGCTCCACCAGGCCATGCCCGGAGAGATCCCCGCCTGCGGCGGTCAACAGCACGTGGTCATGGCGAAATTCACGGACGCAGAGCAACAGCAGATACTGATGGACGGATTCTACGGCGGGGCGGGCGCCCGTGCCGATCGTGACGGCGCGCCGGCCGTTGCAAGCGGCGCGAACCTCCAGAACAACCCGATCGAAGTGATCGAGGCCGAGTTCCCTGTCAGGATCGGCCAGTACCAACTCCGTCCCGACACTGGCGGCCCGGGAAGATATCGAGGCGGCGCGGGGACTGTGCGGGACATCGAGTTCCGGAAACCCGCCCAGGTCCAGTTACTCGCCGAGCGGTTCCGGTTCGGTTCCTACGGGCTCGACGGGGGACACGACGGCCCGGCCGGTGGAGCACGGGTTATCCACCCGACCGACGAGGAAGC
>JAZKTH010000128.1:0-7234 GCA_036625675.1 Haloferacaceae archaeon
GGTTGAGCTGGTGCAGCCGCAGCGTGATCGGCTGGGCCTCGTTGTAGAAGTCCACGAACCGACGTTCGTCGCGCTCGACGATTTCCTCAACCGCGTACTCGAGTTCCGAGGTCGCGTTGCTCGAGAGGTCGCCGTACTCGATCTCCCGGAGCCGCGTGATGCGCTCGTCGGGCTCGGGTTCGATCCTGACCCGGTCGGTGATGTTCAGGTCCGGGTCCTCCGAGAGCGTGAACTCGAACAGACGGAACTGCTTCTCGTCGATCGCCTGAGCGACCGGCGACTTCTCGAACTGCGGGCGGGAGTCCTCCCGCCGTCCGTGAGGGTAGTAATCGAGCACGACCGCGTAGACGGCGTCCGCTCCCTCTTCCGGGCCCTTTGCCGATTTGGCGGAGGCGTCGTCCGGGTCCGGTGTTGGGTCGGGAGAGCCTGAGTCCGTCGGTTCCATACGGCTGGATAGGGCGACGGGCTACTTAAAAAATCGCCCGCGAAAATCGGCGAAATTTCCCGGATCGCACCGGTGGCACCGGCCGTTCACGCGTACTGGGCGACGATGTTCAGGATCTCGTCGAGCTCCTCGCCGTCGAGGCTGTACCGTTCCTGGGCGAACACCGACCGGAGCTCGGTCCGGTCCCGGGGAAGGAGATCGACGATCTTGATCGCGGTCACTTCGTCGACCTTCTCGAGTTCGGTGAGGTCGTCGACGAGCTGGCGGGCCTCGTCGCCCTCGAGGAACGCGTAGCGGTTGACGTGTTCGATCGCGCGTGCGAGTTCGTACCGCATCTCGCGTTCATCGTCGAGGGCGTGCTCCGACTCGACTTGCGAGAGGTACTCCTTGGCCTCCGACACCGTGAGGTACTCCTCCTCGAGTTTCTCTTTGAATATGGTCATGCTACCCCTGCTGCGCGCGGAGGTGGGCGGGATGTGCGATGAGGGTCTTCTCCTTTCCGCCGTCGGTGATGGTGACCTTGTAGGCGGCCCCCTGCATGCCCTCCACTTCGCCGGTGTGACCGTTGAACCGGGGGTGGAACCGTCCCTTCGGGACGCTGGGATCGATTCGGAGGTGGACGCGCTGGCCCTCCTCGAACTCCTGGATCGCGCGCTGGGGCGGGGACTGTCCCCGTTCGCGCGGGTGATTTGCGAGCTTCTTCCGCGTTCCTTTCATGGGCCCGTTTGAACTCGGCATAGTCGTACGGTCCTTTACTTGGGGTCCGATTATAAATGGTGCGTTCCGGATCGACGACGAGTCCCTCTCCCACGCGTCGTCCCCGTGAGTTCCTCCTCCGCCCGTCGCCCCGGTTTCTTTCTCCGCGTTCGTTTACTCCTTTTCGAAAACCAGTGTTACTCGAACACCAGTAAACTCTTTAGGAAGGCCGCCGTGCGTCCGGACATGGCGGACGACCTCCGGAGCACTCTCGAACAGTTCGGCGAACGGTTCAATCTCGGCGAGTACGAGATCGAAGCGTACCTGACGGTCCTCGAACGCGGGGAACTGACAGCAAGCGACATCGCGGATCGAACCGACATCCCGCAACCCCGCGTGTACGACACCGTGAGGAGCCTCTCGGACCGCGGGCTGGTCGAGCTGCGGGAGTCTCGGCCGATGAAGATCGTCGCGGTCGACCCGGAGGACGCCTTCGGCGACCTGGAGACCTCCTTCGGGGAACTCGTGGCGGAGCTCACCGCGAGGTACACCGCCCCGGCCCGGGAGACTGAGGCGGTTTCGCTGGTCAAGTCGCGGTCGACTATCCTCCGGTACCTCGAGGAGGTGATCGCGGACGCGGACTACGAGCTGGCGCTGTCGCTGACGCCGGAACTGCTCCGACGGTTCCACGACGATCTGGCGGCGAAAGTCGACAGTGGGGTGAGCGTCGAACTCCTCGTGGCGCCGGCGTCCCGGGCGCCGGACCCCTCGGAGTACGACTACCTCGAGGTGGCGACGATCGCCCGGGCGCGTCGGGGGATCACCACGCCGATCCTCGCCGTCGCCGACGGGGAACACTCGGTGTACGCCACCCAGGACGCCCTGCGGGACGACCGCGACAGGTACGGCGTCATCTTCAACCGGTCGGCGCTGGGCTTTCTGGTGTCGGGCTTCTTCGGGACGGTGCTGTGGACCACGGCGGAGACGCTGGCGTCAGACGGCAAGGAACGCCCCTTCCCGCGCCAGTACGCCTCCATCAGACGGGCGGTGAAGGACATGCGGGAGCTCGAGGGCGACTACCACGCGTCGATCGAGGGCCGCGAGGTCGAGACCGGGGAGACCGTCCACGTGGAGGGCGACGTCGTCGACCTGATCTACGAGGAGAGCGGCGAGGTGGCGTCGTTCGTCGTGGAAACGGACGACGGAAACCGTGTTCGGATCGGTGGTCTCGTGGCCGCGTTCGAGGAGGTCGAGGCCCAGGAGATCGTGCTGGACCGGCGGTAGCCGGCCGTCGATTCCCGGACTCCGGCGGCCGCGGCGGCCTCACGGTCCCCGTTTCTCGAGGATCCGATCGACGATGTCGCCGCTGGAGAGGATCTCCCCGTCGTATCGCGGCTCCCGTCGGGACGCCCGTTCGACCCGGCAGTCGAGCCCCCGGTCGCGAAGCGCCGCCCGGATCCCGTCGGCGTCGTGGTGCTGGTCGTGGCCGAGCACGATGACGTCGGGGTCGATCCGCTCGATCGGCACGAAGATGTCCTCCGTGTGACCGAGGTGGGCCTCGTCGACGACCGAGAGGGCGCCCACGACGTCCCGGCGCTGCCGGTCGGGCACCACGGGCGGTTCCTTGTGGGTCACGTTCTCCCGGCGCGCGACGATGACGTGTAGCTCCTCGCCGTACGTCGCCGCGTCCGTCAGGTAGTGGACGTGGCCGGGGTGGAGGATGTCGAACGTCCCCTGCGCGACGGCCCGTGTTCCGTCCTCGCGGGAGCCGTTCTTCGCCCCCGGGTCCGTGCCCTCGGTCATCGTTCGTCCGCCCCTTCTTCACTGAGTTCGGCGTCGATGTCCTCCTGGGTGAAGTCGAAGAACTGCTCCTCGGGCAGTTCGACGTCGAGCACCTCGAGCTTCGTCTGTTCGCCGTCGTTGTCGAACGCCCGCCAGTCGCCCCATCCGTACGGGGCGCCGACGATGACGTGGACCTGTCCCTGTCCGAACGTCATGAGGTCTTCGTCGCTGGGACGGAGCACTCCGTTCGGATGGGAGTGCACGGAGCCCACGTTCCGGAGGTCGTTCGGCTTCATGTTCGACTTCACGGTCGCGCTCACCGGGTTGGAGACGGTCCCCGGAATGACGAGCACGTCGGTGATCACCTGTCCGTCCCGGTCGAGACCGAGCTTGGCGGCGTCTTCGGCGCGGAGGAACCCCATGTACTCGTTCGGATGCGTCTCCTCGCACGCCTCCAGGATGAACTCCATCGTCTCCCGGGCGATCCCGAGGAGTTCGCGCGACCGGAACAGGCGCATGTTCCCCTGTGAGTGTCGTTGCCTTCTAAGGATTCCGGAGGCGAGCGGAGCGGGACGGGGCGGCCCGGGCTGGGCCGGGTCGGGACGGCGGCGTCGCCCGGCCGGTTCGACCCGTCTGATCCCCCGCTGGACGACACCGTCCGGAAACGTCCCCCGACGAAACTCGAGCGCGGATAATAACGCTTACCCCTGTCACCGGCGTATCGCGGGTCATGACAGAGGACATCGCCGGGGATTCCGGCGAGCGGGACGATTCGAGTTCCGCGACGACTGTGTACGATCTCGCGCCGAACTGCACGCTCGAAGACGTCTCCGAGGGAGCCTGCTACCACGCCGTGGTGAACGGCGTCGTCGATTACGGGGTGTTCGTGGACGTGTCGGACGAGGTGTCCGGTCTGGTCCACGAGTCGAACCTCGACCGGAGTTACGAGGTCGGCGACCGCCTGATCGTGGAGCTGGAGGCGGTGCGGGAGAACGGCGACGTCGCGTTCGACGTCGTCGATCCGGAGGACTACCGGACCGAGGCCGTCGAACACGAGCCGGAGATCGCAACCGTCTCGGCGCTCGCACCCGGCGCCGAAGTGACGACCGAGGGCGTCGTGACCCAGGTCAAACAGACCGACGGACCGACCATCTTCCACGTGAACGACGGGACCGGAATCGTTCCCTGCGCCGCGTTCGAGGAGGCGGGCGTGCGGGCCTACCCCGACGTGACGGTCGGGGATCCGGTTCGCGTCTCGGGCGCAGTCGAGACCCACCGGGGATCCAGGCAGGTCGAGGCGTCGGAGTTGATCGGGCTGTCGGGGGAGCGGAAGGAGTCGGTAGAAGCGACGGTCGACTCCCGGATCGAGGACCGCGCCGAGCCCGCCGAGGCGGAACCGCTCGTCGAGTGGGAGGCGTTCGAGCCGATCCGGTCGGACCTGCGGGAGCTCGCCCGGCTGCTCCGCCGGACCGTGCTCGAGGGGCGTCCGATCCGGATCCGACATCACGCCGACGGCGACGGGATGTGTGCGGCGGTTCCCGTACAGCACGCGCTGGAGTCGCTCATCCGCGAGGTGCACGGCGATTCCGACGCCCCGCGGCACCTGCTCAAGCGGCTGCCGAGCAAGGCGCCGTTCTACGAGATGGAGGACGTCACCCGCGACCTCAACTTCGCTCTCGAGGCACGGGCGCGCCACGGACAGAAGCTCCCGTTGCTTTTGATGCTGGACAACGGCTCGACCGAGGAGGACGTCCCCGCCTACGAGAACCTCGCGCACTACGACATCCCGATCGCCGCCGTCGACCACCACCACCCCGACCCGGAGGCGGTCGAACCGCTCCTCGACGCCCACGTGAATCCGTACCTCCACGGCGAGGACTACCGGATCACGACCGGCATGATGTCGGTCGAACTCGCCCGGATGATCGCCCCCGAGGTCCACGGGGACGTCCGGCACGTGCCCGCCGTCGCCGGGCTGTCCGACCGCTCCCGGGCCGAGGTGATGGACGAGTACATCGACCTCGCCGCCGGGGAGGGGTACGACCGCGACGACCTCGAGGAGGTCAGCGAGGCGCTGGATTACGCGGCTCACCTGCTGCGGTACAGCGACGGCGAGACTCTCGTGAACGACGCGCTCAACGTCGGCTGCGACGACGAGTCGCGCCACCGGGAGCTCGTGGAATTCCTCGCGAGTCGATCCCGTCGCGACGTCGAACGACAGCTCGACGCGCTGGAGCCCCACGTAGAGCACGAACGGATCGCCTCGGGCGCCAACCTCTACCGGGTCGACCTGGACAACTTCGCCCACCGGTTCACGTACCCTGCGCCGGGCAAGACCACCGGCAACCTCCACGACAGGAAGGTGACCGAGACCGGCGAGCCGGTGATCACCATCGGCTACGGTCCCGACTTCGCGGTGTTGCGATCCGACGGCGTCCGGCTTGACATCCCGCAGATGGTGACGGAGCTGAACGAGGAGCTCCCCGGCAGCGGCGTCTCGGGCGGCGGCCACCTCGTCGTCGGCTCGATCAAGTTCGTGAAGGGCCGGCGCGGGGAGGTCATCGACGCGCTGGTCGAGAAGATGGCGGACGCGGAACTCGACGAGGCGCTCTCCTCGGCTGCGACTCCGGAGTAGTTCTCGGCCGGGGACGACGCATTCACGCGAATCGAACCCGTTTTCTGGCGATCGCTCCGGCGGAGAGCGAGACCGCCAGGAACCCACCGACCAGCCCCGCCGGCGTCCGCCAGCTCCCGCCGTACCAGTCCGCCGCGGCGACGCGCCAGTAAAACGCGGCGACCGCCGGATCCTCGACGGAGACGAGCAGCTCCCGGTTTCGGGACGCGGAGTGGTCGTTCCAGTTGAGGGATCCCACCACCGCGGTGTCGTCGATCACTGCGCCCTTCGCGTGCAGCTTCCCGTAGCGTCCCCGCGGCTCGACGATCCGAACTGCGAGGTCGCCCCGGAGCGGCCCCCGTTCCCGGATCTCGGTGGCGAACGCCTCGTTCTCCTCACGATCGTACCAGGTTCCCGAAAGCAGCAACCGGACGGTCGCGCCCCGCTTCGCCGCGCCGAGGGCTGCCTCGACGAGCCGGTACTCGGTTCCGCCGGTCCGGGGGACTACGACGGCGACTCGCTCGTCGGCGTCGTCGATCATCGACGCGAGTTCCGACTCGGCGTTGTCCGGCGCCACCAGTAGCCGAACGGTCGCGTCGTCGAAGGGGCGTGGCGGGAACCGCGCGGGGTAGCTCCCGTTCGCCGTCCCCCCGTCCCGGAAACTCGCGTTCGCCCGGTAGCGGCGCCACGGCACGGCGTCGCGCCAGCCGGCGTCGTGTTCGAACACCGACGTGGCGGTCGCGGCGACTTCCCGGTCCCGGACGCGGACTCCCCACCCCCGGTTCCCGGCGCCGCCGGTGCCCGACGGTTTCCAGTTTTCCGTGAGGACCACTACCGACCCGTCGGCGACGGCGTATTTCGCGTGGTGGTAGCTGTACCGGGCGCGCTCCCCGTCCAGGACGCGGATCTCGACCCCCTGGCGGTCGAGCAGGTCCAGGACGGCCGCCTGCGACTTCGTCGCACCCCCGACGGGGGCCCCCTCCAGCAGGACCCGGACGGTCGCCCCCCGGTCCCTCGCCGCGACCAGCGCCTCCGCGAGCCGCCACGACTCCAGCGTGTACGCCGCGAGCAGCACTCGCTCGTCGGCAGTCCGGATCGGAGTCAGGGGCTCCCCGGGCGAGTCAGGCAGGACGAACGCCCGGCCGGAGGCGTTCTCGACCGTCGTCGGCTCCCGGGGGCGGAAGCCATCGGCCCGCCACCCGCCGTCGGCGTCCGGGTCCCGGAACAGTTCCCCCGCGTCGCGGAGCCACCGCGAGCCGGCGGGGGCGCGGCCGTACTCGACCGAATCGACTCCGGTCCCGTTCTCGCAGAGCGTCAGCGTCTCCCCGTCGTTGGCGAGCCGGAACCGTCCCTCGAGGCCGTAGACGGGACGGTCGGTTCGGGTCGCGGCGACGTCGGGGTCGCTCGACGCCGCGAAGGTACCGGTTCGGTTCGGCAGCGCGACCGTCGTCGTTCCGTCGCTCAGCGTCCAGTTCCCCGGCCGGGGGATGGCGACGACGACGTACTCCCCGGGATCCCCGCGGGCGTGTGGGTTCGGATACGCCTCCAGGATCCGGCCGTGCTCCGGCGCCGTCGAGGCTGTTTTTGAGGGCGTCGAAGGGGTCGGCGACGTCGAGGCGTTCCCGGACGTCGCCCCGGGCGTCGCTCCCACAGCGGGCGCCAATCCGCCGACCAGGAGCGCGGAGACGAGGAGCGCG
>JAZKTH010000129.1:0-7161 GCA_036625675.1 Haloferacaceae archaeon
GGCGGTGGTGGCGCGGATCGACTCCGGCGGGAAACTCGGCGGGCGCAAGGGCGTCAACGTCCCCGGCGTCGACCTCGACCTGGAGCTCATCACCGAGTCCGACGAGGCGGAACTGCGACTCGCCGCCGAGAAGGACGCCGACTTCGTGGCCGCGTCGTTCGTGCGGGACGCCGACGACGTCTACGAGATCTCCGACTACCTCGAGGAGGAGTGCGACGCCGACGTTCCGGTGATCGCGAAGATCGAACGCGCGGGCGCGGTCGAGAACCTCCCGAGGATCGTCGCGGCCGCCGACGGGGTGATGGTCGCCCGGGGCGACCTGGGAGTCGAGTCGCCCCTCGAGCAGGTCCCGATGATTCAAAAGCGGACGATCAGGCTGGCGATCGAGAGCGGCGTCCCCGTCATCACGGCCACGGAGATGCTCGATTCGATGGTCCACTCGCGGCGCCCCACGAGGGCGGAGGCCTCCGACGTCGCGAACGCGGTGCTGGACGGAACCGACGCGGTCATGCTCTCCGGGGAGACCGCCGTCGGCGACCACCCGGTGAGAGTCGTGGAGACGATGGATCGGATCGTCAGGCAGGTGGAGGAAAGCGACGAGTACGCCGAGGCCCGGGAGAGCCGCGTTCCGGCGGCAGTAGAGGAATCGCGGACGGAAGCGCTGGCCCGATCGGCCCGGTATCTCGCTCGCGACGTCGACGCTGCGGCGGTGGTCGCCGTCTCCGAGTCGGGGTACACCGCCCGAAAGACCGCGAAGTTCCGGCCGGGCGTTCCCGTCGTGGCGACGACGCCGAACGACCGTGTCAGGAGACAGCTCGCGCTCTCGTGGGGCGTCCAGCCGAAGTACGCGGACTACGCGGAGGGCATCGACGAGGTCCTCGAGAACGCCGTCGACGCCGCGCTGTCGGCCGACGCCGCGCGCAGCGGCGACACGGTAGTCGTGCTTTCGGGGATGATGACCGAGGTGGAGGGGACGAACGCGACCAACATGCTGAAGGTACACGTGGCGGCCGAGACGGTCGCGGCGGGCAAACGGGTCGTCGGCGGCCGGGTCGCGGGTCCGGTGTCCCGCACGGTCGACGGGGACCTCGAGAGCGTTCCCGAGGGCACGCTACTGGCGCTGGAGGCCGATTTCGATGGGGAGTTCCACGGCGACGTGGGGAAGCTCGCCGGCATCGTCGACGCCCGGCCGGGCATGACGGGCTATCCCGCAGTGGTCGCGCGGGAACTCGGGATTCCGATGGTGTCGGGTGCCCCGCTGCCGGAGCGCGTCACCGACGGGACCGTACTCACGCTGGACGCCGAACGGGGAGTGGTCTACGAGGGCGACGTGACTATCCACGCGGAGCGACGGTGAACGCGTCGGCCACCGCGGTGGCGGGGACGGCCACGACTCCGGCCCGGATGCCGCCACGCCTATACGCACGCCCCGTCAAACCCGTCGAACGATGAGTGATCCGCCGGAGAAGCCCGAGGTCGTCGAGGAAAACGCGGGCGAGGAGGAAGCCGCCGACGCGGAGTCGGAGTGGCGGTTCGGCCTCGACGAGGTCGGGCCCGGGGCCGACGAGCCGGAGGGGCGAGCGATCGAACCGCAGTCGATAAACCTGGAGAACGCCCTGTTCGTCGCCCTCGGCGTCCTCGTCGGGGCCGGAGCGATCCTGGCGACGGTCCTGTGATCGGCCCTGCCCGAGCTCCGCAAAGCGGTCACTCGACGCGTTCTGCGACCCCGACGAGGCTACTCCCGGCGGTGACCGTCGCCTCCCGCGCGACGGAGTAGAGGATCCCGTCCCGGTCCGCCTCGACTGCCTGCAGTTCCTCGTACGTCGTCGGATGGTAGAGGGTACCCAGCCGGTCGCCCGGGGAGACGTCGCGCCCGAGGCGAGCCCCCTCGGCGGGGCAAAACAGCCCGGAGTCGGCCGCGCGAACCCGGCCGAGGTGGTTCCGCGCCACGGTCCCGTCCCACGGGTCGGCGTCGCCCGCGAGGACGTCGACGTCCCGGAGCACGTTCAGGACGCCGTCGACGCCCGCCTCGATCGCGGGTTCCACCAGCTGTTTGTTGTGGGCGAGCTCCGGCGTAATCGCCGGGATTCCCTCCCGGGTGGCCGCCACGCGGAACTTCCCGCCGAAGTCGCGGCTGTCCCACTCCGCCTCGGCGTCGTCGCCGGCCGCCTCCGCCAGCAGGAGGTCGGTCCCGAACGCCTCGGCGAGACGCCGGCACGACTCGTCGCCCTCGTAGAAGACGGTGTGCAGGAGCGTCTCCGGGCTCCCGGTGTGGAGGTCGATCGCGTAATCCGCGTCGCCGGCGTACTCCCACAGGCGGGCGGCCATGCGCTCGTGGAGCGTCCCCCCGGCGTCCCCCGGCCACACGCGGTTCATGTTGGTGTTCACCGAGTCCAGCGGCTCCGGGCTGATGTAGGCGACCCGGTCGAACGTGACCGGATCGGCGACCGGGACCGCGACGACGGTCCCCCGGAGATCCGCCTCCAGGAGCCTCGCGTGAAGCCGGCGCAGGACCTCGGTCCCGTTCACTTCGCGACCGTGCTGGGCTGCCTGGACGTAGACGACCGGAGCTCCCGTCCCGTACCGGTGGACAGTGGTTTCCAGGGGAACGCCCGACGGGAGCCGGGCCAGCGTCAGCGTCTCGGTGGCGTGCATACCGACCGGTCGGAGCGACGGCTTTTGTATCCCACGGGACCCGCCCACCTCACGCCGGGGACGCGACCGCCCGGAAGGCGTCGAGCGCCCGTTTCACGTCCGAAGCATCCTCGAGAAACGCGAGCGTCCTGGGTGGACGGACGGCCTTGGGACGAACCCGGAGCCCCCGCTCGCGGCCCGCCGCCGCGACCGCTTCGGGGGCGACCACGAACTCGACGTAGGCCCGGTCCGGCTGGACGTACACCTCGGCGACCGTCTCCCCGCCGTTCCGGGTGACCGCGTACGCGAACGTCCCGTCGACGCTCGGCTCCAGGTCCGGACGGGCGTCCTCGACCGCGAGCGACCGGCGCCACCCGCCCTCGACCGTCAGTTCCGACGCGAGCAGCTGGGCGATCCGGGGGCCGTCCGCGAGGCGGTCCCGAACCATCACTGCTCCCCCGGCAGCAGGTCGTTTCGGGCGCGGTCGGCCAGCGCTCCGAGTTCGACGCCGTGCTCGCGCGCGACCAGGATCGCCGCGGCCTCGTTAGCGACGCCGAGGCGGCGCTGCCGCTCGTTGATCGCGGCGACCGCCTCGCGCTTCTCGACGCCGGCGTCGACCAGCGCGTCGAGCGCCCGCTCGAAGGTGGACTGCTCGCGGAGGATCGACTCGTCCGGCGAGAACCCCTCGGGAACCTCGACGGACGCGGGGTCGAACCGCGCGTGGAGGGTGCCTTCCTCCTCCTCGATCAGACCGCGGCCGCGCGCGATGTCGACGAGCCGCTTGGCCTGGTCAGGCGAGAACCAGTCCCGCTCCAGCGACAGGGCGACGACGAACTCCCCCTCGCCCAGCCGGTCGGTTCCCTGCTGCCGGAAGGGGGCCGCGACCGCGATCTCGAGACTCATTGGACGGTAGACGGGTGTGACTGGAGGGTAATGACTCGAACGGATCGGAACGAATGAATGTGGACGCCCCGGGTTTGCCCGTCGTTCCGGCGCGGGTAGTCCCGGTCGTCTCCTCCACCCCGCGACCCGACGAGCGACTGGCGTTCGGCGGTGGGCTGCTCGCTTCCGCGCCTGACCCGGTGCCACCGACGAACCGCGGCGGACCGCCCCTGCAGGCGGGCGCCGCGGACCGCTGTCCCCGTCGGACGAGGCTTCCACGTCGACTTCCGGGGCCCGCGCCGGTCTGAGCGGACGCCCCCGGATTTCGGCCCCCGCTGAAGACTCTATCACGGGTTACGAGCGGGGCCTAACCGCCCGGCCTAGTCCGTGTGGAACTACTCCGGTTTCACTTAAGGGCCTTTCGTCTGGCGGCGACGGAGGAGCCCCCCTGCCGGCGGTTCGAACTCTCCGAGGGATCGCCCGCCGGACCCCGGCCTGCCGGGTTCGCGGATTCGCTATCGATCAGCCGCCCCCTCCGGGGCCGCGCGCCACCGGAGGTACAGGTACGGAATCACCGCGAGAATGGCGAACACGAGGGTCGCGGCGCCCCAGAGGGCGGGGTACCGGCTGCCCCGGTCGCGCGCGTCGGCGTACACCCAGTAGGCGACCGCGACGAGGACGCCGTACACCGCGCCGTAGTACAGCAGATCCCGGATCACCGGCAGGCCGTCGATCAACAGCGGGTCCATCGGAGGCGGTTAGCGTCGAACGAATAAAAGCTCGGCCGTTCGGGCGCGACTCCCGGGTCAAGGGGAGCGATGGGGCCGACTGACCGCGGGATCCGTCAGATCCGCGGCCATCACGAAGTCCGGCTCGTCGGCGACGCTCACCCTGGCCGCGGCGGTGTCGCTCACCCACCTGACTCCCTCGGGTATCATCACGCGCACGTTGTCGGCCCCAACGTCGGCCGCGTCCCGCGCGACTGCGTCGTACAGCGCGGCGGCCGCCCCCGGATCGTCCCAGGCGCCGACGCCGTACAGCGCCCAGGTCTCGGGCTCGCCGTCCTCACGTTCCCGCTCGTAGGTCCGGTCCCGGTAGGTGAACCCGCGAACGCCGCCGTCGTGGACGGTGAACAGCCGGTCCTCCGCGGCCGCAGTCCGCAGCATCGACGGCGTCAGCTCCGAGAGCGCCCACGATTCCCCGTCGTCCATGGCCAGCCCGCAGAGGTGCGTTCTGGCGCCCGACCGGGACCAGAAGCTCCAGGCGCCGGTCGGGTCAGAACCGACGGAAAGCGACGGCTCGGCGTCCGGATCGGGGTCGGGCCTGGCGTACCGGAACTCCGTGCACGGGTCGAATCCCGCCGACCTGGACTGGCCCAGCCCGGCGACGTTCCAGGAGAACACCATGTTCCGCATCACCGCCGCCCCCTGGTCGCGTGCCCACTCGAAGATGGCGTCGGTGAGGCGTCGTGAGATCCCGCGTCCGCGGTACGCCGGGTTCACCCGCATGCCCTGCGCCCACGCCTCGTACTCCGAGAGCAACACGCCCTGACAGACGCCGGCGACGTCCTCGCCGTCGTTCACGTCGAGCACGAACGTCCGCTGAGCCGGACCGTCGGTTTCCACCCACTCGGAGAACACGCGAGGGATGTAATCGGACGCCCCGCGGTCGCTCCAGGTGTCGGTGGTGAACGCGACGACCGCGTCCTCGTCGCCGGGACGCGCCTGGCGGACGGAGATGTCGTCGGAGTCGGTCATGACTGCACGGGAGTCACCGCCACGGCTGCGACTCCGCGGTGAGTTCGCCCGCGAGGTCGGTGCGCATCGCCTCGGCGACCGACTCCGCCGCGACGGAGTCGCCGCCGACGTTCGCGAGCACCCACATCAGCTTCACCTTCGCGGTTCCCGGGAGGGTGTCGCCGCCCTCGATCGCGCCGGCCTCGAGGATGTCTCGACCGGTGTCGTAGACGCGATCGCAGACCCGGCCCTCCAGACACTGGCTGGTCATCACGACCGTCGTCCCCCCGTCGACGAGCTCCGCGAGCCGCGGGACGAGGTCGGTGTGGACGTGACCCAGGCCCGTCCCCTCGACGACGACCCCGGCCGTTCCATCGAGGTAGTCCCAGGCGGCCGGATCCATCCCGGGCGTGAACTTCACCAGCTCGACGTCGGGCTCGAGTTCCGGCGACAGCGAGAGGTCGACGTCGCCACGTTCGCGGTGCTCCCGGCGGAAGGAGATGGCGTCGGCGGCCACGTCACCCTCGGCGCCCGCCTCGGCGGCGCGTTCGTAGTCGATCGTCCCGAGCGGTTTCGCCCCGACCGTCTCGAACGCGTCCCGGCGGGAGGTGTGGTTCTTCCGGACGCGGGTTCCGCGGTGGAGAGCACACGCGTCGTCGGAGGCGGAGGCGTGCATGCACAGGAGGACCTCCGCGTGGTCGGCCTTGACCGCCTCCACCGCACAGACCGCGTTCATCACGTTGTCCGAGGAGGGCCGATCCGCCGACCGCTGGCTGCCGGTGAACACGATCGGAACCGGCGTCTCGAGCATGAACGACAGCGCGGACGCGGTGTACTGCATGGTGTCGGTCCCGTGCATGACGACGACCCCGTCGGCGCCGGCTTCGATCTCCTCGTAGACCGCGCGGGCGAGGTCCTGCCAGATCGGCACCTCCATGTTCTCCGAGAGGATGTTCGCGACGACCCGGCCGCGGTAGTTCGCTCTGCCAGCGAGCTCGGGGACGGCGCGGAGCACGTCCTCGGCGTCGAACTGGGCGGTGACCGCGCCGGTTCGGTAGTCGACGGTCGAGGCGATCGTCCCGCCGGTCGAGATCAGCGAGACCGTCGGGAGCCCCTCGCCGAACTCGATCTCGGAGACGGCTCCCTCCTCGGTGTCGTCGGCCCCGATCTCGTGGACGCCGGACTCGAGCAGCTCGACCGAGGCCGCCCCGCGGTCGACCCCGACGTTGTAACCGCTGTCGAGCTTCACCACCAGATGCTCCTCGGTCGTCGAGGGCAACAGCACCCCCTCGTTCGTGACGCCCGCGCGATCGACGCGGACGCGGTCTCCCGGTTGCATGCACGCGCCTTTTCCGGCTTCGGACTTGAATCCACCCGTTCCGACGGCGGCTCGACCGTCAGCTCACGCCGGAACGCGAAGAGGACGACTCGACTCCGCATCCTTTTAAGTTCCAGGCCCGCCGGGGTACGGACAGTCGCATGGTGTGGGTTCGATCGGAGTACGCCGGAGAACTCGCGGTGATATCCGCGTGGCTCGCCGCGCTGTTACCGTGGAACGTGGTGGTGAGCGAACGGGTGTTCGGCGGGCGGTTCGTCTTCGTGCGGTTCCCCCTGTTCGAGGTACAGTACGGCTGGGGGCACGCGATCCCGGAGCTTCACGGCACGGTCGTTCGGTCGCTCCCGACGGCGTTCCGCCTCCAGGCCGAGGAGGGCGTAGCCGCCGCGTATCAGGCGTGGAGCGTCGCCGCGGCCGCGGTGGCCCTGGCGGTCGCCGTCTCGATCGCCTACTACCTCCTGGAGGAGCGCCTCGAGGCCGGTCCCGTCGACCCTGCAGGACTCATCGGCGGGCTGCTGGTCGTTGCGGGAGGCGCGTTCTCGGTCGCCGTCGGTCTGTTTTTCACCCGGGGTG
>JAZKTH010000130.1:0-7055 GCA_036625675.1 Haloferacaceae archaeon
CGTCCGCGAGCACTTCGGCACCGTCCTGGACCCGGAGCACAACTACCTCACGGCGCTGTCGACGGCGCTTTTCACCACCGGTACCGTCGTCTACGTCCCCGAGGGCGTCGACGCCGGCGACGTGACGATCCGGGCGGAGATGAACTCCCGGTCGCTGTTCAGCCAGACCCTCGTGATCACCGAGAAATCGTCGTCCGTGACGATCCTCGAGAGCATCGAGACCGGCGACGCGGTCGACGGCCACCGCTACTTCAGCAACCTCGTCGAGGTCGCCGCCGGCGAGAACAGTTACGTCCAGTACGGCTCGCTCCAGAACGTCGACGAGGAGACGTACACGTACACGCTCAAGCGCGGCGTCGCCGACACGTACGCCACGGTGAACTGGATCGAGGGCAATCTCGGCTCGCGGCTCACCCGTTCCGACGTCGAGACCGACCTCGACGGGGACGGCTCCGAGACGAAAATCGTCGGCGCCTTCTTCGGGCACGGCGATCAGCACTTCGACGTCAACGCACGGGTGTGGCACCAGGCGGAGCACACCACCGCGGACCTCGTCACCCGGGGCGTGCTCGACGATCGGGCGCGCTCGGTGTACGAGGGCGTTCAGGACGTCGGGCGCGAGGCCTGGAACACCTCCTCCTACCAGCGGGAGAACACGCTAATGTTGTCGGACGAGTCGGAGGCGGACGCCTCTCCGAAGCTGATCATCAACAACCACGACACGGAGGCGAGCCACTCCGCGACCGTCGGACAGGTCGACGCCGAGGAGATGTTCTACATGACCTCCCGCGCCCTCGATCCGACGACTGCCCGGAACATGCTCGTGGAAGGGTTCTTCGTTCCGGTGCTCGAGGAGATCGAGGTCGACGCGTTCCGCGACGACCTCCGGGAACTGATCGCTGAACGGCTGCGGTAGTTCCCCTCGACGCGTCCATCGTTCCCGTCGCTTCTCAGAACTTCTCCAGCAGCCGCTCGTAAAACCTGGCCTCCCGCTCGCCGGCCAGCTTCTCGACGATCAGCTCCGGGGTCGACCGCGCGAGGTGGTCCCGGACCGGGGACCGCTCGACGACCAGCTCGCCGTCCTCGAGCCCCACCGCCTCGATCCCGTCGACGGTCACCGCGAACTCCGCGGCCTCGCGGATCTCCCGGGCCAGGTGGGAGACGAACACCGCCGTCGCGTCCTGACTGTCCAGCTCCTCCAGGATCCCGGCCACGATCTTCGCGCTCGCGCCCGGTTCGGTGATCGACTCCAGCTCGTCGACCAGCACGAGCCTGTCGTCGGCCCCGGTCACGAGCTCCCCGAACTCCCGGATAGTCGACTCGAACGCGCCCGCGTCCAGCGTTCCCTGCGACTTGGCGTAGTAGTGCAGCCCGGAGAACCGGCGCAGGCGGGCACGCTCCGCCGGCACCGGGAGCCCCATCTGGGCGAGCACGGCCACGAGCGCGAGCAGGTCCAGCGTCGAGGTCTTCCCGCCGGAGTTGACGCCCGACAAAAGCGTCACGCCCGACACAGCGTACTCGACCGGCTCCACCTCCTCGAAGGCGACGTCGAGCAACGGCGAGCGTCCCCCCACGACGTCGATCCCGCCGTCGTCGACGAAGGTGGGCATCGTGCACTCGAAGTCCTGCGAGAACCGGGAGACGGCGAGTTCGACGTCCAGCTCCAGCGCCGCCGCCACCAGCTCCTCGACGGGATCGCGAAGCGACGCCAGGTCGGCGGCGAGCTCCGACTTCAGTCGGGCGGCCCGCCGGTCGCGCGCGGCCGAAAGCTCCGTTCGGAGCCGGGAGACCGCCTCCTCGTCGCGTTCCACCGGAAACGTCGGCTCCTCGCCGAAGACCCGGTCCGCCAGCTCCGCCTCGCCGTCGTCCAGCGCCAGGGCGTCCGCTAGGTGGGCCCTGGCCTTCCGGACGGCGGCCTCGTACTCCTCGTGGAGCTCCCGGGACAGCAGCGAGTCGACGCGGGCACCCTGCTCCACCAACGAGAGGAAGTCCCGCCCCTCGATCGTGACGTCCCGCTCGCCGATGGCGGCGCGCAGGTGGTCGTTCGCGACCGACTCTGCGGTCCCGACCGCCGCGTCGAGGTCGTCGACTGCGCGCGCGAGCCGATCCAGTTCCTCGTCCCCCACGACCGTGCCGTCCTCACTGATCCGCGCGAGCGCTTCCCGCAGCGCCGACGGCCGGCAGGCCGGATCCAGATCCGCCGCCTCGTGGACGCGCGCGGCGGCCGTCAGCGCGTCCCGGTTGTGCGCGAAGAATGCCAGCAGCCGCTCGGGGACGACCTCCGCTACCGCATCCGGGTCGAGATCCGACGCGGCGACTTCGGCTCCCTCCCCGTCGACGGTCGCGACGTCCGGCCGGACGCGGACGTCGCCGTCGACGTCCATTCCCGCGAACGTCTCGTCGAGCACGATCACCGTCGAGTAGGACCGCGCCAGCTCCCCGACGTCGCGGCGGTCCTCGATCACTTCGACCGACAGCTCCGGGAATAGCCGCTCGGCGGCGGCGTACCGCTCGGCGTCGGCGGTGGCGAGACACCGCTCGCGCACCCGCACCGGCGACGGCGTCTCCAGCGGCGCTACCTCGCTCAGCGCAGTCGCAACCGCCGGGTCCGGGTCGCGCTCTATCGCCCGCCGGGTGAACTCGCGTACCTCTTCGATCCGGCTGGCGACCGGACTCGGATACAGGGTCTCCAGCCGCTTTCGGGCGTAGTCCGTCTCCGCGCGCTCCTTGAGCAGACCGAGAACGTCCCGGTAGATCTCCCCGGCACGGTCGGTCGCGAGGAACTCGCCGTCGTCGCCGTGGCGGTGCCGGATCGCCCCGCGGGCGATCGCCGCCGCCCGTCCCTCCGAGATGCCCGGCGCGCGGGCGATCGCGGCCACGTCCCCCTCCCGGAGCGCCCGTTCGGGGTCGTCGAGGGTCGAGAGCGCCGACGCCGTCTTCTCCCCGACGCCCGGCACGTCCTCGAGGTCCATCTGTCCGCCCGTTACCGCCGGCACCGCTAAAAGGATGCGGGTGTGGCGGCGTGGAACCGCGCACGCGACCGAACCCGGAGGTCGGGGCTCCCACGGGGCCCGACGTCCGGCTCAGTCGGCCACGGCTTCCTCGCCCACCGCGGCGAGGTTCCGGTCCCGGATCCAGAGGTCGCCGAACAGTTCGTCCTGCCGGAGCCGGACGGCGCCGCGGTGCGCCATGAAAAGCAGCGCGAGGTACGTCATGAACGGGCGCCCGCCCGAGGTTCGAACCTCCGCGAACAGCACCTCCCCGCGTCCGGCGCCGTACTGTTCCCGGAGGGCGGCGGTCACCGCGTCGATGACCTCCTCGATCTCCTCGTCGTGCGTCCGGGCTGTGACCTCGCCGGCGGTCGGCTCGCCGTCCTCCCTGGCGTCGTCGCCGGCGCGGTAATCCAGCGTCTGGACCCCGCGGTCGAAGCCCCGCGGGGAGCCGTCGGTGTCGTACTCCCGGCGGCGCTTCCACCACGACTCCCGCTCGGCCTCCCGCAGCTCGCGGACGAGCTCGTCGAGCGTCTCCGGCTGTCCGCGGGTGTTCTTCCGCTCGAGCCGCCGGTCCATCTCGGCCTCCAGCGCGTCGACCGGATCGAACTCCGGGTCCGACGACTCGACGGCTCCGCCCTCCATCGCCAGCTCCCACGGCTCGGGCTCGTCGTCCTCCTCGTCGTCGGCCGAGAGCATCGCGTCGCCTTTCATCCGCAACAGGACCGAGGCGTAAAACAGCGCCCGACCGGTCGTCCGGAGGTCCGTCTCGTCGAGCTTCTCGAGGAACGCGTCCGTGACGGTGACGATGTCGATGTCCCACGGTTCGATCTCGCCCTCCTCGGCCAGCTGAACCAGCAGTTCGACCGGCTCGACCTCCTCGTCGTCTTCGCCCTCGTCTGCGGGGCCGGCGACGCCTTCACTCGGCGTTCCGGGCCCGGCGCCGGTGCTGCTAGTCATCGGCGCTCACCTCCTCGCCGTCAGGTGGTTCCTCGTCGGTGCCACCGTCGGCCTCCGCCCCGAACTGCAGGCCGGTGACGGCACTGACGTTGTCCTGCTGCATCGTCACGCCGATGGCCCGCTCGGACCGCTCCAGCAGCGCAGAGCGGTGGGAGACGACCACGAACTGCGCGTCGCCGGCCAGGTCGTCGACCATCTCCCCGACCCGCTCGGCGTTCACCGCGTCGAGGAAGGCGTCGATCTCGTCGAGCGCGTAGAACGGCGCGGGATCGTGCCGCTGGATCGCGAAGATGAACGCCAGCGCAGTCAGGGACTTCTCCCCGCCCGACATCGCGTCGAGCCGCTGAACCGGCTTGTCAGCGGGCCGGGCCTTCATCGTCAATCCGGCCTCGAAGGGGTCGTCCGGGTTCTCGAGCACCAGCTCCCCGGTCCCGTCGGAGAGCCGCGAGAAGACGTCCCGGAACTCCTCGTCGATTGCCTCGAACGACTCCATGAACGTCGCCTTCTTCTGGGCCTCGTACTGCTCGATGCGCTCCTCGATGCCGTCTCGCTCCTCGACGAGGACGTCGCGACGGTCCGTGAGCGTCTCCAGCTCCGACTCCACCTCGTCGTACTCGTCGATCGCGAGCATGTTCACGGGCTCCAGCGCCTCCATCTCCCGCTCCAGTTCGTCGATCCGCTGCTGTACCTCCTCGTGGTCCGGGACCTCCTCGGGATCGTACTCCCCGACGGCGGCCTCGAGCTCGTCGATCTCCCACTCCAGCCGCTCGACGGTCTCCCGCAGCTGCGACAGCGTCGACTCCACGTCCGCGACCCGCTCGCGCTGCTCGTCCCGGGCGCTCGTCGCCTCCCGGAGGCGCTCCCTGAACTCGGTTCGCTCCTCCTTGAGGTCGACCAGCTCCTCCTCGAGTTCCGATATCGCTTCCCGCTTCTCCTCGAGCGATTCCCGCTTCTCCCCGATCCGTTCCTCGTAGCTCTCGATGTCGGATTCCGCCTCGGCTTTCCGACTCCGGGCGGTCTCGACGGCGTCCCGCAGCTCCTCGATCGACTCCTCGACGTACTCGGTTTCCACCTGGCGCTCGTTGAGCCGGCCGTCGATGTCGTCCATCTTCGACTCCAGCTCGCCGATCTCGCCGCGAACCTCGTCGGCCCGGTCCGTCAGCTCCGGGATCCGCGAGTCGGCGAGTTCGGCCTCGAGCTCGTCTATCTCGCGCTCGACCTCCGTTCGGTCCTCCTGGACGCGCGACAGCTCCTCCTCGAGCTCGTTCATCTCCTCGTCGACGGAGTCCCGCTCCGCCTCGAGTTCGTCGATCCGCTCCTCGATGTCGTCGATCCGTTCGTCCTGCTCGTCGAGCTCGTCCTCGACGTCCTCGAGGTCGCCCTCGACGGCCCGCACCCTGTCGGCCGCGTCCGTCTTCCGGTCGCGGGCGTCGTCGATGTCGCCCTCGAGGTCGCGGATCTCCGACTCCAGTTCGCGCCGGCGGTCCTCGAGTTCGGAGATCTCCTCCCCGAGGCGCTCGAGTTTGCCCTTCCCGGACTTGCTGAACGCGTACCGCGAGCCGCCGCCCGAGCCGCCGGTCATCGCGCCCGAGCGCTCGACCAGGTCGCCGTCCAGCGTGACCATCCGGTATTCGCCCATCAGGTCGCGGGCGGTGTCCATGTCCTCCACGACCAGCGTCGAGCCGAGCACGTAGGAGAACACGCCCTCGTACTCCGCGTCGTACTCCACGAGGTTGCGCGCGAAGTCCACGACGCCGGGATGTGACGGCTCCCGGGGGAGCCCGCGGTTCTCCATCTCGGTCAACGGGAGGAAGGTCGCTCGCCCGGCGTTGCGGGACTTGAGGTAGTCGATGCAGGTCGCCCCCACGCCGTCGTCGTCGACGACGACGTTCGCGAGCCGTCCCCCCGCCGCGGTCTCGCAGGCGACGGCGTACTCGGAGTCGACCGCGCCCAGGTCGCCGACCGCGCCGTGGACGCCGGAGACGTCCGCGTTCAGCACCGTCGCGACCGATCGCGGCCAGGAGCTGTCGCCCTCCCGGTCGGCGCGCGCCTCGAGTTCGGCGTACTCGGTCTGTTTCTCCCGGATCTCCGCTTCGACCTCGTCGAGGTCGGCGGTCAGCTCCTCCTTCTCGGCCCGGAGCTCCTCGATCGTCCCCTCGATCGTTTGGAGGTTCCGCTCGGCGGTGTCGAGTTCGCCGTACAGCTCCGATCGACGTCCCTTCAGCTCCGGGATCCGTTCGTGGGCGGCCTCGAGCGTTTCCCGCGCCTCGGCGAGTTCGTTCGACCGCCGCCTGGCGTCGTCGAGCAGCCGGTCCTTCTCGCGCTGGAGGTCGTTGGCCTCGTCTTTCAGTTCCTCGAGCCGCGACTTCTTCTCCGCGAGGTCGGCCTTCAGTTCGTCGAACTCGGTGTCCTCCGACTCGATTTCGTCCTCGATCTCCGCGAGTTCGGACTCCTTCTCGCCGATCTCCCGTTTCACCGACGCCTTCTCGACCTTCAGCTCGCGGATTTCGTCCTCGAGCTCCTCGAGCCGTTCCTCCTTGCGGTCGATCTGGACGAACGCCTCCCGGCGTTCGGCCTCGGCGTCCTCGATGCGCTCCTCGGCGGTCTCGATTTTCCCCTCGAGCCGGGAGATCTCGCCTTTGACCTCCTCGATCTCGCTTTTGATCCGGAGCTGTTCGTCCTCGCCCTTACGTTCGATCTCGCGGTTGAGCTCCTCGAGCTCCGATTCGAGGCGCTCGACGCGCTCCTGGCGCTCGTCGAGCTCCTCCTGTAGCTCCGTTCGCGTCTGTTCGTTTGCCTCGATCTTCTTTCGCGTCCCCTCGAGGGTTCCGCGCTTCTCCTCGAGTTCGGCGGCCTTGAGGTAGCCCTCGTACTCCGCCTTCTCCTCGCGCAGCGACTCGTACTCCAGGGCGGTCTCGCGCTCGTCGGCCAGCTGGTCGAGGCGGTTCTGCTTCTCCTCGATCCGGAGGTCGGCCTCGCCGATCCGTTCCTCGACCGTCTCCAGCTCCTCGAAGGCGTCCTCCTTCTTGGCGTCGAACTCCGCGACGCCAGCGATCTCGTCGACGATCCCCCGCCGCTGGTAGGGAGTCATGTTGATGATCTCGG
>JAZKTH010000131.1:0-6985 GCA_036625675.1 Haloferacaceae archaeon
GTCGACGTGCGATCGGCCCCTGCAAATCCTCCGGGCGACAACACGAGTTGGGGATCGCGATGAGCCTCGGCGAGTACACGTTCTCGTTCCCGATTTGGGTCGAGTTCGGCAACGGAAAGAGCGATCGGGTCGGTCCACTCGTCGACTCACAGGGGTGGGAGTCGATCCTGATCGTCACCGACCAGAGGATCCGGGAGGTCGGCCTCCTCGACGGCGTCGAACGCTCGCTCGAGGAGGCGGGCGTCGAGTACGTCGTCTACGACGGGGTCGAGCAGAACCCGACGACGTCGATGGTCGGCGGCGCGACGACGCTCCTCCAAGAGAAAGGCTGCGACGCGGTCGTCGCCGTCGGCGGGGGGAGCGTAATAGACGTTGGAAAGGGGGCGACCCTGATGGCGACGAACCCCGGAGAGATCGCCGACTACGAGGTGACCTCCGCCGCAGACGTGATGGAAGAGCCCGTCGAGACCGACCCGCTCCCGCTCGTCACCGTCCCCACGACGGCAGGCACCGGGAGCGAAGTAGACTACTGGGCGGTCATCACCGACGAAACGCGGGGCTTCAAGATGGCGCTCGGTCAGTCCCCACAGTATCCGGGCGGGCCGTATCTGGGGGCGGAGATCTCGCTCGTCGACCCCGAGTTGACCGCGTCGCTGCCGCCGCGACAGACCGCCGCGACCGGATTCGACGCGTTCTCCCACGCCCTGGAGAACCACGTCTCCGCGGCCCGACCGCCGGTCGTGGTGCCGTACACGCGCCACGTGATGGGAACGGTGACGGAGTACCTCCCGGAGGCGTACGAGGAGGGGACCATGGAGTCGAGGGAGGAGATGATGTTCGCCTCCCACGTCGCGGGGATCTGTGAGAACTTCGCCGGCTTCGGGGCGATCCACTCGCTTGCGGAGGTGACCGGCGGCATGTACCCCGAGATCCCCCACGGCGAGGCGATCGCGGCCTACACTCCCGCAGTGATGCGGTACAACCTCGAGGCGGTCCCCGAACGGTACGCGGAGGTCGCCGCCGCGATGGGCGTGGACGTCTCGGGGCTCTCGACCGTGGCGGCCGCCCGCGAGTCGGTCCGCGCAGTCGAGGAGCTGATCGAGACGGTCGACCTGCCCCGGAGCCTCGCGGAGCTCGGCGTCGACGAGGGCGACCTCCCCGAAATCGCCGAGAAGTCGCTGGACACGATCGAGATCCACGACAACCCCCGGGAGGCGGACGCCGAGGACCTGCTCGAAATGGCGAGGGACGCGTACTGACCGCCCCGGCGCGAGTCAGGCGGCGTCGCAGCGGTCGGTGAAGATCCCGTCAACGCCGCGGTCCCGCAACCCCCGGATCTCCGCCTCGGCGTTGGCGACCCAGGCGTACACCGCGAGCCCGCGTTCGTGAGCGGCGTCGACGAAGTCGGTCTCGAGGGCCATCTCCGTCGGCGGGTGGACGGCGACCGCGTCGAGTTCCGCCGCGAGTTCCAGACACGTTTCGGGCGATTCGTGGCAGAGTACGCCGACGGGAGCCGACTCGTCGAGCGCGCGTACCGTCCGGATCTCGCTTTCGAAGAACGAGGAGTACAGTACGTCGACGTCCGACCCGCGACAGACCTCGAGAACCTCCCCGGCGATCCCGGTCCCCTTCAGTTCGACGTTGACGGGAATCTCGGGGGGGACCGCCGCGAGCAGCTCCGCCAGCGTCGGGATCGGCTCACCCGAGTCGAGCACCTCGAGTTCGCGAAGCTCCCCGAACGGCGTGTCCCCGACCCTGCCGGTTGCGTCGGTCACGCGCTCGAGCGTCTCGTCGTGGAAGACGACGAGTTCCCCCGTCCCGCAGGCCTGGACGTCGATCTCGAACATGTCGACGTGGGAGGCAGATCCCTCGATCGCAGCGACGGTGTTTTCGGGAAACTCGTCGGCACAGCCCCGGTGACCGATGGTTCGCACCGCCCCCCGGTTCGGGCGGATCGGCCCGAAGACGGCCGCGCCACCGGGAGCGTCCGGTCCCCTTTCCCTCGGGTCGTCGACCATCGATCACTCCCCGACGGCCGACTCGACGGGGTCACGGGACGTGGCGTTCTCGGAGTGGTAGATCGCCTCCCCGGTCTCCGGATCGAACAGGTGGAGCCGTGCGGGATCGTAGGTGAGTTCCACCTCGTCGCCCGGCTGGAGGCGACTTCTCGGTTCCGCCTGGACCTTGAACTCGGTGTCGCCGAGCGAACAGTACAGGAGGAGGCTGTCCCCGAGCGGTTCGGTAACGGTCACCGACGTTGTGAACGACGTCTCCCCCATCTCGGGGTACTCGCGGGCCAGATAGAAATCCTCCGGGCGGACACCCAGAACCGCCGCGCGGTGATCGCCCAGGTTCGCCCCGACGTCCCCGGCCTCCTCGTCCGTCGGCAACGGAATCGCGAACTCGTCCCGGACCGCCTTCCCACCCTCGAGGGTGACGTCGATCATGTTCATCGCCGGATCGCCGATGAACTCCGCGACGAACCGGTTCTTCGGGAAGTCGTACAGTCGCTGAGGCGAGTCGACCTGCTGGAGCCGGCCGGCGTCGATGACGGCGACGCGGTCGCCCAGCGTCATCGCCTCCGTCTGGTCGTGGGTGACGTAGACGGTAGTAGTCTGGAGTTCGTCGTGGAGCTTCGCGAGCTCCGCGCGCATCTGGACCCGCAGCTTCGCGTCCAGGTTCGACAGCGGTTCGTCCATCAGGAACACCTCCGGATCCCGACATATTGCCCGCCCCAGCGCGACCCGCTGGCGCTCCCCGCCGGAGAGGGCGGCGGGCTTGCGGTCCAGGAGGTCGGTGATGTCGAGGATCTCCGCGGCCTCCATCACCCGTCGTTCGATCTCTTCGTCCGTAAACGACCCCGCGGACTTCATCCCGAACGTCATGTTCCGCTTGGCCGTCATGTGGGGGTACAGCGCGTAGTTCTGGAACACCATCGAGATGTCGCGCTCGTTCGGTTCGAGACCGGTCACGTCGCGGTCGCCGATCTCGATGGTGCCGCTCGTGACATCCTCCAGCCCGGAGATGAGCCTGAGCGTCGTGCTCTTTCCACAGCCGGACGGGCCGACGATGACGATGAACTCGCCGTCGCGGACCGTCAGGTCGATGCCGTCCACAGCGACGACGTCGTCGAAGCGCTTTACCACGTCGTTGAGTTGAATCGTTGCCATCGGTCTATTTTTGCTGGAGCCCGAACGTTTCGAGCAACGGTTTGTGCAGCACGATCAACACCACCAGCGGGGGGACCAGCGCGATCATCGCGCCCGCCATGATGAGTCCCCACTCGATTTGACCGGCTGCGGCGGTTCCTTCGAGGCTCTTGAGCCCGACCTGTACGACCTGCTGCTCCTGGCTGCTGATGATCGCGAGCGGCCACAGGTACTGGTTCCACGCGTAGATGTACGTGATCACCGAGATGCCCGCGATCATCCCCTTGGACATGGGGATCAACACGTACACGAGGAAGTGGATCCCGCCGACGTCGTCGAGCTTGGCCGCCTCGACGATCGAAGCCGGGATGGACATGAAGTGCTGGCGGAACAGGAACACCGCGGTGGCGCTGGCCAGGTACGGCATGGTTATCGCGAGCATGCTGTCCGACCAGTCCAGGTTCACCATCAACTCGAACAGCGGGACGATCCGGACGGGCACCGGGAGCATCAGCGTGAACAGCACGAACAGGAACGTCGCGTTCTTGTACGGGAAGTCGTAGTAGACGAGCGCCAGCGCCGCCAGCAGCGACAGCCCGACCTTCCCGACGACGATGGCCGCCGCCATGATCGTCGAGTTGATGAGATACGTCCACATGTTGAACTCCGTCATCACCCGGTAGTAGTTCCCGTACGCCTCGCTGCCGGGCGAGAGGTTCGTCACCTGGTAGATCTCCGCCACGGACTGGGTGCTCATGATCGCCGCCAGCACCAGCGGGAGCGCCATCAGCGCGATCGAGGCGATCAACCCCACGTGCATCAGCAGCTGGTCCGGGAGGCTTCCGGTGATCGACTGTCGGACGCCCCGGGGCTCAGTCGCCGTCTCCTCGGTGCGCGTCGCGGTTTCAGTGACTGTGTGTTCTGCCATCGGTGATCACCCGTAGTGTGCGTAGCGGTCGGAGACCCGGAGCTGAACGTACATCAACACGCCAACGAGCAGGAACAACACGAGCGACTGCGCGGACGCGTACCCCAGGTTGAAGTTCTCGAACGCCTCGATGTAGAGGTTGTAGATCAGGATGTTCGTCGCCCCGCCTGGCCCTCCGTTCGTCATCAGGTCGATCAGCGGGAACGTCGCGAAGAACGCGTAGATCGTGTTGATGACGATCAGGAACACGAGCGTGGGCGACATCAGGGGAACGTAGACCCGGAACAGCCGGTTCAGACGCCCGACGCCGTCGAGCTTGGCCGCCTCGTCGATCGTGTCGGGGACGTTGTTCAGCGCCGCGACCATGAAGATGATGTTGTACCCCAGCTGCTTCCAGATGGCCGCGACCGACACCACCAGGAACGCCAGCAGTCCGTCCTGTCTCCAGTCGAACTGGATCTCGAAACCGAAAAGCGAGCCGAGTACCCTGATGTAGTGGGTGAGTATCCCCAGGTCCGGTTGGAACAGGAACAGCAACACGAGTCCCGCCACGGCGGGCGGGAGCGCGTACGGCCAGATGGCGGTGATGAGGTACACCGACGTCCACCGGTCCACCTCGTATATCATGAACGCGACGAAAAGCGCGATCAACATCGTCCCGAACACGACGACGATCCCGAACGCGAACGTCACGAAGATGCTGTTGCGGTAGCTCTCCGATGCGAACATCCGCTCGTAGTTGTACAGCCCCGCGAACGACTCGTCGACGAGCGTCGTCTGGAACAGGCTCAACCGGAACGTGTCCAGCGCGGGGTAGTACAGGAAAAGCACCACGACTGCGATCGTCGGCAACAGGAGAAGCAGGGCCTCCTTGCGGTTCTTGAACACCGCTCGCGCCGATGTTTCAGCCATCGTTCCTGTGTCCTCCGTTTCGGGTGTTGACTGGCATATTGAAAAATTCGACTAATATAGTTGTCGACGGGGGGTCGATCCGACCGACCGCCGACCCCGCCCATCGTGGCGACCGGTCGATGCGACCGTGTCCCCCGGACGGCGGTCGCCTGGGTCGATCCGGGAGCCCATCGCGACGCTTACGACTGCCGCTCGTTGTAGTCCGCCAGCGCCTCCTCGATGTCCTCGGCGGCCGAGTCGAGCACGTCGCCGACCGGCTGGCCGTCGAGCACCGAAACGGCCGACTCGGCGATGGTCGTCCGGGCGTCGAGGAACGGCCCCATGAGCGCGCCGCGACTGGCCGGCGTGTCCTCGCCTTCCTGCAGCTGGTCGAGGGCCACCCGGAAGTCGGGGTTCTCCTCGTAGAACCCTTCGTCCTCGAGGTTCTGGACCGCCTCTTCCCGAACGGGGAAGTAACCGGTCCCCTTGTGCCACCGCTCCTGCTGTTCGGGCTGGGTGAGCCACAGGACGAATTCGGCGGCCGCCTGCTGTTCGGCGGAACCCTGTTCGTCCGGGATCCACATCGATCCGCCCCCAATCGTCACGCCGGTGCGCTGCTCCGACGGTGCGGGGATTCGGGCGGCGGCCGCCTCGAAGCCGTTGTCCTGGGCACCCTGCAGCATCGGGTTGATGCTCGAGGTGGAGTACAGCACCATCGGGGCCTCCTGGGTGAAGAAGCCCTGCTGTGCCTCGCCCCACGCCTCGATCCCGGTGGAGAGGTACGCGCCCATCTCGTCGAGCTCCTGCCACCACTCGAAGACGTTCATCCCCGCGTCGCTGTTGATGTACGTCTCCGTGGGATCGCCGGCACGACCGTTCTCCTCGTTGACCAGCACCTGGTCCTGCAGCGCGAACCACTGCTCGACGAACCACGAGTGGTTCGGCCAGGTGATCCCGTAGTTGTACCCCGCGTCCATCAGGTCCTCGGAGTAGTCGATCACCTCCTGGTACGTCGCCGGCGGCGACTCGGGATCGAGGCCGGCCTCCTCGAACGCGGTTTTGTTGTACATCATCAGCGCGTTCGAGGAGTTGAACGGCATCGAGTGGAGCGTCCCGTCCACGCGATAGTAGTTCAACACCGGGTCGAGGAAGTTGTCGAGTTCCAGGAGGTCCTCGGGGATGATGTCCGCTACCGGCACGAACGCCCCGCTGTCGAGCGCCTGCTTCGTACCCACCTCGAAGACCTGTGCGAGTCCGGGAGGATTGCCGGCCCGGACCGCGTTGATCGTCTGGTTCATCGTCTCCCGGTAGCTACCCTGCTCGATGGCCTCCACGGTGATCGTGTCCGACTGCTCGCTGAAGTCGGCCGCGAGGTCCGACACCATCTGGCCGAGGTCGCCGCCGAGCCCGTGCCAGAACTCGATCTCGACGCTGTCGACCCCCTCGACCTCCCCTTCGCCGCCGACTTCCGGTTCGTCGTCGCCCCCGTCGCCGGTGCAGCCCGCGACGGCGGTCAGTCCACCCACCGAGGTGGCCGCACCGAGGCCTCTGAGCACCCGCCGACGCGACGTGGCTCTGCCGCTGGTCAGCCGCTTGCCGTTAGATGGCATTGTCTTTGACACGTATAATGGTCTTATTTATAAAGGTAATGGTCGTTAACAACCAGGTTTTCGATTTCCGGGGTTCAAGCGCCATTTCGTCCCCGCATCCGACGGGGGGACACAAGTACTATTATAATTTTTATACGTAGGAGACCACTCGCATCGAGTGCGATATCGTCACGTACTGGCAAATTCGAACAAGTATGTACAGACATATACTAATATATACTCGAAGTAGAGTGGAAAACTAATATATACTCGGAGTAGAGTAAAATCTATCGACGCTCGAGACGGGGGGAAGTCGCGGGAGAAATAATATAATACTCCAGGTAGATCTACTTAATTATAATATTTATAGTATAATAAATTTCTCATCATTACCGATGCTAAAACAGATGCCTGGAGAGCAACGAGGG
>JAZKTH010000132.1:0-6846 GCA_036625675.1 Haloferacaceae archaeon
CCGCGAGTTCTCGATGGCCGGGGCGGACGCCGCGGCGACGCCGACCGAGGCCGCGCCCCCGACCGGCATCGAGCACGGCGAGGTGACCGTCTCAGCCCGGGTCCGGATCGAGTACGAGATGGCCTGATAATGACGGTCGTCGGCCGTTACCGGTCGATCGGCCACACGGGCCCCGCGATCGACCGGTAACGGCCTCCAACAGTCACGCTGACCTCCCGGCGGCCCGGAACCGCACGATATTTCCGCCCGCTTGCCGGAGTGGAACTCGAATGGACGAGCCAGTCCTGCTGACGGGCGCCGGGGGCCGGGTCGGGCAGGCCATCCTGGCGGGGCTCGGCGAGTCGTACGACTGGCGGCTGCTGGATCGGGAACCGCTCACCGCCGACGAACGGCCGGCCGGGACGACCCGGGACGACGTGTTCGTCGCGGACGTCACCGACGAGTCGGCGGTCGCGGAGGCGATCGAGGGGTGCGGCGCGGTGATCCACCTCGCGGGCGACCCCCGGAAGACCGCGCCCTGGGACAGCGTCCTGACGAACAACATCGACGGGACCCAGGTCGTGATGCGCGCGGCGGTCGACGCCGGCGTCGAGAAGTTCGCGTTCGCCTCCTCGAACCACGCCGTCGGCGCCTACGAGACCGACGAGCGGACGCCCGGGATGTACCGCCCCGGCGACGACTTCCGGCTCGACGGCACCGAGCTCCCGCGGCCGGGGAACCTCTACGGCGTCTCGAAGGCGACCGGGGAGTTCCTCGGTCGGTACTACCACGACGAGCACGACCTCTCGGTGGTCTGCGTCCGGATCGGCAACCTGACGCGGAACCACCCCCCGCCGGAGTACGAACGCGGGCACGCGATGTGGCTGTCGGCCCGGGACTGCGCCCACCTGTTCGACCGGTGTCTCCGGGCGGAGTACGGCTTCGAGATCGTCTACGGCATCTCCGACAACGACCGGAAGTACTACTCGATCGAGCGCGCCCGGGAGGTGCTCGGATACGACCCACAGGACAACTCCGCGGACTACACCTTCGCCGGCGAACCGCGGGACGACGAGTAGGGCGATCGCCCGGGCGTCGCGAACGCGCCCGCCTTTATAAGGGCCAGATGCGGCCGAGTTCCGCATTTATAAGCACGTGCCCGGGGCGAGTTCCGTATTTATAGGTCACGGGCGCCGTCGGCGCTCTCGACCGCCTGCGCGACTCGTTCGGCGACGGCGGACTGGAACCGCTCGCGGGCGAATCGATCCGGCGGGAGCGACGGTCTGTCGTCGTTGGCGATGGCCGCGTCGATCAGGTCGACCGCGCCGTCGACGGACGCGAACAACCGGTCCGTGCGCCCGTCGAGCACCTCCTGCTGGCCGCCGCTTGCGGGGGCGAACGCGATCATCCCGGCGGCGACGTACTCGGCGACGGACATCCCGAAGTGCTCCTCCGGCTTGAGGTTGAGCCCGTACCTGTGGGAGGTGAGGAGGCGTTCGAGCCGTTCGCGGTCGACGTCGCGTTCGAGCGAGACGTACGGTCGCTCCCCGGCCGCGGCGGCGACGCGCTCGACGTACCCCCGGTAGGCTCGCGGGGCCGCCCCGACGACGTGGAGGTGGACGTCGCGGCCGCGGTCCCGGAGCCGGTCGACCACGTCGATCGCCTCGCGGACGCGCTTGTCCGGCGCGATCCGTCCCACCACCACGATCCCGTTCTCCCGGTCCGCCCAGGGGAGTCCGCCCTCGATCCGGTCGACGGGCGGGTGGACGACGTCCGGGCGGACGCCGTAGATCCGCTCGACGACGTCGGCAGTCCACCCGGAGTTCGCGAGCAGCGCCGCGCCCGCCAGGTCGTCACGGTCGGGACCGGCGAGCCGGCTCCACAGGGGGTTCAGCCGTCCGTGCTCGCCGTCCCCGAGACGCCGCCGGCGAAACTGCGGGTAGTGGACGTACTGCACGGACGGAACCGGCAGCGAAAGCTCGTTCGCGGTGCTCACTGCGAGGTCGAACGCCCCGGCGTACCGCCGGAAGTGGCGGCGGACGAGAACGCTCCGGAACGGCAGCTGTGGCCCGATCAGCGGGACCGCTCCCGCGAGCGCCCCCGCGATCGCGGCGCCCCCCGGCGGCATCCGGACGGAGAGGCCGTCGACGTCGACGTCGAACCGCCCGGACAGCGCGGCGGGGTCCGTCTCCGAGAGGGTGAACAGCGTGACCTCGTGGTCGGGCAACAGCGCCTCGCAGGTCACGAGGCAGACGGCGTCGGCGCCGCCCTGGAAATCCAGCGTGTTGTGCAGCACCGCGACCCGCGCCATGGCCCACGTTCGCCCCGGACCGAAATATACTGTCGGCCTCGGCTCCGGGAACGGGGGGCTGGGACGGAGGCGTGGACGGAGGGCGGCAAGCAGGGACGGGGGTACCGGCGGGACGCATTTACCTGAGCCGGTCTCCGTGAACGTATGGACTGTCTGGTGGTGGGAGCCGGCGCGATCGCGTCCGCGTACGCGGACGGCCTGGCGTCGTCCGCCTCCCTCTCGGTGACCGGCGTCTGCGACCTCGACGCCGATCGGGCGGCGGCCCTCGCCGCCGAGCACGGCTGCCCGTGGTTTCGCGACCTGGACGCGGCGCTTTCGGCGGTCGACGCGCCGCTGGTCGTGAACCTGACGAGTCACGGCGCCCACGCGGAAGTGACCCGGACGGCGCTTTCGGCGGGCCGCCACGTCCACACCCAGAAGCCGCTCGCGCTCGAGGCGGACGTCGCCGGCGACCTGCTCGCGACCGCGCGGGAGCGCGACCTCGCGCTGGGCTGTGCGCCGGGGAACCCGCGGGGTCCCTCACAGCGACGGGCGGCCCGGCTGCTGTCGGACGGGCGCACGGGTCCGGTTCGGCTCGGCTACGCCCACGCCCACGTCGGCCGCGTGACGGACTGGCACGATCGCCCCGACTCGTTCCTGTCGATCGGGCCGCTGTACGACGGCGGGGTCTACCCGCTGACGCTGCTCGTCTCCTGGTTCGGCCCCGTCGAGGCGGTGCGGGCCGCCGACGCGCTGGACGTCTGGCCCGACGGGGAACGGCGTCGGCCCTCGGCCCCGAGCCACGTCGAGGCGACGCTCTCGTTCGCCGCGGGCCCGATCGTCCGCCTGACGGCGAGTTTCTACGCGCCCCACCGGAGCCGGGAGTTCTACGGCCTGGAGCTCCACGGCGACGACGGCTCGCTGTACCTCTCGGACGCCGGCGCGATGGCCACGGGCGTCGACCACGTCCAGTTCGGTCGCCTCGGCCGGGAGTACACCAGTGCGCCGCCGCAGTTCCCGTCGGCCCCGATCGAGCACGTCGACGCCGTGGAGCGACTCGCCGAACGCGTCGCGGCGGGGGAACCCGACAGGGGGACGGCCCGGCGGGGCGCGCACGTCGTCGCGGTCTGTAACGCCGTCGAGACCGCCGCGGCGGAGGGCGGGCCGGTCTCGGTGCCGGATCACGGCGCCAGCCGCGATCGGCTTCCCCGGCCGGTCGTCACCCCACCCGACCCGGCGGTCGACCCGTCCGATCCGGCCGTCGCCCGGGCCGGGAGGAACCGGGAGTCGACGGGCCGGCACGCGATCCGGCTGCCGCCGATCGGCTTCGGCACCTCGCGGTATCGGGACGGCGAGTACGTCGACCGGCGGGACTCGATCGCGACGGCGCTGGACGCCGGCTACCGGCTGCTCGACACCGCGGAACTGTACGGCAACGAGCACCGGATCGGGGAGCTGCTGGCCGCGCCGGGCGCGCCCGACCGCGAGGCGGTCTTCGTCCTCGGGAAGGTCTGGCGGACGAACCACCGGCGCGAACACATGATCGAGGCCGCGACGGGCAGCCTCTCGGAACTCGGCCGGGAGACGTTCGACTGCTACGCGCTCCACTGGCCGGGGGCCTGGGCCCACCGCGGCCCCCTGACTCGACTGGCCGAAGAGCCCGTCGAGCGACAGGAGGCGCTCACGTTTCCCGAGACCGACGAGGGCGACGTCGCGACGGCGGACGTCCCGCTGGAGAGGGCCTGGGAGAACCTCGAGGCGGTCCACGACCGGGGGCTGGCCCGGACGATCGGCGCCTCGAACGTCACCCGATCCCAGCTGGAGACGATCCTCGAGACGGGTCGCGTCCGCCCGGCGCTCGTCCAGATCGAGCGTCACCCCTACCGGCCGCAGAACGACCTCGTCTCCCTCTGTCACGAGCGGGGGATCCGGGTCGTCGCCCACTCGCCCCTCTCGGCGCCGGGGCTCCTCGAGGAACCCGTCCTCCGGGAGGTCGCGGCCGACCACGGGCTCTCGCCGGCGGGCGCCGTCCTCGCGTGGAACGTCACCCGGCACGTCGTCCCGATCCCCTCGAGCACGACGCCCTCCCACGTCGTCTCGAACCTGGCCGCCGCCGCCGAACGACTCGACGAGGAGGAACTCGCCCGCATCGACTCGCTCCGACAGCCCGACTTCGAGCGCTGACGACGGCCGGGATTCCGTTCGACGCGCCTCCGACGTCCCGCCCGACGGTGGCCGGCCGGTCGCCCGACCGGGGCTTTCGAGGTACTTCCATATCAGTGAACGCAGTCGTTCCGCCGTTGCTACGCACGGTCAGAACTATGGAGCATCACGATTATGTGGGCCCGTTCCGAGTGTGTGGTATGGCAACATCCGAAACGACCGGATTCGCGCTGCGCACGGACTCGCTGAGCGGTCTCCACTGGGTCGGGATCCTCGCGGCGCTGATAAGCGCCGTCATCCACCTCCTGCTGGGGGTCAGGATGCTCCCGTCCGGGCAGGGGATCAGTTTCGTCCTCGCCGGGCTGGGCTTTCTGGGCGCCGTCGTGCTCGTCCTGATCGATTACCGCCGGCGGACGGTGTACGCCGTCGGGATCCCGTTCGTCCTCGTCCAGATCGTGCTCTGGTACGTCTTCAACTTCGCGGCCGGGCCGAAGTCCTTCCCGGCCGACATCGGGGCGCTCGGCGCCGTCGACAAGGTCGCACAGGTCGCCCTCCTGGCCGTCCTGATCGTACTCCTGCGGTCGTGACGGCTGTGGCTTTAGGTGGGTGGGATTCCTATCTGGGGTGACTGCGTCGCATGGTACCGTCGAACCGGCCCGGATTCGGGCACAGGTGGGTGACGACATCCGGGGACAGCAATCGCGATCGGGCCTCGTCCGGGATCGACAACCGCCATCGGGTCCCTCGGGGGACGTAGATGGACGGACCGCGGCGCGCCCGTTCGCTCGCGATCGGGTTCCGGATCGGCCTTCCGGTGCTCGGTGCCCTCGGCCTCCTCCTCGCACTCCGGGGTCCGTTCGCGTCGGGATGGATCGACCTGTACGCCCTCTCCCCGGCGGTCGTCGCCGGGGTCTGCTGGGGGGGACAGCTCTGGTACGCCGGCCGCAGCCTCGACCGCGATCCGGAGGCCGATCCGGATCGAGGGGCCGACCTCGACCTCGATTCGGAGCGGGCGCCCTGGGGGGCGTGGCGCCGGCTGTTCGGGGTGGCGAACGCGCTGACGCTGCTTCGCGGCGCCCTCTACGCCGCGGTGGCCGGGTTCGTCGTGGTGCCGCCGGGCACCGCCCTGGCGTGGGTACCGGCGGTGGCCTACGGGACGGGGGCCGCCCTGGACAAACTCGACGGGACGGTCGCCCGCACCGTCGGCCGGGAGACGGCGCTCGGGAGGCGCCTGGACATGGCCTTCGACACGTTCGGCTTCGTGGCCGCCCCGCTGGTGGCGGTGCTGTGGGGACAGCTCCCGGTCTGGTACCTCTCGCTGTCTGCCGCCCGGTACGTCTATCGCGCCGGCCTGGCGTGGCGACGGCGCCGCGACCGCCCGGTGTTCGACCTCCCCGACGGCGAGTTGAGCCGGTACCTGGCCGGGGTGCAGATGGCGTTTCTCACCCTGGCGCTCGCGCCGGTGGTGCCCACGGGGCTGGTCTGGACCGCCGCCCCGTTCGTCCTCCTGCCGTCGCTTTCGGTGTTCGCCCGGGACTTCCTGATCGCCACCGGACGGCTCCGCCGGGGGCGGTGACCCCGCCCTCCGTCATCGCGGTCGCCGTCTCCGGCAGTTTCGCGCTCGACGGGGCGTTCGCTGGGGACTCGCCCGACGGGGCGCGACGGGGGCGCCACAGGGACGCGCTCGCACGCGCGAGATGCCACTTCGAGACGCGACAGGAGAGTGGGACCAGGACGCGACAGGAAGGCTAACCCCCGGGTTCGTCGTTCGGTTGCGAAACGAATCCGTAGACCGTTTGCGTTCACCGTTTCGTTTCAGTGGCTGGAGGCTTCTCCCGGCTCACCTCGTTCCTCACCGATCGCCGTCAGATCGATTATTCAACCACTCCGCCGTTTCGACACTGTCGGACGACTGTCAGACGGCCGCGTCGACGCCGGCCCCGACGGTCACGCGCCGAAGCCCCGAAACCCGGGGCGAGGGGGCCGGTGGCGGGCGAACGCCGTCGGCGCCGACCCCCGAAACCACAACCACATCGAAGTCCGCCGAGGCAGAAAGTACTTATGTGGTGATTAACTCCCGAGAGGCGCTCTATCCATCGAATTCGGGTGTGACAAGCCTTGACGAAGGAGTCGGTTGACCACAAAGCATTTAATACAAGCGATGGTTGTAATGACCGTACCCCTACCCATGGTGGCAGTATCGAGTATCCCAGGTCGAGTCCCCGCGTCGACGACGGCGGCGACGACGTCTCCGTCGGCGGGGCGCTTCAGGCCGGGAAAAAGGGACTGACACCGGAAGTACAACAACAACTACTAAACATGACAAGCGACACAACATATCGCCAAAAGGGACGTGCAGTGTTCCTGGCAGCGATCATGGTCGTCTCCGTTCTCGCCATCGGTGGCGCCGGCTT
>JAZKTH010000133.1:0-6830 GCA_036625675.1 Haloferacaceae archaeon
CCGGCCCATCGGCGTCCCGCTCAGGCGAGCCAGTCGTCCGGCGTTGTGTCGTAGTCGACGTCGGTCGCCGCGAGCCGGTCGAACAACTCCTCGTCGAGTTCGTGTTCCTCGAATCTCTCGCCGTCGTACCGGATGCGCACGCCGACTTCGGTCCCCTCGGGCTCCTGCGAGCGCCTCCTGGCGACCTCGATCTCGCGGTCGTCGTACTCCACGCGGATCGTCGCGAGGTTGACCGGTCGTCCCCACAGTTCGAAGACGCGCTCCAGCGTCGACCTCGCCTGCGGTTCGTCAAGCGCGACCCCGTTGTACTGGTGGCCAAGCAGGAGCTCCCCGGCGTTGTCGAAGTTCCCGTCGTAGACGGCGATCGTCGGTTTCCCGAAGTTGGTGAACCGCAGCAGGAGCTTCGTCTTCACGTCGGTCGCCTCCGTCGAGGTGACGTGGTACCCCTTCTTCGCCCGGGAGTACTCGTAGGTGAAGTAGTCGTTCTCGTCGACGAACTCCTGGGTGAGGAACGCGTCCACGAAGGTCACGTCGTTGTGGCTCTCGCGCACCTCGAACAGCCGGTCCCACCCGGCGGTGTAGGGGACGTCCGCGACCGCCTCCTCGACGCTCCCGTAACGGGCGTCGTCGAAGAGGTACCGTGCCCGCCGCTCGAGTTCGGACCGACTCACCCGATCCAGCACGCCCCGGTTCTGGGGTTTCGACAGCGAGTAGTGCCGCTCCGCGAGGCCCTCGTAGGTGAGCAGTTTCCAGGGGTAGCGGTCGACGTCGACGTCCTCCTCGTCGGGATCGAGGTCGCCCTCGCGGGTCCGCTTCGCGGCCGCGAGCGTACGAGCGTCCACCCGGGGGTCGTCCGGCTCCAGCCGGTCGAGCGCCCCGGTTCCGAGGTCCGTCACCGTCTCGTCCGGTTCCAGGAGCTCCCTGACCCGACCGAGGTCCACCGTCTCCTCGAAGTTCTGCCAGGTGACGCCCTCGACCCGGAGCAGCGCGTCCAGCACCTCCCGGCGGTTCGTCCGGTTCTCGACGTACTGCCACAGCTCCATCCCGAGCTTGTACGGGTTCAAGCCGGGCGATCCCAGCACCCGGGCCATGTGGTCCGCGTAGGTGAGAAACTCGTCGGCCCCGGCGAACCCCTCGTCGGCCATCATCAGCGACTCCCAGTAGCTCGCCCACCCCTCGTTCATTACCTTCGTCAGCTTCTGCGGGGCGAAGTAGTACGCCTCCTCCCGGAGCATCGAGAGGACGTCCGTCTGCCAGTCCGGCCGTTCGACCGCCTTCTTTTCCTCCTCGTCGTATCGTTTCCCGTGCGCGAGCAGGTAGCCGAGCACGTCCCGGCGCGGCTCCGGGGGCGGGCCGTCGACCTCCCCGTCCAGCCACTCGTCGTCGAACACCGCCTCCCTGATCTCCTCGGACATACCGACCTCGGCGAGCCGTTCCCGGCGGTCCGGTGACTCCGCCCCCCGATCGTCCGGTCCGTCCGACTCCTCGGGTTCGTCCGAGAGCGGCCGGTACTGGTCGATCGTGTCCTGCAGCGGGAGGATCGCGTCGACGAACCGTTCCACCTCGCCCCGGTCGATCTCCGGATCCTCCACGTACTCCGCGATCGCGTCGGCGTGCCGCGCCAGCATCGCGGCGGCGTCGGGCCCCTCCTCCCCGCGGTCCGCGTACAGCCGGTACCACTCGTTCCGCCGGAAGAAGTCGGCGTGGGCCTCGACGTGGGTGATCACCGCCTTCTGGTCGGCGAGCGGGTTCGACTCCTGGAGGAACGCGTTCGCGGGGTCGTCGTTGTTGACGATCTCGAACGCCTTCCCCAGGCCGTGCTGGTCCCGCTTTCGCTGGCGGTCGTACTTCATCCCCCAGCGCCAGTGGGGATATCGCTCCTGGAAGCCGTCGTAGGCGATGAGCTCGTTCATCTCCTCGTGATCGACGATCCAGTAGTTCACCGGGTACGGGTCCAGCCCGAGCTTCCGCGCCAGGTTGCGCGCCTCCCGGACCGGCTCCGAGAGCTCCGTCGCCTCCCGTCTCGCGAGCATGCGCTCGTCCCTGTAGGCGTCACTCATTCGCTCTCGCTCCGTTCGTGGATGCTCATTCGGTCTCGTCCTCCGTGCTCAGGATGTCGTAAATCGCGTCGGTCACGCCCGTCCCGTCGGCCACCCGCGTCACCGCGACCCCGTCGGAATCGCCGAACGCCTCCAGCAGTTCGTCGGCGTGGGTGGCGTTGACGGCGCCGCCGCCGGGCTGTGTCTCCACGTACGCGTGGAGGTTGGCGTCGATCTCGCGGATCATCGGGATCACGCGCTCTCGCGTGTCGTTCGCGGAGTTCTCGCTGTCCCCGGCCGCGAAGACGTATCGGTTCCACTCGTCGAACGGGTATTCCTCCAAGATCTCGGCGGCCAGTTCGTAGGCCGCGGAGATCCGCGTGCCGCCGCCCGACTGGATGCCGAAGAACTCCCCGCGCTCGACCTCCCAGGCCTCGGCGTCGTGGGCGACGTACCGGAACTCGGCCTCGTCGTACTTCCCCGTGAGGTACCAGTCCAGCGGGGTGAACACCCGCTCGACCAGCTCGCGCTTCCGCTCGCGCATCGAGCCGGAGACGTCGCGGATGTTGACCACGACGACGTTCTTCTGGCGTTTCTCGATTATCTCGGGGTAGCGGTAGCGCTCGTCCTCCGGGCGGAACGGGATCTTCCGGATACCCTCCCGCCGCAGGCGAACCGAGACCGGCTCGCGCTCCACGTTCGCCTCGAGTTCGTCGAAGCTCGCCCACCGGTCCCGCTCCCCGGCCGGCAGGTCCGACGCGGCGTCGGCGATCCACGCCCGGGAGACGGGAATCCTGTTCTCCCGCGCCCAGCGGTAGACGTCGTCGACGTCCGCGCCCCTCACCCGCAGCCCCTCGCGGACGTACTCCTCGTCGAAGTCCGTCGCGAGCTTCCGCCTGAGGCCGCGCTTGAAGAACTCGTCGAAGTCCAGCGTCGAGTTGGGGCCGCTCCGGGTGACGTCGGTGAACTCCCCCTGGATCTCCTCGACCACGCGTTTCCCTTTCGGCTCCAGGTCCAGGCCGAGTTCCTCGTCCAGCTCCGCCGCGAACTCCTCGGGATCCATCTCGTAGTACTCGTGGTCCCCGCTTTCCTCCCCCGGCTCGCCGTCCTCGTCGCCGTCGCCGTCCCCCTGCTCGCCCGGGACCTCGACGGGCTGTCCCGGCTGTGCGCCCTCGCCTTTGCCGACGCCGCCCATCGAGCGCCGGTCGTACTCGAACGACGGGAGGTCGATCAGCTTCACCGGAACCCGGATCCGGTCGGGGGCGGACCCAGTCAGGTCGCCGTGGCTGATGAACTCCGAGAGGTCCTGCCGGCGCTTCTCGCCAACCTCCCGGAACCGCTCGAGGTCGTCCCTCAGTCCCATTCGTGCGCCACCTCCCGGAGCACGAGCCGGCTGGTCAGCTCGGCGGACGCGGGCGAGTAGCCCCGGTCGCACAGCCGATCGATCGTTTGCTCTTTCACCGTTTCCGTCTCCGTGTCGGCCGGGGGGTCGTCCCACTTGTCCGGGTCGAAGTCGGGGAACAGCCGCCTGACGTCGTCCCAGCTGTCGGCCTCCAGTACCGTCCGGATCACGGGCACCTCCCGGAGGTCGACGCCCTCGACGGCGAAGTCCTCGTCGCGGTGCTCCCAGGCGTAGCGGTTCAGCGCCGCGATCACTTTCTTTCGCCTGAACGCCGCCACCGGCTCCGTCGGCGCCCCGTCGTCGTAGTCGCCGTCGTCGAACCGGCCGAGGTGCTCGGTCTCGAACAGCTTCATCACCAGCGGATCCGGCTCCGCCTTCCCCCGGGGGGTGTCGACGGTGCCGTCGGTGTCCCACGCGTACACGTGCTCGACGTACTCGGCGACGGTCTCCTCGTCGACGCCGACGTCCGAGAGGATCGCGTCCAGGACGTCGGCCTCCTGCCGGTCGCGGACGTGCGATTTCACCGTCGCGACCCGGTTTTCGAACTCCGCCGCCTCCGCCCGGGAGAACACCGGCGCCGTCGCCACCCCCGTCGCCATCGCGTCGAGCACGTCGTCGGGCATGATCACGTCCTCGACCCGAAGCTCCGGGTGGGACCTGTCCCCCTCGCCCTCGAGCAATTCCGCGATCACGTCCCGCGTGTAGGTCACCGGAATCCCGCTTTGTCCGTCGTGGGCGTCCTGGACGTCGAATTCGAACTCCCCGATCTCGCGGCGTTCGTCGCCCTCCTGGACGTACCCCCGCTCGAACAGGATCGCCTTCTCGACGAGGTCCAGATCGCCGGGCACGTTCTCCGCGTCCAGCCGACTCACGACGTCGTAGGTCGCCGCCGCGGCGATCGCGTGCGGCGCGAGTTCCCGGCTCCGTCCGGAACCGTCCCGGATCGGGACGTGAACCGCCTCCCGGACGCGTTCGTCGGGGTCGACGCCCTCCGCCGTCGCCCACACCTCGGTCTCGCCGGTCAGCTCCCGGTGGACGAGTTCGGCCTCCAGGCGGCGGTTGGTGAGATACCGGAACTCCTGCCGGTCCAGCCGGCGTTTGAGCGCCTTCAGCGGGTCGGAGCCGTCCCGGTCGGCGTACTGGTCGAGTTCGACGCCGAGATCCGGGTTCGAGATCACGACCAACTGCGTGTCGACGTCCATCCCGATCCCCTTGTCGAGCTTGACGCGCCCCTCGTCGGGAACGTTGAGGAGCTTCCGGAGCAGGTCGGCGTGCTGGCTCGCGTCCTCGACGACGGTCAACAGCCCGTTCCCCTGCGACAGTACGCCGTCGTAGGAGAACGCCTGTGGGTTCTTCCGTCCCCGGGAGTCGAGTTCCCGGAGCATCCCCGGCATCCAGGAGCCGACGAGCCGTTCCTTGGCCGTCCCGTCGTCCTCCGAGTGCAGGATGCCGATCCCCTGCCCCACGTCGACGACGTAGTTCTTCACGCGGCAGTGCGACCTGTCGGTCACCGCCGAGAACCGGTCGCTCCGGCCGGCCCGACGGTATCGCTCCTCCAGGAAGTCGTACGCCTCGCGGCTGAAGGGATCGAGTTCGCCCGGCACGGACAGTTCCCGGTCGGTCTCCGCCGACAGCGCGGCGACCAGCTCCTCCCGAACCTCCCGCGGGAAGGCCGAGAGCGGGTGCACCTGGACCGGGCTGGCGTACCAGTCGTCCTCGTCGACGTAACCGTCCCCGTAGCCGAGGCTCCGCTCGTCGGCGCCCCCGGCGACGTTCCACTCCAGGGTGTATCGCCGTCCCTCGGCGGTCCGGGAGTACCCCCGGAGGCCGTTCACCAGACAGCGCTTCAGCTCCGACTTCCCCGTGGCCGTCGGTCCGTCGAACCAGATGATCTTCTCCTCTTTCCCCCGGCCGGTCACGATCGCCCGGAGGTCGTCGACGAAGGCGTTGAGTATCCCGGTGTTGCCGAGCACCGCGTGTTCCCCGTCGCCGTACGGGTCGTCGAAGAACCGGTAGCGGGTCAGCTTCTCGCCCCGCTCGCGGACGGTCCGGGTGCCGCTCGCCTCGATCGCCTCCAGGAGGTATCCGGCCGCGCCGGCCGCGATCGAGGGGTTCCGAAACGCGGCCTCGACGTACTCAGTCAGGCTCATCGGGGGTTCGTAGGCCCCCTCGAGCGCCTCGTCGGCCGCCCGGCTGAACGCCTCGGCGTCAGGCATGTTCCTCGAGTTCGCTTTTCGCGACCTCCGCGCCGGCGAACTCGAGCACCTCGCGGGCCCCCTCCGCGGAGTAACCCTGTTCCTTCAGCGCGTCGACCCACGCCGCCCGGTCGTCGTCGTCCGTCTCGTTGGCCGACACGAGGGCGGAGAAGTTGATGTTGTGCTTCTTGTCGTCCCACAGCTTCCGCTCGAGCGCCCGGCGCAGTCGGTCGTTCTCGTGGGGGTCGAAGGAGGTTCCCTCCCTGGCGCGCCGGGAGATCCAGTTCGAGATCTCCTGGCGGAAGTCGTCCTTGCGGTCCGGCGGGATGTCGAGCCGCTCCTCCACCGCCCGGAGGAACGTCTCGTCGGGCTCCTGTTCCCGGCCGGTGAGTTCGTCCTCGACCTTCGCGTCGTCGATGTACGCCATCACGTGGTCGACGTACTTCTCGCCCTGTCGGGTGAGCTCCTCGACGTCGTACGCGAGCGCGTGGCGCACGTCCTCGATCGCCCGCTCCCTGTACTCCTCGCGGACCTGTTCGAGCAGGCGCCCGTACCGCTCGAGGTTCTGTGCGTCGATCGAGCCGTGGCTCTCGAGGTTCGCCTCGAAGTGGCGGAACACCGCGAGCGGCGAGAGGTAGCCGCGGTCCCGGTGGGTGGCGTCCATGATCGCCTCGGCGATCTCGTCGCCGATGAACCGCGCGGACACACCCTTCATCCCCTCCGCGATCTCGGCCCGTTCGTCGCCGTCCTCCCGGAGCTTCTTCAGGTCGACGGCGTCGACGTCGTCGAGTTCGCCGTTGTACGCCTTCGCCTTACCCAGAAGCGAGATCGACTCGTCGGAGGGTTCCTCGATCCTGGTCAGCACGCCGAACAGCCCGGCCATCTCCAGGGTGTGTGGTTCGACGTTCACGTCCGGTACGTCGGCGTTGCGAAGCATCTTCCGGTAGATGTTGGCCTCCGACTCGTACTCGAGCACGTAGGGGTAGTCGATCCGCTTGGTCCGGTCGTTGAACGCCTCCATCTTCTCGTCGCCGGTCTTCTCGCGGTACTCCGGCATGTTCGTCCGCCCCACGATCACCTGGTCGATGTCGATGCGGGGGTTGTTCTTCGGCTTGATCGTCTGTTCCTGGGTGGCGTGAAGGAAGTCGTAGAGGAACTCCCGCTGGAGTTTCAGCAGCTCCTCCCCGGAGAAGA
>JAZKTH010000134.1:0-6809 GCA_036625675.1 Haloferacaceae archaeon
CGCCCGGTTGAGGTCCCGTTCGTAGATGGGGAGGTACCGCTCCTGCGCAACGAACCCCTGGACGTTCAACACTGGGAGACACACGATCGTCCCGCAGACGTCGGTGTGATTCCACTCCTGGGCGACCTTCCGCACGACTTCGATCCCGTTGAGTTCGTCCCCGTGGATTGCGGCGGACAGAAACGCCGTCGGGCCGGGGCGTGGCCCGTTGATGATCGTGACGGGGATCCGGACCGGATCGCCGAGGTACGTTTCGGTCACCCGATACCGGAACTCCTCGGTCTCGCCCGGCTCGACCCGCCCGCCGTCGTAGGTGAACGCATCCGGCTGCTGATCGGTCATTACCCCCGATCATCACCGCACCGACATAAACCGATACGGCGACTGTAACCGCCTTGCACGCCCGCCGAACCGGTAATAGACGGGCCCAACCAGGTACAGGGGAACGACCCCCATGGCCTCATCCAACACGACACCGTCGGACGGAACCCCCGAGACGGCTCGCTGCGCGAGCGCCGGCCGGTCGGCGAGCGAGGATCGGTCGACGGGCGCCGATCGCTCCGGGACGGCGTCCGGAACGCGGCGGATCGGGGTGTTGAGCACTCACAACAGCAAGGAGACCAAGGCGATCCTGAACGCGGTTCGAGCGCTGGGACACGAACCCGTCTGGATCCGCGACGAGAACGTCACCTCCTGGATCGAGGACGGAAGCGTCCGGCTCGCGCCGCGGGTCGACGCCGTCGTCAACCGGCTGCTTTTGACCAAGAGCCAGCGCCAGCTCGAGGACCTCCAGCTGGCCGCACTCTACGGTGAAACGACCCCGGTCGTGAACCCGCCGCAGGCGGTCGCGAACACGCTCCACAAGTACCGCGCCGGCGCGAAGCTGGCCGCCGCGGGGCTCCCGGTCCCGGACGCCTACTTCGGACGGTCGCCCCGGACCGTCCGGGAGTGGCCCGAACACCTCCAGGACGAGGCCGCGCACAAGCGCACGATCGGAACCAACGGGCGAGGGATGTCCGTCGTCTCGCCGGGGGACCCGGTCGGGCCGTTCATCGAGGACGAGCGATCGTTCCTCCAGGAATTCCTGGAGATCCCGGACGACCGGCCCTCCGACGTTCGGGTGTACGTGGTCGACGGCGAGGTCGTGGGGGCGATGCGGCGCCACGCCCCGGAGGGCGACTGGCGCACGAACGTCGCCCTCGGGGGAGCGGTCGAGGGGATAACCGACGAACTCGGCGCGGAACCCCGCCGGTTCGCGACGGAGGCGACCGAGGTGCTCGGACTCGACCTCGCGGGCGTCGACCTGATGTCGGTCGACGGCGAGTGGTACGTCCTCGAGGTCAACGCAACCGCCGGATTCAAGGGGCTGTTCGAGGCGACCGGGACGTCGGTGGCCCCCCGCATCGCCCAGCTGGCGATCGAGCGCGCCGGCGGGACCCCCGAGGAATCGCGGGTAGCGGAGCTTGCATCGACGCTCGACGACTCGGTCCCCGACTGCAAGCCGCCGCTCGTCGAAGGGGAGGGGGGCGACGGCGTCCTCGGCTACACGACGCGGATCCGGATCAACGGCCGGAACGGCGCGGCGGAGGCGGTCGCAAAGTCGGACACGGGCGCAAAGCGCACGAGCATCGACACCGACCTCGCGGGACGGATCGGCGCCGGACCGCTGGTCGGCACCACCCAGGTGCGGTCCGGTGCCGGAAGCGGCACGGAAACTCGGCCGCTCGTCAACGTCGACGTGTGTCTCGACGGACGGTGGCGAACCGTCACGGCCAGCGTGAGCGATCGGGGGGAGATGACCTATCCGGTGCTCCTGGGGCGGGACGTCCTCGAGGGGTACACGCTCGACATCAGCCGGACCGTCGAGGAGTGAGCGGGACCCGGCGTCGGGTGCGACCGGGAACGAGCGGGACCCGGCGTCGGGTGCGACCGGGAACGAGCGGGACCCGGCGTCGGGTGCGACCGGGAACGAGCGGGACCCGGCGTCGGGTTCGGTTCCGGCACACCCGTCGTCCGTGCAACCGGGACGAACCACCGCAGGAGGTTCTTTATCCCGGGTTCTGTTGGAGGCGTACGCATGGCCGACTTCGACGTGCTCGTCATCGGCGGAGGGACAGGCAACAACGTCGCCGCTGCGGCGGCGGATGCCGGACTCGAGACGGCGCTGGTCGAACCAGGGCCGCTCGGCGGCACCTGCCTGAACCGCGGCTGCAACCCGTCGAAGATGCTCGTTCAGGCCGCAAACGCGGCCAACCAGGTCCGGGACGCCGGTCGGTTCCACGTCGACGCGACGCTGGAGGGCGTCGACCACGCGGCCGTCGTGGACGAGATGGACGACCTGCTGGGCGGAATCGCGGCGGACATGGAGGCCCGATACCGGGAGAAGGAGAATTTGACGCTGTTCGAACAGCGGACCAGGTTCGTCGACGAACGGACGGTCGAACTCGACGGCGAGAGCGTCTCCGGCGAGAGAGTCGTCGTCGCCGCCGGAAGCCGCCCGATCGTTCCGCCGATCGACGGCCTCGAGGGGATCGACTATCTCACGAGCCGGGACGCGCTCTACCGCCGGGAGCCGCCCGACAGCCTCGTCGTCCTGGGTGGCGGCTACATCGCCGTCGAGTTGGGCTACGTGTTCGAGTCGGTGGGTACGGACGTGACGGTTGTCGAGATGGAGGACTCGCTCGTTCCCCGCGAGGACGGCGACGTCGCCGACGCGTTCACCGAGTTCGCGGCCGACCGGCACGACGTCTACACCGGGTACCGCGTGACGGCCGTCGAGGAGGTCGGGGACGGCCACGCCGTCCACGCCGAGGCCGAAGCCGGCGACGAACTGACCGTCGAAGGGAGCGAGGTACTGGTCGCGCTGGGGCGGCGTCCGAACGGCGACACGCTCGATCTCGAGGCGGCGGGTATCGACGTCGACGACCGGGGATTCGTCGAGACCAACGAGTACCTGGAGACGACGGCGGAGAACGTGTGGGCGCAAGGGGACGTCGCGGGCAACGCCCCCTTCAAACACGCCGGGGACTACGAGACGCGTCACACGATCGCGAACGCCGTCCGCGGGGAGCGTCGGGCGGTCGACCTCTCGGCGATGCCGCACGCGATCTTCACCGAACCCCAGATCGCCGGCGTCGGGGCGACCGAGGAGGAACTCGACGAGCGGGGGATCGAGTACGTGACCGGGCGGGCGAACTACGGCGACTCGGCGATGGGGCGGGCGAAGAAACTCGAGGGCGGCTTCACGAAGGTGCTCGCCGCCCCGGACGGCGAGATCTTGGGTGCACACGCAATCGGCTACGAGGCCTCGACGTTGCTTCACGAGGCCGTCCTCGCGATGCGAACGGGGTTGACCGTCGACGAGGTGGCCGGGACCATCCACGCCCACCCCACCCTGAGCAAGGTCGTCGAGGCAGCGTTCCGAGACGCGAGGAACCGGACGGCGTGACGCGATGAGGGCGGTGATTCGATGAGGGCGAAGGCGGTCCGCGATCGGCTCGACCCGATCGTGGGACTCGGCGGGAACCTCGGGGCGGCGCTCGCCGACCTGCTCTCACAGGAGTTCTCCTACTCGACGGGTCACCTCGCGGCCGTACTGAACGGCTGCCTGTTCGCGCCCTCGCTTCTCACCTTCTGGTTCGTCAACGGGGTCCTCGACTTCTCGACGGCCCTCGCCATCGGCGCGGTCGCCACGCCGGCCGGACTCTACGTGCGGTTGCTCGCGTACCTGCTACTGGTGCCGACGTTCCTCCTCTCGCGGAGCGTGGTCCACCTGCTCCATCCGGTCCACCGGACGCAGGTCCTCTCCGGGTCGTGTCCGAACACGCGGCTCATGAGCCTCGACTGGTTCAGCGTGGGGATCCTCGCGACGGGTCTCCCGCTCGCGATGCGGAACTTCGGCCCGTGGTTCGGCATGAACGCCGTCTTCCTCCTGGGCGTGTTCGTCCTCCCGCGCCCCCTCCCTGCCCGCAGGAGGGGGGTCGCGAAGCTCCTGGCGATTGCGCTGGGGACGGCGACCTTCGTGTACGCGAACTACGGCGCCGCGGTGACCGCGCTCCCGCATCCGTCGGCGGTCCTCGGGCCGGTCGCGACGTTCGCGCTCGGGGACGACACCGTGGAGTGGCTGTTCCGGCTCGCCAACAGCCTCGCGTTCGGGCCCCTGCTCGTGGGCGCGTTCGGGGTGTTCATGAACCACCTGCTGACCCGACCGGAGCTCGCGGAGGTCCCGCTGGTCCATCACGCCTTGCCGCGGCGGGATTCCGACCGGGTCGTCGCGACGAACGCGGCGCTCGGAACGGTATTCTACCTCGCCGTCGTCGGAATCGCGACGGGCCGGGTGATCGTCCTGCCATGAGCGACGAGCCGGACGCTGGTCGGTGGCGAATCCTCCTGCTCGTCGGCGTCGCCGAACTGTTCGCGATGACGCTGTGGTTCAGCGCGTCGGCGGTCTCGCCGGAGTTAGCGCAGCTGTGGGGGCTCTCGGCCGCCGAACAGGCGTGGCTGACGAACGCCGTCCAGCTGGGGTTCGTCGTCGGAGCACTGCTGTCGGCGGGGCTGACGATCTCGGACACGTTCCAGCCCCGGTACGTATTCGCCGGCTCGGCGGCGCTGGGTGCCGCCGCGACGGCGGTCATCGCGGCCTTCGTCGCGAGCGCCCTGCCGGCGATCCTCCTGCGGTTCGTGACGGGCGTCGCGCTGGCGGGCGTGTATCCGACGGGCATGAAGATGATGGCGGGGTGGTTCGAGCGCGGGCGCGGGCTGGCAATCGGCGTTCTCGTGGGCGCGTTGACCGTCGGCTCGGCCACGCCTCACCTCCTCCGGGTGGTCGGCGGCGTCGGAAACCCGCGGCTCGTGCTGTACGGGGCGACGGCCATCGCGCTGGTCGGCGCCGGGCTCGCGTTGCTGTACGAGGAGGGACCCTACCAGCCCGACCCGTCGCCGTTCGACCCGCGAGCCGTCGGACGGATCCTGCGGGACCGGAGCGTCGTCCTCGCCAACGGCGGCTACTTCGGTCACATGTGGGAACTGTACGCCGTCTGGACGTGGATGCCGGCGTATCTGGCGGCGAGCTTCGCCCACCGGGGGGCGGCCGATCCGGCGGAACTCGCCTCGCTTTTGACCTTCGGTACGATCGCGATCGGCGGCGTCGGGGCGTGGCTGGCCGGTTCGGCGGCCGACCGCTGGGGACGCACCACCGTCACCGCAGCGAGCATGATTCTCAGCGGCTCCGCGACCGTGCTGGCCGGCGTCGTCTTCGGCGCGCCGGCGTGGATAATCGCGCCGTTCGTCCTGCTGTGGGGGTTCGTCGTCGTCGCGGACTCGGCGCAGTTTTCGGCGGCGGTCACGGAGCTTGCGGATCCCGACTACGTCGGCTCCGCGCTCACGCTCCAGACGGCCGTGGGCTTCCTCCTCACGATCGGTTCGATCCAGCTGACGCCGGCGGTCGCCGACGTCGTCGGGTGGCGGTGGGCCTTCGCGCCGCTTTTGATCGGTCCGCTGCTGGGTACCGTGTCGATGGCGCTGCTGCGCCGGCATCCGGACGCGAGCTTGCTCGCCGGGGGTGCCGGATGAGGACCCGAATCGGGGGATAGACGCCGGCTACAGGCGAAACGGGAAGCAAACGGGGTGTGTGGTCGAGGCACACGCCCGATCAAGGGTTAATCCCGCTCCGGCCGTCTATCGACCAATGAGACACACTCGACGCCAGTTCGTCGCGGTCGGCGGAGTAGGGATACTGGGGGGGCTCGCGGGCTGTACGACCGGGACCGCTCCCGGATCGACGGATCCCCCGGATACGACCGAGGAGCCGACCCCGGACACGTCGACCCCGACGGACGACGGGGACGACCGGAGCGCGGACGGAGGGGTGCCGACCGCCGAGGAGACCCTGCCGTTGCCGATGGAGCCCGCCGAACTCGAGTCGCTCGCGATTTCGGGCGGACCGCCAAAGGACGGAATTCCGTCGATCGACGACCCCTCGTTCGTCGGTCCCGACGACGCCGACTTCCTCGATCCCGGCGACCCCGTGTTCGGCGTCGCACGCGACGGCGTCGTCAAGGCGTACCCGCAGAAGATCCTGGTCCAGCACGAGATCGTCAACGACAGCCTCGGCGACGTCCCCGTCGCGGTGACCTACTGCCCGCTCACCGGGACCGTCCAGGGGTTCGAGCGCGGGGGGACGACCTTCGGGGTCTCCGGTCGGCTGATCAACAACAACCTCGTGATGTACGACCGCGACACCGAGGCCTGGTGGCCGCAGATCCTCGCCACCTCCATCCCGGGGCCGTGGAACTCGGATCCCGGTACCCGGTCGCTGCGGGAGTTCCGACTGGTGTGGACGACCTGGGAGCAGTGGCGGACCCTCCATCCGGACACCGAGGTCCTCTCGACCGAGACCGGCTTCGCCAGGAACTACGGAAGGGATCCGTACGGCTCGTACAACCCCCGCGGAGGGTACTACGACAGCGAGAACACGCTGTTCGAACCGCTCGGGGACGACGACCGGTTCTCCCGGAAGCGCGTCTTCTTCGGCGCTCGGACCGCCGACGGGGCCGTCGCGTTCGACAAGTCCACCCTCCTCGAGGAGAGGGTGATGACGGGCGAACTGGGCGACGCGTCGGTCGTCGCAGTCGCCGACCCGCGCCTGGACGCCGGCTACGTCTACCTGAACCCCGAGGAGCGGGCAGTCGCGGCCGACGGGGCGAAGGTACGGGTCGACGATTCGTCGTACGACCCTGACGCCCTGCCGCTCGATCGGGTCCACACGTTCGACGCGATGTGGTTCGCCTGGCACGGCTACTACCCCGACA
>JAZKTH010000004.1:0-30497 GCA_036625675.1 Haloferacaceae archaeon
ACGGGCCGGGAACGTCAGGTCCAAACGGCGTCTTGAGCTACCCACGGCTGAAGCCGTGGGTTTTCACCTTTCCCTTTCTATAACGTTTGTTGTAGGAAGTTACCGTGTCGACCGCCCGAGGGCGTGGCGGTCGACCGGTAACCGTCTACAACAAGCAGTATCAGATGCTCTCCGGCGGGTCACTCGACCGCGGACGCTCGTCGCTGGAGCCCTCCGGGAATCGGACGTCCCGCTGTGGGTAGGGGATCTCGATGCCCTCCTCGTCGAACCGACGGTAGATCTCCCGGTTCAGCAGGTGGGTCGCCCGGGGCTCGCTGGCCGGATGGTGGACGAACGCCCGGACCTCGTACTCGAGTCCGCTGTCGCCGAATTCGCGAAAGCGGATCTCCGTGCGCGGCGACTCCATGACCGGATCGACGTCGGCGGCGACGCTCTCGAGGATCGACTCGACCCGGGCGACGTCCGAGCCGTACGCGACCTGGACCGGAACCCGGATCCGCTTGTGCTGCTGGGGGGCGGACTCGTTGATCACCTGGGAGGTGTTGAGCGCGGAGTTTGGGACCGTCACCATCACCCGATCCCGCGTGAGCACTGTCGTCGACCTGAGGCCGATGTCGACGACGGTGCCTTTCTCCCCGGACTCGAGCACGATGAAATCGCCCAGTTTGTAGGTGTCGTCGAAGTACAGCGCGATGCCGCCGATGAAGTTCGCGACCGCGTCCCGGGCGGCGAACCCGATGACGATCCCGAGCACGCCGGCGGAGGCCAGCAGCGGGGTGACGTCGATCTCCCAGATCGTCAAGGTCGCGACCCCGGTCATCGAGATTATCCCGACCGACCAGATGTTCTTCAACACCGGCGCGAACTCGTAGGTCCGGTCCCGGCGTTTGAGCTGGCTCAACGATCGATCCCCGATCCGAAGCCCGGCGCGGGCCCACAGCACGACGACCAGCGTCAGGACCGTGTTCCGGAACGTCCCGAGCGCGAACGGCAGCTCCAGGAGCCGTAGACTCAAAAAAACGCCCCACATGAACACCGAGACGTAAAGCGGGAGCGTGATCTCCTCGAAGAAGACGGTGCGGAGCGATCCCTCCTCGTCCCCGTCCAGCGCGTCGGCGAGCCAGTAGCCGAGGAGTTCGATCAACTTCGCGGCCACGAGCGCGCCGACGAGGATGGCGATCACCTGCGCCCACGTCGGAAGGCCGGCGAGCAGTTCGAGCCGGCCTTCGGGAGCCGGCGGTTGACCGAGAACGCCGATCCCCGACGGTTGCCCGTTTGCGTGAAACAGAGAGGCGCCCTGCACGAGAGAGAGACCCACGAAAGCCTGCATGGCGTGTCGTTCAGGGGAAAGCAACGAAACCTTTGCGACTCCGGAACGTCCCGATCGACCGGAACTCTGTGGAGTCCGGGACGGCGGGCGACTGTCCAGTTTCGCCACGGGAGCATGAGGTTCATACGTGATGCCGACGTACCCCGGCGCGATGGCCACGGCTGGAACGGACGACCTCACCGAGCGCTTCATCCAGTTCTACCGCAACTACTACCGGGACGAGATCGGGCAGCTCGCCCAGCGATACCCGAACGAACAGCGGTCGCTGTACGTCGACTACGACGACCTCTACACGTTCGACCCCGACCTCGCGGAGGACTTCCTCGCCAAGCCCGACCAGTTCCGCGAGTACGCCGAGGAGGCGCTCCGGCTGTACGACCTCCCCGCGGACGTGAGCCTCGGGCAGGCCCACGTCCGGGTGGAGAACCTCCCGCAGTCGCGGACGATCGACATTCGGGGCATCCGGGTCCAGGACGACCACATCGGCCGGATGATCGCAGTCCAGGGGATCGTCCGGAAGGCGACCGACGTCAGGCCGAAGATCACCGAGGCCGCCTTCGAGTGCCAGCGGTGCGGCACGATGACGTACATTCCCCAGACCGACTCCGGCTTCCAGGAGCCCCACGAGTGCCAGGGCTGCGAACGGCAGGGGCCGTTCCGCGTGAACCACGACCAGTCGGAGTTCGTCGACTCCCAGAAGCTTCGCGTCCAGGAGTCGCCCGAGGGGCTGCGCGGCGGGCAGACCCCCCAGGCGATCGACGTCGACGCCGAGGACGACATCACCGGGGAGGTGACGCCCGGGGACCACGTCACCGTCGTCGGCGTGTTGCACATCGAGCAGATGACGCAGGGCAACGAGAAGACCCCCGTCTTCGACCTCTACATGGACGGCGTCTCGATCTCGATCGAGGACGAGGAGTTCGAGGACATGGACATCACCCAGGCAGACGTCCAGGACATCGTCGAACGGTCCAGCGAGGACGACATCTACCAGCAGATGGTCGATTCGGTGGCGCCGTCCATCTACGGCTACGACCAGGAGAAGCTCGCGATGATCCTCCAGCTGTTCTCCGGCGTGACCAAACACCTCCCCGACGGCTCCCGGATCCGGGGGGACCTGCACATGCTGTTGATCGGGGACCCTGGAACTGGGAAGTGCGTCGCCGGAGATACGATGGTGACGTTGGCTGACGGGCGTCGGGTCCCGATACGGGAACTCGTCGAAGAAAACCTCGAAGATCCCAAGCCGGTTGACGACGGTGTGTACGACGAGGTCGATATTGGCGTTCCGTCGATGCAGCCCAACGGTACGATCGAACCCGCGAGTGCAACGCGGGTCTGGAAGCGGGAAGCACCCGATCGGATGTACCGCATCCGGACGGGTTCCGGACGGCAAGTCGAAGTGACGCCGTCGCATCCACTGTTCGTCGAGACCGACGGCGAGTTCCGACCGATCACCGCGGAGAACCTTACCACAGGACAGGTCATCGCAGAAGGAACCCAAAGGAGCGAGGACGTCGGAAACGAGGCTGGCGGGAAGACTTCGGGGGCAGTTGTCGCCGACGGAGGGTCAATAGCCGATCGGAAATCTCGACCGGCGTCGTCCCCGACGGAACACGGCGTAGGAAGGACTCACATCGACTCCATCGAAACCGTCGCTCCCGACGACGACTGGGTCTACGATCTCGAGGTCGAGGGGACACACAACTACCTCTCGAACGGGATCGTCTCGCACAACTCCCAACTGCTCTCCTACATCCAGAATATCGCCCCGAGATCGGTGTACACCTCGGGGAAAGGATCCTCATCTGCCGGTCTTACGGCTGCGGCTGTACGCGACGACTTCGGCGACGGCCAGCAGTGGACGCTGGAGGCCGGCGCGCTCGTGCTCGCGGACAAGGGGATCGCGGCAGTCGACGAACTGGATAAAATGCGATCGGAGGATCGCTCTGCGATGCACGAGGCGCTCGAACAGCAGTCGTACCACCCGGACTCGGAGCTTCTGCTCGCCGACGGCCGTCGAGTCCGGATCGGCGAGTTCGTCGACGAAAAGATGGCCGAAACCCCCGACGCGGTGATCGACGGCGTCGACTGCGAGATCCTCCCGGTCGAGGACGTCGCAGTTCACTCGACGGATCTGGAGACGAACGAGACGCGAAAGCTTCCGGTCGACCGCGTCAGTCGTCACGAGGCGCCCGACGAGTTCGTCGAGGTGACGTTCTCCAACGGCCGGAGCGTCACCGTAACTCCCGAGCATCCCATGTTCGTCTCGGAAGAGGGAGAGACGAAAACCGTTCCGGCGTGTGAGATCGAGGAGGACGTGTTCGTTCCGGCGCCGCGCCAGCTCCCGAATTCGGCCAGCGCTGTGGAACTAGAACCGGAGTGCCACGTCGGGAAAGAGAAGGACGTGACGCTGCCGGACGTGATGAGTCCCGAACTCGCGGAGTTACTCGGGTTCCTCGTCGCCGAGGGGCACTCGTATGCGGGCCGTACCCACGAGATCGGCTTCTCGAACCAGGATCCACGGCTGTTGGACCGGTTCGAGGAGCTCGTCGACGACCTGTTCAGGATGACGACTGCCGATGGAACAAACGAAGCCGGGACGGTCACGATGGCACTGGTTTCGACGAAACTCTACCGGTGGTTCGAGTCGAACTTCCCGGAGGTGTTGAACACTGCCAGGAACAAACGGATTCCGGCAAAAGTGCTCGGCGCCTCACAGGAGGTGATTCGACGCTTCCTCGTGGGCGCGTTCGCCGGGGATGGAGGCGTCGAGAGCGAAGCGATGTCGTTCTCGACCGCCTCCGCCGGACTCGCCGAGGATTATGCAGACGCGCTCTCGAAGATCGGCGTCGCATCACGGATCCACCACGACATCGCTGAAGATTCCTGGAAGGTGTACGTCATGGGCGATTCTACCGCCAGATTCGTCGATACAGTAGTGGAAGAAGCTGACAGTCGCTACGAGCGCGCCGAGGCATTTGCCGACCGAAGCCAGGCAACGAGACGACACCACGACGTTGTCCCAACCGACGCCGCAAAGGAGATCAGGGCACTCAAACGCTTGCTCGGTATACGACTGACTGGACGGTTTAAACCGATCCTCGACAACGGCTACGGTATTCAAGTCGAAACAGTACGCGCAGAAATCGACACGCTGGAACGACGAATCGGCGAAATCGAGCAGGAAATCAAAGATGCGGATGACCTCGCCTCCGTCCGTTCAGCTGTCGGTTGGTCCGGGAGGCAACTCGCAGAACGGATTAAAGGCGAAACAACGAGCGCGATATACTACGCAGAAAACGGTGGATACTCTCTGAATCGTCGTAAACGGTTGTTTGAGAGCGCAAAAGAAGTCGTGAATAGTACACTGCTTGAGGCGGAACAACGGATCGATCAACTCCAAGACAGGGCCGACCTCAGATACTACCGCGTGACGAACGTCGAGCGGATCCCGAACGAGGGCGAACGCGCCTGCGACTGGGTGTACGACGTCACCGTGGAACCGACGAACACGTTCGTCAGCAAGGGCGTCGTCCTCCACAACTCGATCAGCATCTCCAAGGCCGGAATAAACGCCACCCTCAAGTCCCGGTGTTCCCTGCTGGGCGCGGCGAACCCCAAATACGGCCGGTTCGACCAGTACGAACCCCTCGGGGAGCAGATCGACCTGGAGCCGGCGCTGATCTCGCGGTTCGACCTCATCTTCACCGTCACCGACCAGCCGGATCCCGACCGCGACGCCCGGCTGGCCGACCACATCCTGACGACGAACTACGCCGGCGAGGTGAACACCCAGCGCGAGCGGCTTGCGACCTCGGAGTTCACCCAGTCGGAACTCGACCGGGCCACCGAGGAGGTGGAGCCGGTGCTCGACGCGGAGCTGTTGCGCAAGTACATCGCCTACGCGAAGCGGAACTGCTTCCCGACGATGACAGACGAGGCGCAGGAGGCGATCCGGGACTTCTACGTCGACCTGCGCGCGCAGGGCGCCGACGAGGACTCCCCGGTCCCCGTGACCGCCCGGAAGCTCGAAGCGCTGGTGCGGCTCTCGGAGGCGAGCGCCCGCGTGCGCCTCTCCGACACCGTCGACCGCGAGGACGCTCAGCGGGTGATCGACATCGTGGAGTCGAGCCTCCAGGACATCGGCGTCGACCCCGAGACCGGGCAGTTCGACGCCGACGTGGTCGAGACCGGTACCTCGAAGAGCCAGCGCGACCGGATCAAGAACCTCAAGGAACTGATCGGGAAGCTCGAGGACGAGTTCGAGGAGGGCGCACCCCTGGACGAGGTGATGGAACGGGCCGGCGAGGTGGGAATGGACCCCGGCAAAGTGGAAGACGAGATCGAGAAGCTCCGCCGGAAGGGCGAAGTGTACGAACCCCGGCAGAACCACCTGCGGACGACCTGACGATGGATCGAATATCGGCACTCCGGAACGTGGAGGAAGCGTTACGCGCGTTCGAGGAGGGCGAGGCGGAACTCGCGACCACCGAGGAGCGGGTGATCGGCGTGCTGCGAACGTACGCGACCAGTTTCGAGGACGAGGCGGCGGTGTTTCGCGCGACCGCACCGGCCCCCGCAGCGGGCGCCGTCGTGATCGCCCCCTCCACCCCCGCGGCGGCCGAGAGGGTCGTCGACCTCCGGGGGCTGGAGTGCGATCGCGATGCGGTCGAACTGGAACGGCTCTGACTGCGGGACCGATCCCGCGGGGAAGCCGAACCGTCCCGGCTGCGTCGGGCGAACGAGTCAGTCGTACGACCATATTTATACGAATACGAAAGATATATTTGAAGTTCAGATGTCCCCGAATATATGCTGCTCGTGGCGACGTATTCGCGGGAGGCGCGAACGACCCTCCGGAACGTCTGCCGAACCCACGGGAAGACGGTCGTGCGACGCTTCGGACGGGCTGCCCTGTTCGCCGAGACGGCGTTTGGGGCGTTTCTGGCGCTGCGGTTGCGGCGGAAACACGGCGACGACGTTCAAATCGAGCGCACGGAGCCGTTGAATCAGTTCGCCGACGTGTCCGAGCGGGTGCGGGCGGCCGCGAGGGCCTACGAAAACCGGGAGGAGCCGAGCACGCCGTACGCGAAGTTCGCCGCCGGCACCGAACACCCCGATCCTGAAGAGATGCGGGGGACGGAACTGTGAGCCTCCGGCGAAGCGAGAACGCCCGCGCGACCGGACACGACCTCCGGGACGTCGAGGCGTCGCCCGCCGCTGCCCACGCCGCAATCCGGGACGGAACGGACATAACCGTCCGGGTTCCGCCACGGACGACGGGCGAGGGATCGGTCCCGGTTCCACCGGACCGACCCGCCGCGTACGACGTGCTCGGCCCCGTCGGTGACGCGGGAGAGACGTCCCGCCGGCTGCTCGCGGCCGCAGCCCGAACCCGGGGACTGACGACCCCACACGACGGGGAGATTCGTCGCCTCGAGGAACGGCTGGATTCGCTGGACGTACCGGAGGCCGACACGGCGGCGGCGAAACGGCAGGTCGCGGACGCGTCGCAGGACGAGGCCGCGTTGCGGGAACGGATCGCCGAACTGCGTGGACGGCTCCGAACGGAGCGGGAGCTCGGGAAGCCGACGGGGGAGACGGCCGACGAACTGGCGGCGGCCGCGGCGAAGCTCTCGGAGGCGTCGACCGACCGAATCGCCGCCGAACAGGCGCTGGAATCGGCCGAGCGCGAGGCCCGGTCGGTCCGGAACGCACGGAACCGCCGGCTGAAGCTACAGGACCGCCTCGAGAACCGGCGACGGGAGGCCCGGGCGTTCCTCGCGGACGCGCTGGCCGGGGAGTTCGAGGCGGCGGTCGACCGGGTGGAACCGCTCGGCGGAGAGGAATCGTCCGGCGCAAGCGACGCGGGAACGCAACTGGCTGCGGTGGCAGTCGCCGAACTCGAGGTTCCCATCGTGGTCGACGCCCGCCGGACCGGGATCGATGACGCCGGGATGGCGGCCGAACTGCTGGACATCGACGTCTGGCTCTGCGAGCCGTGATTCAAACCGGAAGCCGAAGCAACCGCCGGCGTGAACCTGGAACACGCCGTAAAACGGCGCGAGGGCGTGACGTTCGTACGGGCGACCGTTCACAACCCGGCGCCCGTGACGCGACACGTCAGACTGGAGAACCGACTCGACGGAGCGGTGCTTCCGCCGCGCCGGAACGGGGTGCCGGAACGCGGCTGGGACGAGGACGGGGTCACCCTCACCGTGCCCCCGGAAGCGACGCTGGGCGTCGGTTACGCCTGTCGCTCGCCGCCGGCCGAACCCCCGGTCGGGATCGAAGCGACCGGGCGGGGGCCCGCCCCGGACGATTCCGGGGTGCGACGCGCGAGGCGCGCGCTGGGGACGTTTCGTCCGCCGCGGGCGGTCGTCGCCGGCGGCGAAATCGGACGCGACGAGGCCGAAAGCGGACGCGACGAGGCCCGGAACCGGATCGGCGGTCCGGGCGGCCCCGCGGACCGAGATCACCGAGGCGACGACGCCGAGCGGGCGGCGATGCGGGTCGAACTGGGATGCCGGCTGGCGGACGCGGACGTCGAGGAGGCGATCGAGGTAATCGAGACGCTCGGTGAGAGCGATCTCGTCGCGCAGGGGGGAATCGAGGGCGTGAGGACGCTCGTCGACGGGCTCGAGGGGGACGCGTCGACGCTCGACCGGGAGGCGTCCAGGCTGCGATCGGCCGCACAGCGGCTCCGGGAGGCGGCCGAGCGAGCCGATGCGAGCGCCGAACGGGCGGGGGAGCGGGCGCGTCGGGCCCGGAACGCCGAGGTGCCGCTGGACGCGCTCGGGAGCTTCGCGTGATACTCGCAGTGGCGGGCGGGAAGGGCGGCGTCGGCAAGACGACGATCGCGTACGCGCTCGCCGCCGCGCTCGACGGGGTAGCGGTCGACGCGGACCTCGGCATGGCCGACCTCCCGGCCGGTCGAGGACCCGACCTCCACGACGCGCTGGCGGGGCGAGCCGCGCCCTCCGAGTGCGTCCGGGAGGGACCAGTCACGCTGGTCCCCTGCGGCCGATCGCTCGCGGGCGCCCGGGCCGCCGACCTGGGACGGCTCCGGGAGGTGCTCGGGTCGCTCGAGCGGGAGCGTGGACTCCTCGTGGTCGACTGTCCGGCGGGACTGCGCACCGACGTGGGCGTCCCGCTGGCGCTTGCGGACGCGTGTCTGCTCGTGGTCTCCCCGCAACCGTTCGCCCTCGCGAACGCGGTTCGAACGCGGGCGCTCGCGAGGGAACTCGACGCGGGACTGGTCGCGGCGGCGTGCAACCGGATCGTCGATCCCGTGCCGACGGAGTCGATCGCGTCGGTGCTCGGCGGCCCGGTGACCGCCGTTCCGGCGGATCCACGCCTCGGGCGGTCGGTCAGGACGGAAACCCCGATCACCGAGTCCGCACCGGGAAGCGTCCCGGCTCGACGGATCCAGGAACTCGCGAACGCGGTCCGCTCCTGTGCTCCGTGACGTCGCTCAGCGCAGTTCCGTGACGTCGCTCAGCGCAGTTCCGTGACGTCGCTCAGCGCAGTTCCGTGACGTCGCTCATCGTTTCGGCGAGCGCGTCCCGTTTTTCCACCGCCGCATCGCGATCCCGGTCGGCGGCGGTGACCGCGTCCACCAGCGCGGGAACCGGGTCGTGGGTCTCGACGTAGGTCGCGAGCGCGAACTCCGGCTCGCCGGAGCCGACGAGCGAGAGCGCCTCGCTCCGGGAGAGTTCGCCGGCGAGCCAGTCGCGGACGATCCGGCGGTTGGTCGGGGTCAGCGGACACACGCCCGGGACGCCACACCGGTGCAGCGCCCTGGCGGCGGTCATCGGCGCGACGCCGGCCTCGCGCGCGCTCTCGCCGATGCTTTTGCCGCCCTCGTACGCCTCCAGCACCGTGGCTGCCGCGCTCGCCGTGCAGGGGAGGTCGTCCGCGTGCGGCTCGATCCGCTCCCGCAGCGACGTCCCCGTCCCGTCGACTGTCGCCACGCCGCGGTCGCGCTGGCGCGCCGTCACCTCCAGCCCGGCGGCGATCTCCGACAGGGTCATATTCGGGACTGCTTGGCTATGCTAATTAAAACCCCGTGTTTTTCGGAAATTACACCCGGGCGAGGAGGTAACGTACCGATAACCGGTCGGTTCGAGGCGGGTTTCGCGCCGCTCGTCCCCCCGTTCGGCCCCCGTTTAAGTATACCATCGGGACCAACCTTCACGTATGAGCCAGGCACGAGCCTCGGGCTGCCCGGAGTGTGACGGTCGACTGCGCGCGGACGGCGACGAGACGGTGTGTTCGAACTGCGGACTGGTCGTCGACACCGACCGCCTCGATCGCGGACCGGAGTGGCGGTCGTTCGCGGACGACGACACGAACCCCGAGCGAACGGGTGCGCCGTTGACGCGATCCCGGCACGACCGCGGACTATCGACGGAGATCGGGTACACCCGTGTCAAGGGCCGCAAGCGGCGGAAGTTCGCCAGGCTCCGGCGACAGCACGATCGGACGAAGATCCGGTCGAAGCGCGAGCGGAACCAAGTGTACGGCTTCACCGAGATCAGGCGAATGACGGACGTCCTCGGACTGCCGGAGCACGTACGGGACGGCGCGTGCAGCCTGTTCAGGTCGGCCCAGGAGGAGTCGCTGCTCCGGGGGCGGTCGATCGAAGGGTTCGCCTCGGCGTGTCTGTACGCGGCGTGCCGGGTCGCAGGGGTCGCCAGGACCGTGGAGGAGGTCACCGAGGTCGCCAAGGCCACGCCGAACGAACACGAGGCGGCCTACGACGCGATGAACCGAGAGCTCGGCCTGCCGGTGGGGCCCGTGCCCCCGGCGGAGTACCTCCCCCGGTTCGCGTCCCGGCTCGACGTCGGCCCCGGGGTCGAGCGCCGCGCGCGACAGCTGGCCGAGCGCGCGAGGGAAGAGGGAATCGACGTCGGACGCGATCCCAGCGGCGTCGCCGCGGCGTGTCTGTACACCGCCGCACGGACCCGGGGGTCGCGGGAACTCACCCAGACGGCGGCCGCTGAGGTCGCCGACGTGACGCCGGTGACGATCCGGAACACGTTCTACGACCTCCGGGAGTGACGGGAACCGGGAGTGTTCCTACGAGTCCCCGGTCGTGATCGAATCCATCCGGTCCGCGACGGCGGTCGACACCCGATCGCGGACGCCGTCCGGACCGAATTCCACCGAGAGAGTACAGTCGAACGCGCGTTCCGCCAGCGCGACGAGGGCCTCGCCGTACGGATCGTCCTCGAGGCAGGAGGGAGCCTCCAGCGGGGACGGTTCGGTCTCGGGGAGCGACAGGTCGGCCGCCGACAGGTCGTCGCCGACGGAGACCGCCGCGTCCGTGCGGACGCCCAGGTCCTCCAGCCGGTCGCGGAGGCGGACGAGCGCGTCGCGGCCGTGATCGCTCCCCGGCGTCACGGCGACGACGACGTCCGCCGACGAAACCGCGGCGATCGCCTGGTTCGACGCCACGGGCGGGACGTCGACGATCACGTGATCGAAGGCTGCCCCGGCGTCCCGCAGGAGCGCTTCGAACGTTTCGGCGGCGGCGGGGGTCTGCGCGCGGGCGAGACGCTCGAACGGGGCGCGCGCCGGGAGCAGTTCCACGGACCCGAACGATTCCGCCGCCGGCTCCCCCGATCCCGCCGCGTCCGGCCCCCGTTCCGGAAACGGAATCGTCGCCGCGGGGACGGGTTCCGCCGACGCCTCGGTGACGAGCGCGGTCACGTCGGGGACGATCCGACCGGAGACGTATTCGGAGAGTCCCTGGGTAGAAAACGCCGCGTCGACGACGACGGCCGATCGGCCGTCCCGTGCCAGCGTCGTCGCGAGTTCGACGGCGGTCCTGGTCGTCCCGGCGCCGCCGGTCGCGCCCGCGAGCGCGACGATCGATCCGTCCCGGCTCCCCTCGTCGTCGATCTCCTGCATGGGTTTGTTTCGGCTCATTTCGTATTAAAAATCCTTCGTTGCGCTCGGGAAAATGGAAGGGTTTCCCCCGATCGGGCGGAAGCGAGGAATCCCGGGGCTCCACTTTCGCCCCGGTTGCGATGGCTTTTAAGCCATGACGAACCAACCGACATGTGCCTCCCATTGAAAACAAAGCGGAGGCGGGATACCCTATGACAGACTTGCGGCAACACGCAGCGGAGATAGCCGAACAGTTCTCGGATCACCTGGACGTGGACGTCGACGAGGTCGAGGAGCGGCTGGACAACCTCGTGAGCGAGTACCGCGTGCCCGTCGACGAGGCGCGCCGGAGCGTCTACAACAGCTACCTCGACGAGGCCGGCCTCGAGCGCGACGACGTCAGCGATCGCGGCGGGAGCGAACGGGTCGAGGTAGCCGACATCGAGGAGGACGAACAGTGGGTCGACCTGCGGGTGACGGTGGTCGACCTGTGGGACCCCCGGAGCGACTCGATCTCGCAGGTGGGTCTGCTCGGCGACGAGTCGGGCACGATCAAGTTCGTCGCCTTCGAGACCTCCGACCTCGAACTGCTCGAGGAGGGGGAGTCCTACGCGCTCTCGAACGTCGTCACGGACGAGTACCAGGGGCGGTACTCGGTGAAACTCAACCGCACGACGGAGATCGTCGAACTCGACGAGGAGATCGAGGTCGGGGACGACGCCGAAACAATCGAGGGAGCGCTGGTCGACATCCAGTCCGGCTCGGGCCTGATAAAGCGGTGTCCCGAGGACGGCTGTACGCGCGTGCTCCAGAACGGCCGGTGTTCCGAACACGGGGACGTCGAGGGCGAGTTCGACCTCCGGATAAAGGGCGTTCTCGACGACGGGAGCGAGACCCAGGAGGTCATCTTCGACAAGGACGCCACGGAGGAGCTCACCGGAATCGCCCTCGAGGAGGCCAAGGAGATGGCGATGGACGCGCTGGACACCACCGTCGTCGCCGACGAGATGGCCGGGCGAGTGCTCGGGCGATACTACCGGGTGAGCGGACCGATGCTCGGCCGGTACCTCCTCGTCGACGAGCAGGGATCGCCGGGGCCGATCGACCCCGAACAGGTGCTCGTGAGGGCACGATCGCTTTGAGGTGAACACGATGAGCCAGACAACCCCCACGCGAGAGGTCGCCCGGCGCGTCTTCGCAGGCGAATTCAACGACGCCGGCTACACGTTCAAGGAATCCGAGGACGAGCGCGCGCCCGTCTACCTGCTGCTCCCGACGGGGGAGCAGGCGAACCGGGTGTTCCTCGTGGGCACCCTCACCGAGAAGGAGGACGTCGGCGAGGACAACGAGTACTGGCGGGGACGCATCGTCGATCCGACGGGGACGTTCTTCGTCTACGCCGGCCAGTACCAGCCCGAAGCGGCGAGCGTCCTCCGAGACCTGGAGCCGCCCGCGTACGTCTCCGTCGTCGGCAAACCCCGCACCTTCGAGACCGACGACGGCACGGTGAACGTCTCGGTCCGCCCGGAGGCGATCACGGAGGTCGACGCCGCGACGCGGGACCGGTGGGTCGTCGAGACCGCCGAACGGACGATCGACCGGCTCGCCGCCTTCGAGGACGAGGGCAACGAGTACGCCCGGATGGCCCGCGAGGAGTACGACCTCCCGATCGAGGAGTACCAGGACGCGGTCGTGGCGGCGCTGGAGAGTCTCGAGGGGACCGACGAACTCGAGGCCGAACCGACGACTCCCGCCTCGGAACGCTGACTGCCGGGGGATAGCCCATCAATAGTCCGTTTTTTGACCAGCGTCTGACAAACCGTTAAGTGAGACGCGCGCAGAACTGGTAGTACGATGGGCAACAAGAACAAAACTATCTCGTTTCGCGTCAACGAGGACGCGTTCGAGACGCTCCGCGAGATCGCCGAGGAGCGCGACATCTCGCTGTCGGCGGTGTTCCGCGACTACGTGGACACGCTGGTTGCCCACGGCGGCCAGGTCCGGGTCGTCCCGGAGCACGAACTCGAGAACATGGACGGCGGGGAGTCGTTCCCGCCGAAGGTCGAGGTGCCGAAGAGCTTCATCAGGGAGCACGAGCGCCTCGAACTCGAGGCCGAACACCTCCGCGAGCAGCTCGAGGAGCACAAGCGGTACGTGAACTACCTCCGCGAGCAGCTCGAGGACGAGGAGGAGGAAGTCATCCAGCTCGAGGACCTCGACGGCGAGCCGGACGAGCCGTCGTTCCGGCTGGGCTGAACGGCGACGCTCCCGCGTCGTCCCCGGGACGCCGGCGGTTCAGCCGGCGAGCGCCTGCCTCGCCTCGCGGGCCGTTCTCTCCATCTCGTCGTTGCCCTCGACCTCCGCGAGCGACTCGATCGCCTCCAGCCGGCGGACGGCGCTGTCCAGGAACGACAGCACGTCGCCCGGATACGCGTACACCATGTACTCCGCGGTCATGGTGTCGACGATCGCCTCGGGCCCGAGGCCCTGCGCGCGCAGCTCCAGCAGGTAGCGAACGAACTTTCGCTCGGGACAGCCGCAGTAGGGGTTGTCCTGGCAGTCGCAGTCGAGGAAGTCCTCGGCGAAATCGAGGACGCGCTCGCGGGTGGCCTCGTCCAGCTCCGCCAACCCGTCGCCGGTGAACAGCAGATCCAGCGTCGCGCCCGCGAACGCCCCCTTCGGGAGGTTCGTCTCCAGCTGGGATGCGAGCTGTCTGTGGTTCTTGACGTAGATCTTGTCGGTGATGGCCACTGCTGGGCGAGCGTAGACGGTCGAGGCGTAAAAGCGGGCCGGACCCGTCCGTTCCCCGGCTGCGAGGGCGTCACGTCCCGCCGTCAGATCAGGAACCCGAGCGCGACGGCCGCGATCGCCCCAGAGAGTGTGGCACAGAAGTTGACTGCCTGGTTGCCGAGAACGTCTCCCTCGACCGCGGCGCCGAGCACGGAGTCGACCGTCATGCCGACGAATCCGGCCGCGAACACGACCGCGCCGCCGGCGACCGGATCGGACCCCAGCGGCATCGAGCCCGCCGCGATCGCGGCGACGATGGCGGTGCCGGTCAGTCCGGCGAGTTCGCCCTGCCAGGTGACGGCGCCGTCGGTGCCCGGATCGACGCGTTCCAGCGTCGTCACCAGGCGCGGACCGTCGTACAGGCCGCCGATCTCGGAGGAGAGAGTGTCACCGAGCGCGGTCGCGACCGAACCGGCGAACGCGAGCGCGAACGGCCAGGCGGGGACGTCGCCGTGCGCGGTCGCGGCGTACCCGAGGACGGCGACGAGCGCCACCGTGGAGTTCGCGAGCACGTTGCCGGTGCCGCGGGCGCCGTCGTTCCCCTCGGCCACGCCGCGGGCCTCCTTCTCGTCGTAGCGGTACTTCGAGGAGAGACCGCCGATCGCGAAGAACGCCATGAGCGCCAGGAACCAGCCGGCACCGCCGAGGACGACCGCGAGGAGGCCGAGCAGGACGCCCGTCAGCATGCCGGGGACGGACGCGGTCCCGAGCGCGTAGGAGACGTAGCCGAGCACGAGAGTGATAGCGAGCCCGACGCCGACCAGGACCGGAGAGACGGAGAGCACGATCTCGGCGAACAGCCACAGGAGGAGCCCGACCGAGAGGAGGATAAGCGGGTCGTCGTGGGGGAACAGCATCGAGCGGAACAGCGCCGAGACGAGGGCAGCGACCGCCGCCAGGAAGGCGAACCGCGGGAGGTCGATCGCCGCCGCCAGCTGGGCCGACACGACGAGCTGAGCGACCGTCGCCGCCAGGAAGCCGACCACCACGAATCCGGCGACGGCGAGGAACTCCTCGTCGGAGACCTCCGAGAGGAGCGCCCGACCCAGGTTCCCGAACGCGACCACGACCACGGCGGCGGCGAAGACGCTCTCGGACATCGGGACGGTGGGGATCGTCGCGAACACCCCCAGTCCGGCGGCCGCGAGCGAGAAGCCGGCGAGGCCGTTCAGGCGACCCTCCTGGCGATCGCTCGGGCGGGCGAACAGCTCGAAAATCGGGCCGTCGTCGACGACGAAGGCGGCCAGGACCGCGACCGCCGCGAAGGGGACTGCGGCCGCCTGTCCGAGCTCGGGGGCCGCAAGCGAGAGCGTCGAAACCGCGGCGAAGCCGCCAGCACGCCGGAGCCTGTTCGTCACGTCCCGGCTTACCCCCGACGCGCACTTAACGCTCCCGACATGCGCCCCGAAACGGCTCCTTTTTCACGTCGGCTCACGAGTCGACCGACGTGGGGCTGTACGACCGGTACCTGGCCGTCCGCCACAGGCTACACGACGCGGATCCGCCGAGACACGTCGCCGTCGCGATCACCGAGCGGGACCTGCTGGAACAGGGTGCCTACGACACCCTCGAGGCGTTCCTCGGGTGGGCGTTCGAGTATGGGGCGGGCCGGGTCACGATCACGGTGAGCGTGCTCGACGAGGTCGTGGTCCCGACCCTCGAACGGGAGCTGCGCGGCGTGGACGCGCCGCGTCGGATCGCGGTCCGAACGCCGGAGTCGACCGAACCGGCGAAGGCGCCGATCACGATCAACATCGGCCTCGGCGGGAAACAGGAGTTCGCGCGGGCCGTCCGCGAGATCGCCGCGGACGTCGACGCCGGGGAGCTGGAGCCGGAGAACGTCGACGAGGCGGACGTGAGCGAGCGGCTGGTGTTCCCCGACGAGCCGGACCTCCTGATCAAAACCGGCGCCGAACGGCTGTCGGACTTCCTGATCTGGCAGTCGGTGTACGCGGAGCTGTATTTCACCGACGTGAACTGGCGCGACTTCAGGAAACGTGACTATCTCCGGGCGCTGCTCGACTTCCAGAACCGTCAGCGTCGGTTCGGACGGTGAGGAACGCCGAAAGATCCAGGTTCGCGTCGGGGAACGCAGGCAGGCTCCGGTGTGGCCGGTTCACCACGATGTCGCCGGCCCGGGAACGCCCGACCCCGGGAATCGCCGTCAGCTCGTCCATCGAGGCGACGTTCACGTCGAGGGGGTACGGGACCCCCGTCACCGAACGGTAGCCGTGATCGACGAGCGTGACGTCGATCGTTCGCCCCAGCTCGCGCTCGCCCGGAAGCCCGATGAGCAGCGGATACGTCCCGAGCTGCCGCCCGAACGTCTTGCCGTCGCGGTGGTACTCCAGGTGGACTCCGGGCAACACCGTTCCCGCTGGGGCGACCCGGCGGAGCAACGGGCGATCGATCGCCTCGCGGATCTCCCGTTTGTACTTCTTGAACTGCGTTTTGTGGTCCCGGGCGATCTCGGCGCCGACGTCGGACATCTCGGTCCCCTCGAAGGACATCACCTGCCGGATGTTCACCCGCCGTACCATCAGCCCCTCCTCGAGGACGCGCTCGAGGAACCGCCTGTTGTGTTCGAACGTCTCCTCGCGTTCGCCCTGCAAGCCGTGCACGAGATTGATCCCGGGGAGCAGTTTCGGCAGTCGCTGGCCGGGGTCGGGATCGGTCGAGGGACCGCGCCGGCGGCCGTCCGGATCCGGCTCGTCGCCCGGACGCCAGCCGCCGACCTCGTTGACCACCCGCACCGCCTCGAGACACTCCTCGGCGGTGACAAGCAGGTTGTTCTCCTCCTGAACCACCGGATCGGCGGACTCGAGTCCGAACGCGGCGGTGTCGCCCGGCGTGTTGTGCTCGGCGATGATCCGGATCGCCTCCCGGGAGCGTTCGGGGTACTCGACGATCGTCACCGGGTTCATGTTGTCGAGATGGAGGGTGCCGAGGTCCGGGATCGCCTCGCGGATTCCGCCGTACAGCCGGGAGAGCGCCGCCGGGTTGGGGGCCTCGCCGTCGCCGCCGAACGCGAGGATGTCGGCCTGTCGACCCAGGCGGAAGTGTCGGACGCCGGCGTCCGCGAGCGCGCGGACCTCCTCGACGACCGACTCCGGGGTTCGGAACGACGGGGTACCGTACAGCGGTTCCGTGCAGAAGGAACACCGGTAGGCGCAGCCGCGCGAGGTCTCCAGTTCCGCGATGAGGTAGTCCGGGTGGTTGGGGTGCTGTTCGACCACGAACGCGCCCGCGCTGGCCCACCGGTCCAGTTCCTCGTTGTCGCGCATCCGGTCGCCGAATCCCTCGAGCCCGCTCTCGACGAGGTCGTGGGCCGCAGCCTCCACGTCCCCCTTCGCGACGAAATCGTAATCCAGGTCCTCCCGGCTAGTCTCCTGCGCGCCGGCGTTCTCCTCGCCGACGCCGAACCGGACCGGGCCGCCCAGCAGCGTGGTCCCCCGGGCAGTCCAGGCCAGCTCGCGGACCTCGTCGGGTTCCGCCGGGGTTCCGCCGACGTACTTCCCCGGGACGGTCATCCCGCCGACGTACACGAGCAGGTCCGCCTCCGCCACGTCGCGCCACCGTCCCCGGTCGTCCCGGAGCGCGTCGATCGTGTGGTAGGTGACGTCCGCGGGGTCGACGCCGGCGTCCACCAGCGCGCCGGCGGTGACCCGCGGGTACGTCGAGACGTACGGCGGCACGCCGAAGTGCGCCGGCTCGTCGACGTAGCCGTCGACGATGGTGACCGAGAGGCCCGTATCGACCATGTTGGAGACGATACCGGCCCGAGACGGTAAAACCGCTCGGATGGCGCCGCTGGAATCGGGAACAACTGTTATAGCGACGCCGGAACGAGTGATCAACAGAGATGGCTCACTGGAAACGGCTCCTCGAGGTCGACCTGACGACGGGCGAACACCGGACTGCGGAGCTGTCCGACGAGTACGTCCGCCGGTACCTCGGCGGCGCGGGCTTCACGACCCGGATCCTCTACGACGAGGTGGGTCCCGAGGTCGACCCGCTGGACCCGGAGAACGTCCTCGCGATCGCGCCGGGGCTGCTTGTCGGGCCGTCGGTCCCGACGGGGTCGAAGACGACGTTCGGGTTCAAGTCGCCGCTGACGGGGGGATACGGCAAGTCGCTGGTCGGGGCGAAGCTGGGGGACCAGCTCAAGCGGGCGGGATACGACGCGCTGGTCGTGACGGGAGCCCGCGAGGAGCCCTCGACGCTCGTGATCGAGGACGACGACGTCCGGATCGAATCCGCCGGGGATCTGTGGGGGCTCGACACCCGAGAGACCGGGGAGCGACTGAAGGAGGCGCACGGGTCGGGGTTCCGAACCGCCGTCATCGGGCCGGCCGGCGAGAACGAGTCCCGGATCTCGATGATCGAGTGCGAGGACCGCCAGGCCGGCCGCGGCGGGCCGGGCGCCGTGATGGGCTCGAAGCGGCTGAAGGCCATCGCCGTGAAGGGGACAAACGACGTGCCCGTCGCCCGTCCGGAGGAACTGGAGGAGCTCAACCACAAGTGGCGCCTGGAGACCACGGGCCGGGGAGGCACCGACATCACGGGCACCGGGAACCCGACGGTGGACGTCCAGTACGGGACCGGGGAGGCGTTCGATGCGAAGAACACCGCCCTCGGAGTCTTCCCGACGCGGAACTGGCAGTCGAGCTACTTCAAGCGGGCCTACGACCGGCTTGACGACCCCGACGAGGACCGCGTTCCGCTGGATCCGCGGTACTGGACCGAGGAGTACGTGGACACGAAGCGACCGTGTCCGTACTGCACGAAGCCGTGCAGCCAGTACTTCGAGGCCGAGGACACGGAGTACGGCGACATCGCAGTCGACGGGCCGGAGTACGAGACCCAGTACGCGCTGGGGGGCAACGTCGAGGTGGACGACATCGAGGCGGTCGCGAAGGCCAACGAGATCTGCGACCGGCTCGGGCTCGACACGATCGACGCGGGCAACGCGATCGCGTGGGCGATGGAGGCGGCCGACCGCGGGCTGCTGGACGCCGACGCCGACGGCGTGGACCTCGAGTTCGGCAACCCGGACGCCCTGCTGGAGCTGCTCCGCCGGATGGCCCACGCCGAGGGCGAACTCGGACGGCTCCTGATGGACGGCCACGTCAGGGCGGCCCGGCGGACGGGCGACGGCGAGGAGTTCGCCGTTCACGTGAAAAACCAGTCCCCGGCCGGCTTCGAGGCCCGCGGTATCAAGGGGATGGCCCTCGCGTTCGGGGTGGCCCCGCGCGGCGCCGATCACCTCACGTCCTGTCTGTACGCGCTGGAGATGGGCGGGGACTTCTGGGAGTTCGAGAACTACGACCGCACGAAGATGGAGGGGAAGGCACTCGCCCTGAAGTCGATGGAGGACCTGATGGCGGTGTACGACATCACCGGCGTCTGCAAGTTCACCCGCGGGATCACGCTGGCCGAGGGGGTTCGAGAGCTGGTCAACGCGATGACCGGGTTCGACCTCTCGCGGTCGGAGTTTCTCACCGCGGGGGAACGGATGCACAACCTCGCGAAGGCGTTCAACGTGCGGGAGGGGTTCGACCGCAGCGACGACCGGCTCCCGCCGCGGTTCACCGAGGAGATCCCCGACGGGCCAAGCGAGGGCGCGTTCATCGACGAGGAGCAGTACGAGCGCGAACTCGACAGGTACTACGCCGCTCGCGGGTGGAACACCGACGGCGTCCCCCTGCGCGGGACGCTGTCCGAACTCGACCTCCCGGACGTCGGCGAGGAACTCGGCGTGACCAACGAGATGGTCGCGTAGGCGCGGATCCAGCATGGAGGAACCGATCGAGGGATCGCTCCGGGCCGGCCTCGCGCTGTACGCCGCCGGCGAGTACCACGCCGCCCACGAACCCTGGGAGGACGTCTGGCTGGAGCTCGAGGACGGAACCGACGACGAACGGCTGTTCCACGGCCTGATCCAGTACACCGCGGCGGTACACCACGCGCGGGATCGAAACTGGGAGGGCGCCGTCGGGCTGGCGGGCAGCGGTCGCGAGTATCTGGCCGGGCTGCCCGGCACCTATCGCGGCGTCGACGTCGACGCCGCGGTGTCGTACCTGGCGGCGCTGGAACGGGACCCCGAACGGATCGAGCGAGGGGACCCCGAACCGCTCGGGTACGACGGGGGGACCCTGGAGGCGACGGACCTGGATCTGTCGGAGCTCGCGACGGCGGCCGTCGCGCTCGGCGACGAGTACGGGACCTACGAGGCGGACGTCCTGGGCGACGCGATCGAGATAGCTCGGGAGGAAGCGAGGGCGGGAAGCGCGGGTGTCACCACCCTGCTTTTCGACTTCGTCGCGGGCGAGGGTCCCTCCCGCGAGTTCGTGTACGATCGGCTGGCGGCTCAGGTGTCGCGGAGACGCCGGCAGCGAGACGACATCGACGACCTCTTCGAGTGAAGGTCGGGTCGAGCGGACGTCGGGTGCGAACGTCGGAAGGCGAGCTACCGACCGAAAAGGCGGCTGAAGAACCCGCCCTTCCCCTCGTCCTCGGAATCGTCCTCTTCGGCTACCGGTTCCGCGTCGGTTTCCTCCGGCTCCTCGCGCCCGTCCGATCCTTCCCCGTCTTCCCGGTCCGCCTGCTCGTCCCCGCCCGCCGACGGCTCCGCTTCGGCTATCAGGGACTCCGTGTCCTCTCCGGAGACCGCCGCGTCGATCTCGGACTCGGCCTCCTCGGTGTCGGCTGACTCGGCTGATTCGGACTCGGTCTCCTCGGCCGCTTCTGACTCGGCCGCTTCTGACTCGGCCTCCCGGGAGGTTTCCGGTTCCTCCGGTGAGTCCTCAGCTTCGGGAATCGACGTCTCCGGGCCCTCCCCGGGCTCGTCCGTCCCGTCGGCGGGGGGTTCGGCTCCAGTTTCCGACGGGCCACCGGAGGACTCGTCCGGTTCCTCGAGATCGAGGTCGGCTGTCGACTCCGAGTTTTCGTCTCCGGCCGACTCCTCCAGGTCCGATTCGGAGTCCGACTCCGGAACCGGTTCCGACTCCGGATCCAACTCGGGCTCCGATTCTGACTCGAGATCCAGCTCCGGCTCCGGTTCCGGCTTCGAGTCCAATTCCGGTTCCGAGTCCAATTCCGGTTCCGAGTCCAATTCCGGTTCCGGTTCCGACTCAGACTCCGGTTCCGGTTCCGACTCAGACTCCGGCTCCGGTTCCGACTCAGACTCCGGCTCCGGTTGGGGTTCGGGTATCTCCTCGCCGGTCAGCTGTCGAGCGAGTTCGCGGTACGCTGCGGCGGCGGGAGAGTGAGGAGCGTGCACCTCGAGAGGCTCCTGGGCGGCGGCCGCTTCGGTGACGGCGTCGTCCTCCGGGATCTCGGCGACGACGTCCGCCCCGAGCATCCCCGGGACCGAATCCCGCATCGGGTGATCGGTCTCGACGCGGGTGAGCGCAACCCCGATCACGGTGCCGCCGAGCCGAACCGCCAGCTCGCGGGTCTTCTCCGTGTCGAGCAGGGAGGCCCGATCGGGAGTCGAGACCAGGAGCGTCCCGTCCCCCAGCGCGAGCGGGAGGGAGCTGTCGTGGCTCAACCCCGCGCTGCTGTCGACCAGCAGGTAGCCGTCGTAGTCCGACAGCTCCTCCACGGTGTCCCGAAGCCTGGCCGGGTTGACGCCGCCGTAGGCCTCGAGTTCGACGCTGCCGGGAACGACACGCATGCCGCATGGGCCCTCGTAGATCGCGTCTTCGATGTTCGCCTCGGATGCGAGAACGTCGTGCAGCGTCGGGCCGTCCGGGTCGATCCCGAGCATCGCCCCGAGGTTCGCCATGCCGATGTCGGCGTCGATCAACACCACGTCGTGGCCGGCCGCCGCGAGCGCTGCCCCGAGGTTCGCCGTCGTCGTCGTCTTGCCAACGCCGCCCTTCGCGCTGGCTACAGTGAACGATTTGCTCATGTGTTCGAGAAATCCGGTAGCGCACATAAAAGTACAGGCGTCAGACCGCGGGACAGGCGGCTTTTGCAGGCGCGAACCGGCGGGCACCGGGATCGAGGGCGTCTGCGAGGGAAAGACGGATCGACGGATGCGACGATTCGGGGGAAAACACGGCGGAAGTTGACTACCGGTGCTCGCCGGGGAGATCCCGACCTTTTCGACCGGGAAGTCGGAGCCTCGCGGGAGGATTCGGCAGTCACGCGGCGGAGAACGAGTAAACTTCCGGTGCGTTTATACTTCGAGACGCCGACCTCGACGCATGGCGAACCTTCGCGATCTCGGGCTCTCGGAGTACGAGGCACGTTCCTACCGGTCGCTTCTGCGGCTCGGGCCGACGACGGCCAAGGAACTCTCCCGCGCGAGCGAGGTGCCGATGGGGCGGATCTACGACGTCCTGAACAGCCTCGAGCAGTCCGGGCTCGTGCGGAGCCAGGCCGCGAGCAGACCCAAGAAGTACGCCGCCGTCGAACCCGACGCCGGGCTCGACCGGCTGCTCGCCGACCGGAAGCAGGAACTGGAGCGGAAGGCCCAGCAGTACGAGTCGGTCGTCGAGGAACTGTCACAGGAACTGGAGACGGCGGAGCCGGTGGACGGGAACTTCTGGACCGCCGCGGTCGGCCCGGAAGAGACGCTGGACCTGCTGCTCGAACGGATCTCGACGGCCGAGCGCGAGATCGTGATGGTGGCGGGAACGCCGGCAGCCGGGCTGGATCTCGGCGAGATCGGCGAACGGATCACCGACGAACTGGAGGAGACGCTCGACAGGGGGGTCTCGGTTTCGCTGCTGCTCTCGCCGGACGTGGTGGACGGTCTCCCGCGCAGCGTCGGGCGGCGGTACGCTGACCGGCTGGCCGATCACCCCAACTTCGACGTGCGCGTGTCCACGGGTCTGCAGGGGACCTTCGAGCTGATCGACGACGTCGAGGTCTGCATCGAGGTCTCGAACCCGCTGGACCCGGGCGAGGCGTTCGCGATGATCGACCTGAAGGATCCCGATTTCGCCGGCGACGTCCGGGACTCCTTCGAACCCCGCTGGACGAACGCCGAGCCGCTGGAACTGTGACAAAGCCATTAGTTAATAATACGAAAAACGATAAAACGAGCTTTTATTATTTTTGGGCTATTAATTAATAACCACGCATGCGATTCACCAGGCGGAAACTACTGTCCGGAGCCGCTGGAGCGGCAGGTGTCGGGATACTCGCGGGGTGTATCGGCGGCGACTCCACGGCCGATCCGGAATCGGGAGGATCGTCGACGGCGGACGGGGGGTCGGATGAAACGGTCGCAGCAGCGTCCTTCTTCGTGTTCGGTGACGTTGCCTCCCACGTGACCGGCGACGCGGCGGAGGCCAACCTGCTGGTTCCGGTCGGCCAGCACGGTCACGGCTGGGAACCCGGGCCGAGCGTCCGGGAAGACATTCACAGCGCGGATCTGTTCGTCCACGGGATGCCCGGATTCCAGCCCTGGGTCGACGAGGTCAAAGGGGATCTCGAGGCCGACGACGCGGACGTGACGACCGTCGACGCGAGTGCAGGGATCGACCTGCTGTCGGCCGGTGACGACCACGACGACCACGACGACGATACCGGCGACCACGACGACGATACCGGCGACCACGACGACCGCTCGGGGATGGATCCGCACTTCTGGATGGACCCGCTTCGCGTAGAGGAAGCCGTCGGCAACGTCCGCCGGGGACTCGTCGACGTCGACCCCGACGGTGCCGAAAGCTACGCCGAGAACGCCGAGAGCTTCCGAAACGATCTCGACGAGCTCCACGAACAGCTCGAATCGACGGTCGAGGACGCGTCGAAGGAAGTGATCCTGGTGGCGGGACACGACTCCCTGCAGTACTTCGGGGACCGCTACGGGGTGGTGGTCGAGGCACTCACTAACGTCTCACCCGACGACCGCCCGACGCCGCGGGACATCGAGCGTGCCCAGGAAGTCATCGCGACCCACGACCTGCAGTTCATCTGTGCGGATCCGCTGGAATCACAGCAGGCCGCCGAGCAGCTCGTCGCGGAGACCGACGCCGAGGCGGTGCTCCCGCTGACCGCGATGCCCGGGCTTACCGACGAGTGGGAGAGCGACAGGTGGGGCTACCTCGAGGTCATGGAAAACGTAAACCTTCCAACGCTGGAGCGCGCACTCGACGCATAATGGCCGTCCTCGAAGTCAGCGACGTCACCTTCGCCTACGCCGAGCGCCCGGTGGTCGAGCGAGTGTCGCTGAGCATCGAAGAGGGCGAGTTCCTCGGCCTCGTCGGCCCGAACGGCTCGGGGAAGACGACGCTCCTGGAGCTGATGATCGGCCTCCGCCGGCCCGACAGCGGTTCGGTGACGCTGTTCGGGGAGCCGGCACACGAGTCGAAACACGGCGACAGGATCGGCTTCGTCCCGCAGGACGTGGCAAACGCGAAGGACCAGATGCCCATCACTGTCAGGGAAGTCGTCCGCATGGGTCGGTACCCGAAGAAACTGGTGGGGCGGTTCACGCAGGGAGACCACACCGCCGTCGACGACGCCTTGGCGCGGGTCGAGATCGAAGACCTGGCGGACCGCCGCGTGGGCCGGCTCTCGGGGGGACAGCGCCAGCGGGTGTTCATCGCGCGCGCGCTGGCGGCGGAGGCGGACCTGCTCGCCCTCGACGAGCCGACCGTCGGGGTCGACGCGGACTCCCGTGAAGCGTTCTACGACCTCCTCCACGAACTGAACGAGGAGGGGATAACCGTCGTCCTCATCGAACACGACATCGGAATCGTCACGACCCACGCCACGGAGATCGCCTGCCTGAACCGGGAGCTGTTCTTCCACGGCGATCCGGAGGCGTTCGTCGAAACCAACGCGCTGGCGGACGCGTACGGCGGGTCCCAGTCGCTCGTCCAACACGACCACTGATAATGCCACTCTCAACCGCGCTACGGGCCGTGCTTCTTGTTCCCGGACAGGCGAGTGCGAGCGATCGGATACTCCAGTTCGTCCTCGACGACCTCTGGGGGACTGGGATGGAGATCCTGGCCGAACTGACCGGAATCGAGATGCTCGGGTTCCCCTTCATGCAGCGAGCGTATCTGGCGGCCGTCTGCATCGCACTCATCGGTCCCCTCGTCGGGAGTTTCCTCGTCCACCGGGAGATGTCGATGATCGGGGACACCCTGGCGCACTCGGCGTTCGCCGGCGTCGCGGCGGGGCTTTTCGTCAACGCCGCCTTCGCCGTCACCGTGCCGCCGCTGCTGACCGCGCTCGTGGTCGCCGCAGTGGCCGCGCTACTCGTACAGACCCTCGTGGACTACGCGGGGACGTATCGCGACGCGTCGCTGGCGATCGTGCTGGCGGGATCGTTCGCGATCGGGAGCGTGCTCGTGACCGCGACCGACGGCGGTATCGCGGTCGGGATCAACGCCTACCTCTTCGGCTCCCTCGCCACCGTCTCCCGGGTGAACGCGGGGATTCTACTGGTCATGAGCGTCCTCGTGACGCTCGGCGTCGCCACCGCCTATCGACCGCTCCTGTACGTCACCTTCGACGAGGAGAGTGCCCGCGCTGCCGGGCTCAGCGTCACCCGTTACAACCAGCTGCTCGCGGTGTTGACCGCAGTCGTGGTGGTGGGGGCGATGCAGATCATGGGCGTCATTCTCGTCGCCGCGATGCTGGTGATCCCGGTGGCTGCAGCGACGTCGGTCCGGGGGTTCAAACGCTCCATAGCGGCCGGCGTGGGCGTCGGCCTCTTTTCGACGGTCGCGGGAGTCACGCTGTCGTACGTCTACGACGTCGCGGCGGGCGGCACGATCGTGCTCGTCGCGATCGGGGCCTACGCCGCTGCCACGTTCGGCGTCCGCCTGCGCCGGCGAGTCTGGAGCAGCCAGCGACGTCGGACCGCGACGACGGCGACGACCGCCAAACCGGACGGCGGAGACGATTCCGAGTGACCGGAAGCCGGACGTCCCAGCGCGGGGTCGCGGGGCGGTCGTGGCGTGGACAAGAGTAAAGGCCTCGTTGCACGCTAACCAGGCATGGATCAACTCGACGCGGTGCTGTCCGAGGTCGCGGACGGAGGGACGTTGCTCGAGATCCAGCCGGGAGGCAACCACGGCGACTCCCTCATATACCACGGATTCAACAAGTATCTCGAGTCGGTCGACTACGACGCAGTCGGACTGGACGACGGCCGGTTCCGCTTCGACGCGCCCCGGACGAAACCGTCGTTGAACCCCGTCGGAACCGCCCGGTGGGGACGCAAACAGTGGAAATACGCCCGCCACCGGTTCACGAGCGACGTCTCTGCGGTGTACGTCCACGGCGGGGGAAACTTCAACGACCTCTGGAAGGTCGGCATCAGGTGCTACCTCTCCGCCGCGCGGTACTTCGACTGTCCGATCGTCGTCGGCCCGCAGAGCTGTCAGTTCGAGGAAACCGATCCAGCGTCCGTCTTCCGGCGCGCCGGCAACGAGACGCACTTTTTCTGCCGGGAGGAGTACTCCTACGACATCGTACGCGAGGCCGCCGAGGACTGCGACAACGTCGAGGTCTACCTGGACGACGACACCGCACTGTTTCTCGAGCGAGAAGAGCTCCCCGTCCGAGATCACGGGGAAGAACACACGCTTTTGGCGATGCGGATGGACAAGGACTCGCGGATTCCCACGATCGACCGGGACGTCGCGGGGCCGATCGTGGTGAACGACATCAGCAAGATGGAACCGACCTACGAGGAGTGGGTGAACGCGGCCGCACGGGCCGAGCGGATCTTCACGGACAGGCTCCACGTCGCGATACTGGGGACGATCCTGGGGAAGCCGATCGTGTGGTACAATACGGGATATCACAAGAACCGGGGCGTGTACGAGTACTCCCTGGCGAACGAACCGGACGTCGAATTCCATTACTGAGAACCGGTATCGTGGGACTACTCGGAGAGCTCCTCCCGCAACTGCCCCATCGTGACCTCCCGCTCGGCGTGGGCGTTGTGCTGGTGGATCGACTCGTCGTTCGACTGCTTCATCCGGATCACGGCCTCGTCGGGGAGGTGATCGAGCCTGTCGACGACGTTTTCCGCCAGCGACCGGACGCAGTCCTCGACGAACTTCGCGTTCGCGTGGGCGTGGTAGGTCATGTGGTCCTCGTCGGGGCGTTTCGCGAGGTTGTAGATCCGGGCGCTCATCGCGTCCCGCGCGATGTCGATCAGTTCGACGAGGTCGACGTCCGGCGATCCCTCGTCGGAGACGGTGAGCGTCGCGTGCCCGCGCTGGGAGTGTCCCGGCTGCGGCACCCGATCGAGAAACTGGTCGATCGTCTCCCCGTCGACGCCCAGCTCCTCGAGTTGCTCCCGGGCGCGCGACTCCGACATCCCCTGCGAACACGGACAGACGGTGATTCCGGTCACCTCGGCGCCGATCTCGGCGCGGGTCCCCTCCTCGGTCGCGACCGCGCTGGCGATGATGTCGGCGGTGTGCTGGGTCGGACGATCGCTCTCCGGCGTCCGGTCGCGGACCATGTACTCCGCCGTCATCCGGACTTCGGCCGTCGACGTGTAGTCGTGCTTCGCCAGGAGGCGCTCGGCGGCGTCGCCGCAGACGTCCTCCACGCGGTACGCCTCCTCCCGGGTGATGTCTTCGAGGATCTCGTCGATCACTTCCATGTTCCGGCTCATGTCGATCCCTTTCCGACCTGCGGGAAGGTCGACGAACACCTCGAACTCCGCCATCAGGACGATCGGACGCAGCGATCCTCGGGAGAGCTTGACGAGTTTGCGGACGCCGGTGACGCCGACCTGTGAGAGTCCGACGGTCACGTCCGGCCGACTCGCCTGAACGTCTGGCAACTGGTGACTCATCCCGCTAGATGAGGTGGCCTGCGCTGTTAGAACTTTCCATGCTCGGAGTCGGAAGTCCCCTCGGCCCCGGAATGAGAGGGGGTGGCGTCCCCGCGACGGGGACGGGATTGCGTCCCCGCGGACGGCGACTACGACCGCTAGATCAGGGCCAGTCGTCCCGTCCGTCGTCGTCGAATGGATCCTCGACGGAGGGCCCCTCGCCCGCGAGCTCCCACCCGGCCGCCTCGGCAGCCTCCTCGAGCGGAAGGAACTCCCAGTCGACCTCCTCGGCGATGTCGGCGGCCTCCTCGGACGTCCCGACGAAGACGTGCCGGTCGGTGTCGAACTGTGACTTGACGTTCGCGAGGCTCTCGGCGACCCCGCGGGGGCCGGAAAAGAAGTCCTGGCGGATCCGATGTTTCCGGGTGAAGTTGGTGACGACGTAGGTGGGTTTCTCGCTGACGACGCCGATGTACTCGGTCCACCGTCGGGCGTCGTCCACGACCGCGTTCGGGTCGGCGAGCTCCTTCAACGCCCCGAGCTCGAACGCCAGTGTCATCTCGCTGGAACCGGTGTCCATACCAGGGAGAAACCGGGCAGCGCCGAAAACGGCTTCGTTTCGCCGCGATTCCGCCTCTCGTATTCTCGTATTTTCGCGTCGAGCCGTCGCGTTACTGTTTTTGCGGGGCGGACAGGTCGTCGAGACTGAAGCCCTCCTGCATCAGCACGTCCTTCTGGTCCGCGACGACGCGCTCCTGGCGCATCAGTTGCTTGTACGCCGACTGGGGTGAGAGGTCGCCGATGAGGACCCCGCCGATGATCTTGCCGTCCTTGAACGCGAGGCGGCGCCACTCGCTGTCGGAGTGTTTCATCTCCACGTCGTCGTCTCCCAGCGTGGGATGACCGAACGAGAGGAACGGATAGTCGAAGTGGGTAATCGAGTAGGAAGAGACCCAGCGGAACTCCTCGGACCCGTAGTCGACCATGTTCTTCGCCGCGATCGTTCCCTGTTCCTTCGCGGAGCCCCAGGCGCCGTTCTGGGCGCGTTCCCCGAGAATGACGTCGTGGAACTCGGTGATGTCGCCAGCAGCGAAGACGTTGTCGACGTTCGTTCGCATGTACTCGTCGACGTAGATCCCCGTGTCCGTCTCTATCGGGGTGTTCTCGAGAATCTCGGTGTTGAAGTCCAGCCCGATCGCGACGGCGCCGAAATCGGCCTCGTACCGCTCGCCGTTGGGGTCGACCGCCGCGACCAGCTGTCCGTCCTCGTCGGTCTCGAAGTGATCGACCCCGGACTCGAACACCGGCGTGACCCCGCGCTCGCGGAGCGCCTCGTGGATGATCTCCGCCCCCTCCTCCGAGAGCGCGTAGCGCCACCAGCACTTCCCGCGCATGAGGTAGTGGGCGTCGACGTCCTGGGCGCCACAGATCGCCGCGAGGTCGATCCCGAGCAGTCCCGCGCCCACGACGACGCCCTTGTCGGCCCGCTCGACGTGTTCGCGGATGTCCCGGGCGTCCTGGAACGTCCAGAAGTGATGGATACCGTCGGCGTCGGAGTTCGGCACCGGGAGCTGCTGGGGGGTCCCCCCGATGGCCAGGAGGAGTTTGTCGTACCCGATCGTCTCGCCCTCGTGGGTCTCGATCTCGTCGTCCTCGACGCGGACGTCCGTCACCAGGGTGTTCAGGCGAAGATCGATGTCCCGCTCCTCGTACCACGAGGCGTCGTGTATCGAGACGGGCGCTTCCGGGAGCTTGCCCTTCGCGTACTCCTTTATCAGGATCCGATTGTACAGGGCCTCGCCCTCCTCGGTGACGACGGTGATTTCGGCGTCCGGCGCTTCCTCCCGAAGCGTCTCGGCCGCCGACGACCCGGCGATCCCGTCGCCGACGATGACGTACGATTCACTCATAACCGGCCGTTTCGGGTTCGGGGTTAATGTGGGTTGCTATCCCGATGACAAATCGTGAGAAATACTCACATGGGGCACGGGGGAGATCAGGTGACGAACTTCAGGAGATCCGCCCGCTTTTCCGCCTCGAATCGCGACCCGAGACACTCCAAGAGCGGCTTTATCCGCCCTTGTTTCGCCGAAATCGGCGCGATCGTGTCCTGCCACTGTTGCCACGGCGGGAACAGCCCGAGCCGATCGCACAGTTCGTCGAGTCGCTCGTCGCGGTCGTCGACCTTGTCCATCTTGTTGACCGCCACGATCGGTTCCGCGCCGACGTCCTCGAGGAAGTGGAACAGTTCGACGTCGTGCGGGATCTCGCCGTCGGCCCGGTGGCGGTCGATGATGTCGACGACCGCCTTGCCGTCGACGACGAGCACGCCGGCGAGGATCCGATCCGCGTACTCCTCGACGTACCGGACGACGTCGGTCTTGATCCGCTCCCGGCGGGTCTCCTCCACCCCGGACATGAAACCGAACCCCGGGAGGTCGGTGAACATGAACGACTCGCCGGGCCAGTCGTAGTGGTTGGGCTCGCGCGTGACGCCGGGCTTCTTGCCGGTCGAGAAGTCGTGGCCGGTCAGCTCCCGCATGAGGGTGGACTTCCCGACGTTCGACCGACCGACGAGCACGACCTCCGCGTCGCGGTCCGGTCGATTCTCGAACATGTCCACCCTAGCCGCGCGCGAGGCATAACGTCTCCCTTTCCCGGTGGGCGATGCTCCCTCTCCCGGCTGGCGATGCCCCCCTCTCCCGGCTG
>JAZKTH010000005.1:0-30277 GCA_036625675.1 Haloferacaceae archaeon
GTGTTGTAGAGGTCGCCGATCCGCATCAGGTCGTGGAGGTGTTTGTTGAGCTTCTGCTGTCGCTCCGCGAGTTCGCCGCGGCCGACGTACTCCGCGCGGAAGTGGGCGGTCAGGGAGTCGACGCTGACCAGCCGGATCGGCCAGTCGGACTCCTCGTGTTCCTGGGCGAGCTCCTTTGCCTTCTGGGACAGCAGGATCTGGTGGTTGGAGTTGAACGCCTTCGCGACGTGGATGTGATCGAGGAAGTCCTCGGTGAGCGCCTCCAGGGCCTCGTCGTCGCCGGGCGTGCCCTCGATCCCCCGGCGTTCGAACTCCGCCTCGAGGATCTCGTCGTCGAGCCCCCGGACCATGTCGTCGATCCGCTCGGGGCGGAACGTGTCCTCGGAGTCGATGAAGATCGCCGCGCCGTCGAGCCCGCCGTGCTCCGGGAGGAGCTGGACGTTGACGGACATCTGGTGGGTGATCTGCGACTTGCCCGAGCCGAACTCCCCGTAAACCTCGGTGATCGACTGCGTCTCCATGCCGCCCCCGAGCAGGTCGTCGACCTCGTCGACCTGCCAGGAGAGCTTTCCGATCTGTTCGCGGCGCTCGAGCACCGACGCGCCGGTCTCGAACCCGCCGACGTCGGCCGCCTCGCGGGCGCCCTGGATGATGTCCGAGGCGGTCGAGTCGCCGATGTCGGCGGTGTTGGCCAGCTCGCCCGGGCTGGCGACCGCGATGCTCTGGTAGCTGTCGAAGCCCGCGTCCACGAGTTTGTCCGAGGTTGCCGGTCCGACGCCGGGAAGGCTCTCGAGATCGTCTTCTGCCATCGTGTCTCGGGCTTGTTCGCACTCCCGTATAAAAGCTCGTTAACAGGGGAGTGAAAGTGAACGTTGCGCCGGCGGGTCGTGGGGGCTGTACCCGACTCCGGCGGTGTCCGGGCTAGACGCCCGATCTGGAAGATATCCGGCCCGATTAGGTGGTCCGGCCCGATTAGGTGGTCCGGCCCGATCAAGTGGTCCGGCCCGATCAAGTGGTCCGGAACGCTCGATCGCCCGCGTCGCCGAGACCGGGGACGATGAAGCCGTCCTCGTCGAGCTGGTCGTCGATGGCGACGGTGAGCAGCTCGGCCTCGGGGAACTGTTCGTCGACCCGCACCAGGCCGTCGGGCGCCGACACGGCCGAGAGCACGAACAGGTCCTCGGGCTCGGGAGCCTCCGCGAGGACGTGATCGAGCACTTTGCACATCGTGCTTCCGGTGGCGAGCATCGGATCCGCCACGATCACGGTGTCCTCCTCGCGTATCTCGGGGAGCTTCACGTAGTCGATCGAGATCGGGAACTCGCCCGCTTCGTTCATCCCGGCATCCTCGTCGCGTCCGGCGGAGATCACGCCCTGTTTCGCCCGCGGGAACGCCTTCAACAGCCCCTCGACGAACGGCGTCGCCGCGCGGAGCACGTTGATGATCACGACGTCGTCGAGGCCGGTGACGCGCTCGCCCGTGGTCTCCGCGAGCGGCGTCCGAATGGAGACGAACTCCGTCTCCATCGCGCCGTCGATGATCTCATAGCCACAGATCCGACCCAGTTTGACCAGTCCCTTGCGGAACTCCACCTGTTCGGTCGCGACGCTCCGGAGCTTCGAGAGCGTGTCCTTCGCGAGCGCGTGCGTGATCAGTCGAGCGTGATCGCGGTCCTCGATGGTCATGTGCGAACGCGCGGTCGCTGCCCCCTTAAAAGAGGGCGATTCGGCGCCGACCCGCCCGACAGCGCCGGGATCGGGGGCGGGAGCCCCGCGCACTCCGAAACGGTTTAGTCGGACGCTCGCGCACCGTCGGTATGCCGACGGAACCCAACACGGGGTACGATCCATCGCTGGGTCGGAAGTTCGTTTTCGTCACGGGGGGCGTAATGTCGGGGCTGGGGAAGGGGATCACGGCCGCCAGCATCGGCCGTCTGCTCGTCAACGCCGGCTTCGACGTCACCGCGGTCAAGATCGATCCGTACCTCAACGTCGACGCCGGGACGATGAATCCGTTCCAGCACGGCGAGGTGTACGTGCTGAAAGACGGGGGCGAGGTCGACCTGGACCTGGGGAACTACGAGCGGTTCCTCGGGGTGGACATGACCTCCGACCACAACGTCACCACCGGGAAGACCTACAAGCACGTCATCGAGAAGGAGCGGGCGGGCGATTACCTGGGCAAAACCGTCCAGATCATCCCGCACATCACCGACGACATCAAACGTCGAGTGCGGGAGGCCGCGGAAGGGACCGACGTCTGTCTCGTCGAGGTCGGCGGCACCGTGGGCGACATCGAGGGGATGCCGTACCTCGAGGCGCTGCGGCAGTTCTCCCACGAGGAGGACGACGAGGACATCCTGTTCGCCCACGTCACGCTGGTTCCCTACTCGAAGAACGGCGAGCAGAAGACCAAACCAACCCAGCACTCCGTGAAGGAACTGCGCTCGATCGGGCTCCAGCCGGACGTACTCGTCGGGCGCTGCGAGGACGAACTCGAGCCGTCGACCAAGGAGAAGATCGCGCTGTTTTGCGACGTGCCCACCGACGCGGTGTTCTCGAACCCCGACGTCGAGGACATCTATCACGTCCCCCTGGTCGTCGAGGACGAGGGACTCGACGAGTACGTGATGGAGGAGCTCGGCCTGGCGGGGGAGGCGCCGCCGAAAGCGGAACGGAGCGGGCGCTGGCGGGAGCTCGTCACGCGCGAGCGGACCGGAAGCGTCCAGATCGCGCTGGTGGGCAAGTACGCGCTGGAGGACGCGTACATGTCGATCCACGAGGCGCTCAAACACGCCGGCATCGAACTCGGTGTGGAGGTGGAGACGCTGTGGGTCGACTCCGACGAGATGCGGGAGTGTCACACCGAACGGCTCAAGGAGGCCGACGGGATCGTCGTGCCGGGCGGGTTCGGCTCCCGCGGCACCGAAGGGAAGATCCGCGCGATCCGGTACGCCCGCGAGAACGACGTGCCGTATCTGGGGCTGTGTCTCGGCTTCCAGCTCGCGGTGATCGAACACGCGCGCAACGTGCTCGGCCTGGAGGGCGCCCACTCCAGCGAACTCGATCCCGACACGCCCCACCCGGTGATCGACCTGCTGCCCGAACAGTACGAGGTGGACGACATGGGCGGGACGATGCGGCTGGGCGCCCACACGACGGAGATCACGGCGGGCTCCCTGGCGGCCCACCTCTACGGCGCCGACTCCTGTACCGAACGGCACCGCCACCGGTACGAAGTGAACCCCGAATACATCGATCGGCTGCAGTCGGACGCGCTTTCGTTCTCGGGGCGGGCGAGCCACCGGATGGAGATCCTCGAGCGCGACGACCACCCGTTCTTCTTCGGGACGCAGTTCCACCCCGAGTTCCGGTCCCGACCCGACAGGGCGAGCCCCCCGTTCGTCGGGCTGGTGCGGGCCGTCCTGGGCGAGATCGACGCCCGGGAGACCCTCGACGGGGACGCCGACGGAGCGGAGATCGACGGGGAGGTGCGCGCCTGATGGTCGACGCGGAATCCTTCATCGAGGAGGCCGTCGAGGAGATCGCCGCCGAGGTCGGCGACGCGAACGCGGTGATCGCCCTGTCGGGCGGCGTCGACTCCTCGGTGTCGGCGACGCTCGCGTACCGGGCGATCGGCGACCAGCTGACGCCGGTGTACGTCGACACCGGGCTGATGCGGAAGGGGGAGACCGAGGAGATCCGGGAGACGTTCGCGTTCATGGACAGCCTGCAGGTCGTCGACGCGCGTGACCGGTTCCTGGAGGCGCTGTCGGGGGTGACCGACCCCGAAGAGAAACGACACGTGATCGGCGAGGAGTTCATCCGCGAGTTCGAGCGGGCGGCCCGCGAGGCCGACGCCGACTACCTGGTCCAGGGGACGATCTATCCCGACCGCATCGAGTCCGAGGGCGGGATCAAGTCCCACCACAACGTCGGCGGCCTCCCGGAGGTCGTCGACTTCGACGGCATCGTCGAGCCGGTTCGGGACCTCTACAAGGACGAGGTTCGGGAGGTGGCCCGGGAGCTGGGCCTGGAGTCGGTGATCTCCGAACGGATGCCGTTCCCCGGCCCCGGGCTGGCGGTCCGGGTCGTCGGCGAGGTGACCCCCGAGAAGGTCGAGGTGGCCCGGGAGGCGTGCCACGTCGTCGAGGAGGAGCTCGAGCCGTACGACCCCTGGCAGGCGTTCGCGGCGGTCGTCGGCAAGGGAACCGGCGTCAAGGGCGACAACCGGGTGCACGGCTGGATCGTCGCGGTGCGCTCGGTCGAATCCCGCGACGGGATGACCGCCCGGGCGCAGGAACTCGACTGGGAGACGCTCCAGCGGATCCAGTCGCGGATCACGGGACAGCTCGAAAACGTCTCCCGGGTCGTCTACGACGTCACCCACAAACCCCCGGCGACGATCGAATACGAGTGAGCGAAGCCGTGGACTGGACCGGCGGTGGCGGCGAGACGAACCGGCGGTGGCGGCGAGACGAACCGGCGGTGGCGGCGAGACGAACCGGCGGTGGCGGCGAGATACACGGAGGCAGACACGATACGATGACAACGAACACTGATGCGAAAACGGACGGAACGGCCGCGACGGACGCCCGCGTGATCGTGACCGGGCCGGACGAACACGGCCTGGGCGACGCGCTCGAGACGAGGGGGGCCACCGTGACGCGCATTCCCGGAATCGTCAACGGCGACGCGCTGGAGGACGCCGGGATCGAGGCGGCGTCGATCCTCGTGTTGACGGATCTGGCGGAGGCGTCCGCGATTCCGGTCGCGAAGGAGCGCAATCCGGCGGTGCAGGCGGTGTCGTACAGCCACCAGTCGCTGCCCGAGTACGCGAAAGCCCAGGCCGACCTGGCGGTCGACCCGGACCTGCTGTCGCCGGACGTCGTCGCCGAAGAGCTGCTCGCGTAGCGAAGTCGGCTCTGGGGACCGAGCTGTCGAGCGCGCGACGAGTTGCGTCGAACCGCGCGCGACGTCGGCAGCACCGCCACGCGACGGCTGGATCGCCGCGGGGAAGAAATCGCCGGGGGAAACCGACTTAATTCGACTTAATCCAGAGGAAGACGGCCGAAAAGCGCCCGAAAACCGGGTTCGGTACCGGCCCGATTGAAGTGGGTCTCCACGCAAGAATCGATTGCAATGAACGCAAAAACGCTGCTCGCGATCGCCGCTGCGGTCGCGCTCCTGTTTGCCGGCCTCGGCGCCGCCGGGGCCGTCTCCGCGGACGAGACGCCCGTGCAACCGACCGACGACGAGCTGCCCGACGACGCTGACGCCGACCGCGACCGCGACCGGGACGGCGGTCAAGAGAACGAATCGGAACGCGACCGCGCCCGTGAACACGTGAACGACACGGCCGAGGAACGCTGGAACGAGTCGGCCGAGGAACGCTGGAACGAGTCGGCCGAGGAACGCTGGAACGAGTCGGACCACCCGGCTGACTGTCCCTGTGTCGACGGTGACTACGGCCCGCACCACGCCGACGACGGACACGGCCCGCACCACGCCGACGAAAACGCGTCTGTCGCCGACGACCGCCGCGGATTCATGGGCCCGATGTGGGGGGTTCCGGACCAGGTTCCCGACCACGTGACCCGGATGCATGAGCGGATGAACTCGTGGTTCGACGGGGACCGGGAACACCCGTTCTTCGAGGGGGACGGCCCCTGGAGCGGCGACGACCACCCGCGGAACGATAGCGACGACCACCCGCGGAACGATAGCGACGACCACCGCGGCCACCACGGTCAACGGTAACTGGTCCCCGGCCCTCCAGGCGCGATCAGTCGTCGCGATCCGTTTTCCAGTCGTGTTTCCCGTCGAGCCGGTCGGCCGCGACGGCGTCCGTGTCCCGCCGTTCGGGGTCGCCGTGCCCGCCGCCGCCCGGCGTCGACACGGTAATCGTGGTCCCGGCCGGGACGTCGCGGGTCACCTTCGAGGGGACCTCCTCCCCGTCGATCACGTTCCGGCCGGTCGACCCGGGGGACCCCCCCTCGACTCCCCGGGGGGCGTGGCGGCGGCGCTCCGTCAGAAGCGAGACCGTCGCGTCGGTCGCGACGGTGATCGCGCGTTCGAGGCCGAGCCCCCCGCGGTGGCGACCCATCCCTCCGGAGTTCTCCCGGAGCGCGTACCGGTCGACCCGGATCGGGTAAGCCGCCTCCAGCGCCTCGACGGGGGTGTTGAGCGTGTTGGTCATTCCGACCTGCACGCCGTCCATCCCGTCGCCGTCCGCCCGCGCGCCGAACCCGCCGCCGATCGTCTCGTAGTAGGTGAACGAGCCGTCGCGACCGCCGACGATCAGGTTGTTCATGGTCCCCTGACTCTGTGCGGGCACCCGGTCCGGGGCGGCGCGCGACAGGGCGGCGAAGACCACGTCGGTAACGCGCTGGCTCGTCTCGACGTTGCCCCCGACCACCGCAGCCGGCTGCCGGGGGTTCAACAGCGTTCCCTCGGGCACCCGGATCGACACCGGCTCGTAGCAGCCGTGGTTCGGCGGGATCTCCGGATCCGTCACGCACCGGACGACGAAGTAGACCGCGCTCTTGGCGACCGAGCGCGGGGCGTTGAGGTTGCCCGGGACCTGGGGGGCGGTTCCGGCGAAGTCGACCGAGAGCGAGGGGCCGTCGACGGTGACGGCGGCTGCGATCTCGACGTCCTCGTCGGTCACTCCGTCCCCCTCGAGAACGTCGGTCGCCTCGTAGGTACCGTCCGGGAGTTCGGCGATCTCCCGCTCGACGCGCTTCCGGGAGTAGTCGACGACCGCGTCGAACGCCGAGAGCACCCGCCCGGAGCCGTGCTCGGCGAACAGCGCGGACAGCCGTTCCCCCGCCCGCTCGTTCGCCGCGAGCTGCGCCCGGAGGTCCGCCCGCCGCTCGTCGGGATTGCGGACGTTCGCGAGGACGAGTTCGAGGACGTCCTCCCGGAGCCGTCCGCCGTCGACGAGCCGGATCGGGGGAATCCGGAGCCCCTCCTGGTAGATCTCCCGGGCGCCCGCGGGCATGCTCCCGGGCGTCGTTCCCCCGACGTCCGCGTGGTGGGCCCGCGAGACGGCGTAGCCGACGATGGCTCCGGACTCGCCCCCCTCGGGATCGCTCTCACCACTCCCGCCGTTCCGGGACAGCGGGGAGACCATGGTCACGTCGGGGAGGTGCGTCCCGCCGGCGAACGGGTCGTTGAGCACGAAGACGTCGCCGGGCGCGGGGTCGCGCTCTCTGACGACCTCGACCGCCTCGGGCATCGCGCCGAGGTGGACCGGGATGTGCTCCGCCTGGGCGATCATTCGCCCGTCCGCGTCGAAAAGCGCCGTCGAGCAGTCGCGCCGCTCCTTGATGTTCGGCGAGTAGGCGCTCCGGATCAGCGTCTGTCCCATCTCCTCGGCCACGCTCTCGAGTTGATTCCGCAGGATCTCGAGCGTCACGGGGTCGATCTCGCTCACCGCGAACCACCCCCGGCGGCCCCGGAATCGCCGCCCGCCGGCCGCCGTTCGAGGAGGAGGGACCCGTCGTCCCGGACGACTCCCCCCCACCCGGGCGGCACGACCGCGGTGCTCTCGGCCTGCTCCAAGACGGCCGGTCCCTCGAGGCGACGGCCGACGGGAAGCGCGTCGCGCGCGAAAACCGGCGTCTCCCGGGAGACCGTCCCCGGTTCCCCCTCCGAGTCCCCGTCGCCGTCGTCCGGATCGTCGGCGACGGATCGACCGTCGCCCCGATCGCCGTCACCGATCGGTCCCGGGAACTGGACCGTCCGCCGATCCAGGAGGGCGTCGCCGGCGGCGGCGTGACGGATCGGCGGGGGCGTCCGCTCGATCGTCGCCGTCGCCCGCAGCGTCACCGCCTCGACCGGTTCGTCCATCGCGTACCCGTACGCCGACTCGTGAGCCTCCCGGAACCGGTCGCGGACGGTTCCGCCGTCGAACGGCTCCGGCACCGGGACGCTCAACTCGAAGCTCTGTCCGTCGTACCGGCAGTCCGCAGCCCGGCGGACCGTCGCGGCGTCCGGGTCCGACGCGCTCGCGAGCGCCCGTTCCTCCAGCCCGGCGTACGTCTCCTCGAGCCCCGGTTCCGCCCCGGCGCCGAGGCGAGCCCGGACGGTGCGGGCCGCGTCGTGGGTCTCGTCGGCCGCCAGCAGGCCGAACGCCGAGAGCACGCCGGCCGGACGCGGGACGATCACCCTGTCGACGTCCATCGACGCCGCGAGCGCGGCCGCGTGCATCGGGCCGGCGCCGCCGAACGCGACCAGCGCGAACCGACGGGGATCGTGACCCCGCTCGACGGTGACGGACCGGATCGCCCGGGCCATCGTCGCGTTCGCGACCCGGTAGATCCCGCGGGCGGCCGCGTCCGCCCCCTCGAGCCCGGCCTCCGCCGCCAGCTCGCCGAGCGCCTCCCGGGCGGCGGCGACGTCGACCTCGAGTTCGCCCCCGAGCGCGGCCTCCGGGCCGATGTAGCCCAGTGCGACGTTCGCGTCCGTCACCGTCGCGTCGGTTCCGCCCGCCCCGTAGCAGGCGGGGCCGGGATCCGCACCCGCCGACCGGGGGCCGACCCGGAGCGCGCCGCCGGCGTCGACCCACGCGATCGAGCCGCCGCCCGCGCCGACGGTGGTGACGTCGACCATCGGCGTCCGGACCGGGACGCCGTCGATCTCGCTTTCGGTGGTGCGCTCGGCCCGCCCCTCGCGGACGAGGCTCACGTCGCTGGAGGTGCCGCCCATGTCGAACGTCACGAGCCCCTCGAACCGGGCCTCGGGTGCCGCAGTCGACCCGGCAGCGGTCGCACCCGCGCCGACGACCCCGGCGGCGGGCCCGGAGAGGACCGTCGTGACCGGCCGCGTTCGGACGGTCTCGGCGTCCGCGATGCCGCCGTTGGCCTGCATGATCCAGGGGGACGGGAGCCCGGCGTCCGCCGCCCGGTCGATCAGGCGGCCGACGTACCGGTCGATGACCGGGCGAACGTACGCGTCGACGGCGGCGGTTGCGGTGCGCTCGTACTCGCGGAACTCCGCCAGCACCTCGTGGGAGGCGGAGACCGGTACGTCGAGCGACTCGCGGAGCGTCCCGGCGACGATCCGCTCGTTTTCCGGCTCGGCGTAGGCGTGGAGCAGCGACACGACCACGCTCTCCGGCTCCGTCGCCCGGATCTCCCCGGCCAGCTCGCGCACCGCGTCGGGATCCACGGCCCGCTGGACGCCGTCGGGGGTGGTCCGCTCGTCGACCTCGAACCGGCGCCGGCGGGGGACGAGCGGCGCGGGCTTTTCCGCACCGAGGTCGTACAGCGCCGGCCGGTCCTGCCTGCCGATCTCCAGCACGTCCCGGAAGCCGGCGGTCGTCACGAGCGCGGTCCGGGCGCCGTCGCGCTCCAGCAGCGCGTTCACCGAGACGGTCGTCGCGTGGGCGAACTCGTCGACCGCGCCCGGCTCGACGTCGGCTCGACGGCACGCCTTTCGGATCCCGTCGAGGACGCCCTCGCTCTGGTCGTCGGTGGTGGGGACCTTCGCGGTCACGAGCCGTCCCTCCACGGCGAGCGCCACGTCGGTGAACGTTCCCCCGACGTCGACGCCGATACGAACGGCGTCGTCCGGCGACGATGCGGTCGTCATGTCCCCGAGCAGGAGGTCGACGCAGGTATAAGCTTGCACCGGGGACGGGATCGCCGGGATCAGGAATCGGGCGAATTATCCTGCGCGCCGCGTAGGTTCGGCCGTGAGCGACGACCGCGAGCGATGGAACGAGCGGTACAGGGACGACGACTTCGAACTCCCGGACGACCCCGTCCCCGAACTGGCCCGCCGGGTCGACACGTTACCCGACGGTCGGGCGCTCGACGTGGCGACGGGCAGCGGCCGGAACGCGCTGTTCCTCGCGGAGCACGGCTACGACGTCGACGGGGTGGACGTCTCCGACGAGGCGCTGTCGCAGGCCGCCGCACGCGCCGACGCGCGCGGACTCGACGTCGACTGGATCCGCGCCGACCTGGAGGACCCGGACGGGGGATTCGACCTCGAACCGGGCGCGTACGACGTGATCGTGGGCAGCTTCTTTTACGCCCCGGGGCTGCTCCCGGAGCTGAAGGAGGCGCTGTCGCCGGGGGGCGTGCTGGTGTACGAACACCACCTCCGGTCGAGCGACCCGATCGACGTGGGGCCCTCGGACGACCGGGTCCGATTCCGCTCGAACGAGCTGCTCCGGTCGTGTCTGGACCTGACGGTGCTTCACTACGCCGAGGCGATCCGCCACGGGAAGGAGGACGGCCGGGCCTCGGCGATCGCGACCGTCGTCGCCCGGAACTCCTGTGGCGGGGCGCAGTCGTATCCCGCCGAACGCGACCTGCGGGAGTCGCCGTAGCGACCTGCGGGAGTCGCCCCGATTGCCGGCCTGCGCAGCATCCCGCGAGTGTGCGAAAGGAAGGCTTTACCGCCCTGACGGCGTACGGGGGGGCAAATGGTACTCGACGACCTCGGGAGTTCCCTGCGGGGAACCCTGAACGACCTCCGCGGGAAGTCCCGCATCGACGAGGACGACGTCGGGGAGGTCGTCAAGCAGATCCAGCGCGCCCTCCTGCAGGCCGACGTCGAGGTCGGGCTGGTGATGGAGCTGTCCGACAGCATCGAGGAACGCGCCCTGTCGGAGGATCCGCCCGCCGGGACGACCGCACGCGATCACGTCCTGAAGATCGTCTACGAGGAGCTCGTCGACCTCGTCGGCGAGTCGACCGAGCTGCCGCTGGAGCCCCAGACGATCATGCTCGCCGGGCTGCAGGGCTCGGGGAAGACCACCACCGCCGCCAAGATGGCGTGGTGGTTCTCGAAGAAGGGGCTCCGGCCGGCGGTGATCCAGACGGACACGTTCCGCCCGGGGGCGTACGACCAGGCCAAGCAGATGTGCGAGCGCGCCGAGGTCGAGTTCTACGGCGACCCCGACGAGGACGACCCGGTCGAGATCGCCCGCGAGGGGATGGAGACGACCGCCGACGCCGACGTCCGGATCGTCGACACGGCCGGGCGCCACGCCCTCGAGGACGACCTGATCGCCGAGATCGAGGAGATCGAGGGCGCCGTGGAGCCGGACGTCTCCCTGCTCGTGCTCGACGCGGCGATCGGCCAGGGCGCGAAGGAGCAGGCCCGGGAGTTCGGGGACTCGATCGGCATCGAGGGGGTCGTCATCACCAAGCTCGACGGGACCGCCAAGGGCGGCGGGGCGCTCACCGCCGTCAACGAGACGGACTCCTCGATCGCCTTCCTCGGCACGGGCGAGACGGTACAGGACATCGAACGGTTCGAACCCTCGGGGTTCATCTCCCGACTGCTGGGGATGGGCGACCTCAAGCAGCTCTCCGAGCGCGTCGAGCGCGCGATGCAGGAGACCCAGGAGGAGGACGACGACTGGGATCCGGAGGACCTCCTGGAGGGGCAGTTCACCCTGAAGGACATGCAGCGCCAGATGGACGCGATGAACCGGATGGGGCCGCTGGATCAGGTGATGGACATGATCCCCGGCCTCGGTGGCGGGCTCATGGATCAGCTCCCCGACGACGCGATGGACGTCACCCAGGACCGCATGCGCCGGTTCGACGTCGCGATGGACTCGATGACCGACGAGGAGCTGGAGAACCCCCGGTCGATCGGTCGCTCCCGCGTGAAACGAATCGCCCGCGGCTCCGGCGTCGAGGAGGAGACGATCCGGGAACTGCTCGAGCAGCACAAGATGATGGAACGAACGCTCAAGCAGTTCCAGGGCATGGGCGAGGGCGACATGCAGCGGATGATGAAGAAGTTCGGCGGCGGCGGGGGCGGCGGCCTCGGCGACCTCGAGGACCTCGGCGGCGGCGGGGGCCCGTTCGGCTGACGCCGTGGGCCGAACCTCCGCCGGACGTCCCCGGCTCCGCGACCGGATCGCCGGGATGGGCCGATTCGACGTGCTCGCGTTGAGTTCGGCCATCTGGTTCCTCGGGAAGTTCCTCCGGTACGCGTTTCCGCCGCTTTTCGAACCGTTGCAGGCGAGCTACGGCGTCTCGAACGCCGCGGTCGGGTCGGCGTTCACCGGGTTCATGCTGGTGTACGCCGCCATGCAGTTCCCCTCCGGCGTGCTCGCCGACCGGCTGGGATCGGTTCGGGTCGTCGCCGGCGGCGCGACGCTGGCGGCGGCGGGCGCCGTGACGGTGGCCGTCGGCTCGGCGGGCGGGGCGCTCGCGGGGTTCGGGGCGCTGGTGGTGACGATGCTCGTGATGGGTGCCGGAACCGGCGCCCACAAGACCGTCGCGATCCGGCTGCTGGCCCGGGTGTATCCGGCCCGGACCGGGCGGACGCTCGGCGCGTTCGACACCGTCGGCGCCCTGGGGGGCGTCGCGGCGCCGATCGCGGTGGTCGCGTTCGCGAGCGGGCCGTTCTCGGCGCTGCCGGGCGACTCCTGGCGGTGGCTGTTCCTCGCGGCGGGGGTTGTCGGCGTCGCGCTCGCGCTCGCGTTCCTCCGGCGGGTTCCCGCCCAGCTCGAGGGGCGGAGTCGCGCGAACGGCCGGGGGGAGGACGCGTCGGCGGAACCGGGGGGCTCGGAAACGGAGTCCGAGCCGACGCTGGGCCCCCGGCGATATCTCGTCCTGTTCGCCGACCGTCGGCTCGTCGCGTTCGTCGCGGTGACGCTGGCGTTCTCGTTCGCCTACAACGGGCTGGTCGCGTTCCTCCCGCTGTACCTCACCCGGGAGGCCGGACTCGCGCCCGCGGCGGCCAGCGGGCTGTACAGCCTGCTGTTCCTGGCGACGTTCGCGCAGCTGCTCTCGGGGGAGGCGAGCGATCGGGCCGGCCAACTTCCGGTGATCGTCACCGCGCTCTCGGTGGCGACGGTCGGGGTCGCGGCACTGGTCCTGCTGCCGATCGCCGGCAACCTCGGCGGAACACTCGCGTTCGGGATCGCCGTCGGCGTCGGGGGAATCGGAATGCACGGGTTCAGGCCCGTTCGCGGGTCCTACCTCGTGCGCGCTCTCCCGGAGGAACTGGCCGGCGGCGGGCTCGGGGTCGTCCGCACCGGGCTGATGGGGGCGGGGGCGGTCGCGCCCGCCGTCGTGGGGTTCGTCTCGGACGGCTTCGGCTTCCGGCCGGCGTTCGGGCTCCTCGCGGTCGCGATGGGGATCGCCGCCGGGGTCGCCCTCGGGCTGTGGGCGACCGCCGGGGGGTCGTGACGGCGGGGCGGGTCACAGGTCGTCGAGGGTGGTTCGCTTCGACTCGCCGACGAACTCGGCGAAGTCGGTCCCCTCCGCCAGCGCGGTCTCCTTTTTCACCCGGTAGCTGCCGGCGTCGGTGGTGTAGAGGTCGCCCGGGTGGAAGAAGTACCAGTCCTCCCGGTCGAACCGAACGCCGATGCGCGGCTTCGCGCCGAAATTCCGGGCGAAGTACACCAGGGCTTCGACCTCCTCGCCGCCGAGGTAGATCGGATCGCCCGAGCTGGACTTCGCCTCGATTGCGTAGAAGACCTCGCCGTCGCCGGCGAGCACGTCGGGGAGCTCGCGGTCGGTGGCGCTCCCGCTCGCGGGCGCCCGCATGACGGCGAACCCCGCCTCGTCGAGCGCGTTGACCAGCTCGCGCTCCCGCCTGTCTCCCTTCCGATTCGCGGACATTGGGAGCCTTTGTTCGACCGAACGCAAAAGGTCGACGGCTCGTTCGCCGCGAGCGAGATTTGTCGGCAGGAATTATCAAACAGGAGAATTTGGTGAGAACGGTTATATCAGGTTTCCAGAAACCTCAAAACGTTAGTATGTCGCCAGGCAAAGAAACCTCGGTCGGTACGGGGGGGAACGGAGCTGGCTCCGGGGTGGAGGGAGCCAGCGAGACCGAGCTCGAGGTCGTCATCGAGAACGATCCGGACCAGATGTACGACACGTCCGGGACGGCCCAGCGGATCATCGACGAGGACTTCAACGTCGTGAAGCAGAACCGGGTGATGACCGAGTGGACCGGCATGGAGTCGGGGGAGGGCCGGCAGCTCAAGTGCATGAACCAGATGTCGGGGAGCGTCTGCGGCACCGAGGACTGCACGGTCAAACAGCTGATGGAGCAGGGGCGCGATCGGGTCGAAGTCGAGATCGAGAAGGAACTCCCGAACGGGGAGACGAAGCAGACGCTTCTGACGTCCGAACCGATCACGAACGACGGGGGCGAGGTGGTCGGGATCAGCGAGTCGTTCAAGGACGTCACCCGGATCAAGGAGGCCCAGTGGGAGGCTGAGCGGTCGATCGAGGAGCTGCAGAAGGCCTCCGAGGACGTCGCCGAGAGCTCCGACTCGATAACCGGCGTGGCGGACGAGCTGGCCACGGACATGGAGCAGGTCGCGGGCGAGGTGTCGAACGTCAGCGCGACGGTGGAGGAGGTGGCCTCGAGCGCCGAACAGGTCGCCGCCACCACGGACCAGGCGCGCGAGCTGGCCGAAACCGGTTACGACACCGCCGAAGACGCCATCGACACGATGGAGGACGTCGACGAGGCCTCCGCGGAAGTCTCCGAGGAGGTCGGCGAACTCCAGGAGCGGATGGACGAGATCGACGACATCGTGGACCTGATCAACGACGTCGCCGACCAGACCAACCTGCTCGCGCTCAACGCCTCGATCGAGGCCGCACGGGCGGGCGAGGAGGGCGACGGGTTCGCCGTCGTGGCCGACGAGGTGAAGGACCTCGCCGAGGAGGCGCAAAACCACGCGGAAACCATCGAGGACGTCGTCGACGCGATCCAGCGGGACACCCGAAACACCGTCGAGAGCCTGGACCGGACCAACGAGCAGATCGACGACGGCATCGGAATGGTCGAGGAGACCATGGAGAACCTGACCGAGATCGTCGACGCGGTCCAGGAGGCGGCCTCGGGGATCGACGAGGTGGCGGACGCGACCGACGACCAGGCGGCGAGCACCGAGGAAGTCGCGACGATGATCGACAAGGCCAGTTCGAAGGCCTCCGACGTGTCCGCGGAGATCCAGACCATCGCCGCCGCGAACGAGGAGCAGGCCCAGCAGGTCCAGGAGATCAGCCAGGCGCTGGAGAACCTGAACCAGGCCGAGTGAGGGAGAGCGTCCCCGACGCACTCCAGGAGTCCGGTCGCCGACGGAACCGGCGGACGGCGAGCGAAAAGACGACGCCAGTTCGATGGCCGACGGCCCTTTTCGCGAGTGTGTGTCGGCGTTCAACGTCCGCGCCGTGGTTTAGCCCCCGGACCGCGTCCGGGAGAACGAGACACATGGTATCCATCATTGCCGGACTCGCGGGCGGCCTGGTCGCAACGATCCTCATGACAGTCGTGATGAAAGCGGTCGGCGACGGCGGTCCGCCGCCGACGGCGGCGCTGGTCGCGCGGTTCGCCGGCGGCGAGCCGGCCGACCACGCGATGCCGGGGATGCTGCTGCACCTCGCGTACGGCGTCGGCGCCGGCGCCGTGTTCGCCGTCGGGGCTCCGCTCGTCGGGGGCGGGTTCGGCTCCGTCGGGCCGGCCCTGGGGCTGGGCCTCGTCTACGGCCTCGTCCTCATGATCGGGGGGATGGTGTTCTGGATGCGGATGGTGCTGAGCATGGAGCCCGATCGCACGACCGTGACGACCTTCGCGGCGGCGCACGTGACCTACGGCCTCGTCCTCGGGGCGTTCCTCTGGACCGGGATCCTGGCGTAGGCGCCGGGAACCACGGACCGGGCGCTATCGGTCCCCGGGCCGTTCCCCGGCGACGATTTCGGTCCTGACCACCTCGAGTGACTCGTCGATTTCGACGTGACAGGCGTCGCCCCCGGCGAAAAAGGAGACGCGGATCAGCCACGGGTCCCGGGAGCGCACCTCGACGCCCTCCCCGGCGACGTACTGACCGACCTCCCAGAGCCGGCGGTCCTCCAGGGACGCCCCCCGTCGCTCGTGGAATCCCTGCACGTCCGGATGTCGGTAGGCGATCGAACCGAAGGAGGTCACCGCCCGGCGGCCACAGACGGTGCAGGTGTACTCCGCCACCGCCTCGAACGGGATCCGCTCGTCGACGTCGTCGCTCACCCGCGGCCGGACCGTCCCGCCACAGTCGGGGCAGATCCCGTTCCGGGCCTGTTCGACCTGGTAGCTGGACCACCGTTCGAAGGCGTCGACGAGTTCACCCGGCTCCCGGTCGCGCACGACGGTCGGCGGGACGTGAACCCGCAGGATCGACTCTCCGCACCCCCGACACGCTATCGAGAACGTCTCCTCGTCGTATTCGCCGCGGAGTTGTCGCTCCCCGCAGGCGTGACAGCGACCGTCGACGTCGAACGGTTCGACCGTCGGGCGCTCGGTGTAGGTTCCGGCGGTCACCGCGCGGGCGAGGCGCATCCCGGCCGCAGTCAGTGCGTATCCGTCGTCCCCTCCGGAGACGAAGTGAGGAACGAGCTTCTTGAGATGGTAGTTGAACTGCGCGCTGTCGTCGAGGTCGAGGCGGTCGTAGAGGGTGGAGAACTGCACCGGTCCCCCGGAGAACTCCTCGTGAAGGACGCTCACGATCGTCAACCGGGTCTCGTTGCCCAGCGAGGAGAACACCTCCGCGGGGTCGAGGATGTCGGGATCGGCGTCGGCGTCCTCGCTCATGGACGCGAGTGGGGGCGGGGACACAAAAAGGCCAGAGGAATCGAGCGCGACTGGACGGTTCGCCCTCGCGTGTCGCCCCGTCGTCGGCTCCGAGGAGGCTTCCGGTTCCGTCCCGCAGTCATCCGGCCTCCCGCTCGTTCCCGGCCCCGCCTGCAGCCCGGGTGCACGCCTGGACCCATCGTTATGGGGTCTCGGATCGTTTGTGTATGCATCACATGCACACAGACGACTTCGAACTCGAGGAACCCGAACTGACCGCCGACGACCTGCTGGTCGTCGACGACCCGCACTTCGACCCCGGGAGCGTGGCCGTCGTCACCGGCGCGGCCTCCGGGATCGGGCAGGCGACCGCCGTCGCCCTGGCCGCGAACGGCCTCACGGTCGTCGGGGCCGACGTCGACGAGGAGGGACTCCAGCAGACGACCGGGATCGCGGCCGACGTCGCCGGCGAGATCGGCGCCACGGGCGAGGTTCGCCCCGTGACAGCCGACCTCACCGACGACGCCGACGTCGAGGCGACGATCGGGGCCGCGGCCGGGGCGGGCGACCTCCGGTACGTCGCCAACATTGCGGGGATACAACACGTCGCCTCGATCCCGGAGTTCCCCATGGAGCGGTACGACCTCATGCTGGATCTCATGTTGCGCGCGCCGTTCCTGCTCGCGAAGCACGCGATGCCACACGTCCGGGAGACCGACGACGGCGTCGGCGCCATCGGCAACATGTCCTCGGTCCACGGGCACTACGCGACCAGGGACAAGCCGGCGTACGTCACCGCGAAACACGGCCTCCACGGGCTGACCAGGGCGATCGCCGCCGAGGGGGAGGGAACACTCCGGGGGTTCTCGGTGAGCGTCGGCTACGTGTTGACCCCACTGATGGTGAACCAGATCGCCGACACCGCCAGTGAGCGGGAGATCTCCGAGCGGGAGGTGATCGAGAACGTGATGCTCGGGCAGGCGCGGACGAAGGAGCTGATGACGCCCGCCGAGGTGGCGAACCTCTTCGTCTTCGGCTTCTCGCGGCACGGGAAGCATCTCAACGGCGGCGACCTGCTCTGGGACGGCGGCTACACCACGACCTATGAGTGATCCAGCTCCCGCTTCCGGTTTCGATTCCGCCGCCGAGAGCGCCGGCGCTGACTCCGCCGCCGACGACGAGGAACCGACGCCGGTCGCGATCGCGTGCCAGGGGGGCGGGAGTCACACGGCGTTCACCGCGGGGGTGTTGAAACGCCTGCTGCGCGAGTGGGGCGATCGGTACGAACTGGTCGGAATCAGCGGCACCTCCGGCGGCGCGTTCAACGCGCTCGCGGCGTGGTACGGGCTCGTCACCGCCGACGAGGACCGCGCGATCGAACTGCTCGACGCCCTCTGGGAGGACCTCACTGCCGACGCCGCAACCGACCGGCTGCTCAACGACTGGGTCGTCGGCCTCTCCCGAATCGAGAGCAGCGGCGTCCCCTTTCCCCGGGTCAGCCCGTACCTGACGCCCGGCTCCCGGCTCGGGCAGCGACGAATCGAGCGCATCCTCGAGCGCCACATCGACTTCGAGGCGATACCCGACCTCTGCGGGCGCGAGGAGCCCGAACTCGTCGTCGGAACGGTGGACGTCAACGCCGGCGTCTTCGAGACGTTCACCAACGAGGGGGTGACGCCGAAGGCGATCCTCGCTTCCAGCGCCGTCCCGAATCTCTTTCCGGCCGTCGAGATCCACGGCCACTACCACTGGGACGGGCTGTTCTCGCAGAACCCGCCCATCGACGACCTGCTGACCGTGGACGCCGATCGAAAGCCCGAGGAACTGTGGGTGATCCAGATCAACCCGCAGGAACGGGAGGGCGAGCCCACCACGCTGGAGGAGATCGCCGACCGGCGAAACGAACTCTCGGGCAACATCTCCCTGAACCAGGAACTCCGGGTGGTCGAACGGGTCAACGAGTGGATCGAGGAGGGCTATCTCCCGGAGGAGAAGTTCACGAGGACGACCGTCCGGCGGATTTCGATGGGGCGGGCGTACCACTGCTCGACGAAAGTCGACCGGAGCCCGGCGTTCGTCCGGGAGCTGATGGAGCTCGGCGAACGGCGGGCGAACGAGTTCCTGAAGTCGTGCAGTCAGTCGCGGTCGTCGCCGTCGTCGCCGTCGTCGCCGTCGTCGTGACCGGAGAAGGACTCCCAGAAGACGTCCGGCAGTGACCGATCGGGATTCTCCGCCAGGTAGTCCTGCTTCGTCAGGTTCGCGTCCTCGATCAGCGTCGCCGCCTCTCCGGCCCACACGTAGAAGCCGATCAGCGTCTCGCGGCGCATCCGCTCCAGGTCGACCGAGTGGTAGACGTTCACGACCCCGCCCTCCTCGCGGTTGAGCTGCGTCCGGCGGAGCAGCCCCAGATCCACCAGTTCGTTCAGGTAACGCGTGATCGTGCTCCGGTCGTAGCCCAGCGTCTCGGCCACCTCGTTCGCCGAAAGGGGCCCCTCGCCGATCACGCACAGGCAGATGTCCAGCCCCGCCTTCGGCAACCCGAAGGCGTCGAGCAGGACCTGCCTGACGTCGGGAGGGTTCACGCTCATCTCGACGTCGGTCACGCGCTGCATGTCCTGACCGTGGCAGGACATCGGGGGGTCGTCCCGGCCCAGGGTGAGGATGACGTTGTCGCAGTCGACGCACTCGAAGACGTCGTACCGGCTCGACGTCGGATCGTACCGGACGGAATCCCGGTCGTCCTCGACGCCCTCCGTGTTATGGGTGTTCGTTTCGGACATTCAGTTGTTCCTCGTGCATTGGTATCATTCCGAGAGGAGGTAATAAGTAGTTTCCACCGGAAGCGATTCAGCGCCCGGAACAGTCCTCCCGGGAGGGGACGATCACCACGTCGTCGACGTCGAGCGCCAGCAGTTCCTCGCCCGTGATCGTGATCCGGACCCGCCCGTCCGGGAAGGTCCGGGCCAGCGCGCACGCCTCCAGTTCGCGCAGGTGCGCGGCGACCGTCTCCTCGCCGGCGTCGAACCCCGCCGCGAGCGCCCAGACGGTAGTCGTGCGTTCGGCTCCGGCGTCGCTTTCGGCGGCGAGCCGTTCGAGCACGTCCCGACGGGTGACTGCCATGCCGAAGTCACCTCCCGTGGGGCGGGCCACGGTCAGGGGGGTCTGTCATTGGGGTGCCTCCCCTCACGGTCGGTGGGGCGGGGAAATACCGGTTCGCCGGGAGTGCAATCGGGTTACACGCCGTCGTCGCTCGCGAGCCCCGTGCCGGTGATCCGGAACGTCGTCGACTCGCCGGCGGCCTTCGACCGGTGTTTCTCCAGGGTCGCCCGGCGGTTTCCGCCGCGAAACCGGTCGAGCCGGAGGATGACGCCGGTCCAGTGATCGAGCGTGTGTCCGCCCAGCGGCCTGGCGCGGTCGCTGTCGGGATCGGTGAACACCTGGTTGGTGACCACGACCGCGAGGTCGTGTTTGCGCGCCAGCGACAGGAGATGAGTCACCTGGCGGGCGACCGCCCGGAGCGACTCGCCGGCCTCGTCGTCGCTCTCGAGGGTTCGTTCGAGCCGGTAGAAGCCGGTCGCGCTGTCGAGGACCACCAGCTCCAGGTTCGGGGCGAGGTCCTCGACGTCGCGAACGGCCTGTGCCTGCTCCTCGAAGTCGTGGGCGTCGGAGATGACGAGCCGGCCGGCGACCTCCTCGACCGTCCCCTCGACGTCGGGGGAGTCGAGCCGGCCCTCGACGAGCTGGCGGAACCGGTCGATGGAGAGTCCCTCGGTGTCGAGATAACACACCCGGCCGCCGTCGACGGCGGCCTCCACGGCCGCCGAGAGGGCGACGTTCGTCTTCCCGGCGGCCGGCGGCCCGTACACCTGCGTGACCGTGCCGCGCTCGAGGCCACCGCCGAGAAGGTCGTCCAGGGCCGAGCAGCCGACCGGGAGCGGGTCGCTCACGTGCCGACGTTCGGCGCCACCCGATAAAAAGTGCCGCGTTCGGGCCCGCCCTACCTCGATCCCTAACGTGAAGGGGGGCGGGCCCTCAGGGTGCGTATGACCGAACTCCCGCCGGGGGTCGTGGGCGAGGCACGGACCAGTTCGTTCGCGTGGGAGCTCCTCACCGATCTCGCGGACGTCGGCAACCGGATGGCCGGACAGGAGGGGGAGAGACGCGGCGCCGAACGCGTTCGAGAGGCGTTCGAGGCGGCGGGACTCGACGACCCCGAGATCGTCGAGTTCGACGTTCCGGGGTGGTGGCGGGGCGACTCGCGCCTCCGTCTCACCGGCCCCCTCGAGCGGACCCACGCCGACAGCCACGAGGTGATCGCGCTGCCGGGCACCCCACCGGGGGCCGTCTCGGGGCCGCTGGTCGACGTCGACGCGGGCTCGTACGACGACTTCGAGGAGGCGGGGGAGGAACTGGAGGGCGCGATCGTGCTCGCGTCCAGCGAAACTCCCCCCTCGGCCGACCGGTGGATCCACCGGATGGAGAAGTACGTCAACGCCGCCGACGCCGGGGCGGCCGGGTTCCTGTTCCGGAACCACATCGAGGGCGCGTTGCCGCCGACCGGCGAGATCGGCTACCACGAGCGCCCCGGGCCGATCCCCGCGGTCGGCGTCTCCGCGGAGGTGGGCCAGCGCCTCGCCAGGCTGGCGGCCGAGGGCGGGGACGGGGCGGAGCCGAGGGTCGAACTCGAGGTGGACTGCCGGAACGAACCCGCGACCTCCCGGAACGTCCACGCGACCGTCGGCCCGGCCGAGGCGGATCGCGAGGTGCTGGTCACCGCGCACGTGGACGGCCACGACATAAGCGACGGCGCCAACGACAACGCCGCCGGGTGTGCGGCGGTCGCGGAGGTCGGACGGCTCCTCGCGGGCGTGGCGGACGACCTCGACGCCCGGGTGAGGCTGGTGACGTTCGGCTCCGAGGAGATCGGGCTGTGGGGCGCGTACCACTGCGCGGAGACGACGCCGAAGGAGGACGTCAAGTGCGTCGTCAACCTCGACGGCGCGTGCAACTCCCGGAACCTCCGGGTCGGCACCAACGGTTTCGAGACGATCGGCGAGGTCTTCGAAGCCGTCACCGACGAGTACGACGCGCCGCTGTCGACCGACCGGACGATCTCCCCGCACGGCGACCAGTGGGCGTTCGTCCAGGAGGGAATCCCGGCGGTGATGGCGTCCACGACCTCCGAACGATCCGGTCGCGGGTGGGGACACACCCACGCCGACACGCTCGACAAGCTGGACCCGCGGGACCTCTCGGAGGTGACGACGCTCGTGGCCGAGGCGGTCTACCGCCTGGCGAGCGACGGGGTCGAACCCACGGCCACGACCTCACAGCGGATCCGCGAGCGGATGGACGAGGGGTACCTGCAGGAGCTGCGGATGGGCGGTCGGCTACCCGACGACTGGAAGTGAAAGTGCTGCTGGAGAACGGCGAGCCACGGGAGCACCCGGAGGAGGACGGGTATATTCATTTATAATACAATACTATTGAGGATTCTATCTTTTTAAACTGATATAAATCTCAAAAAAATACAGCGCACACACCGTCGGGAGCGGCTATTCGGGGGGTTGGGATATCGATTCCCTCCGTCTGTATCGGAACGCTTTTGAATATATTAAGAAATACTGCTCGCATGGCGAATCGGGTGCCGAGGTGTCGGGCCGGACGAGACGTTTCGCGGTTCCGGACGGCTCCGACAGAGTCCAGCGGAAGGGAATCGTCGCCGGCTATCGAACCGCTCGGAGAGGGGAACGATCGTCGATGAGTGTCGGACTGTTCAGGTCGATCAAGGAGAACCTGATCAGGGTCGTGGTCGCGTCGCTTTTCGCCGGTCTGGTCGTCGGCCAGGTTGTCGGCCCCGGGACGAAGGCGGCGCTGCAGTCGGCGGTGCTGCCGGTGCTTTTCCTCATGATCTACCCGATGATGATCAACATCGACCTGCAGGAGGTGCTCAACGTTCGGCGCCACGCTCGGGTCGTCCTCGCGAGTCTGCTGCTCAACTTCGGGTTCGCGCCAGTGATCGCGGTGGGGCTCGCGCGGCTGTTCTTCGGGGGGACCCCGGAGTACGCCGTCGGGCTGTACTTCATCGCGCTGATACCCACCTCGGGGATGACGGCGGCCTGGACCGGACTGGCAGGGGGCGACCTGGAGGGGGCGCTCGTCGCGATGGCGGTGAACCTCCTCGCGGCGGTGGTGCTTTTGCCGCTGTACCTGTCGGCCCTGCTGGAGCAGGGGGTCGGGTTCGATCCCGCCGCGCTGTACCGCCAGCTCGCGCTGATCGTCGCGATCCCCATGGTCGCGGGGAACCTGACGCGCCGGTATCTCCTCCGGCGCTACGGGCAATCGCGGTTCGAGGCACTCAAACCCACGTTCGGGGGGCTCAGCTCGTTCGGGGTCGTGCTCATCGTCGTCATCGCGATGGCGATGCGGTCGGGAGAGATCCTCGCGGACCCGGTCGCCTCGGGGCTGGTGGTCGTCCCGCTCGTGCTTTTTTACGCCCTCGTTCTGGGAGCCGGGTCGGCGGTGGGGCGACTCCTGCTGGACGATCCGGGCGAGGTGGCGCTCGTGTACGCGACGAGCATGCGGAACCTCTCGATCGCGATCGCGATCGCCGCCGCACCGGGGTTCCCACCGGCGTCGGCGGTGTTGCCGATCGCGCTGGCGTACGTACTCCAGCCGCCGCTGGGCGCGGTCTACATGCAGTACCGGCGCGACGTCGTCGAGCGCGGCCTGACGGTGCGCGAGGTGCTGGCCTCCCGCGTCGGGGCGTGACGGGGGACCCGCACGGGGCTACTCGATCTCCACTCGCCCGCTCGTGGCGTCGTTGAGCCGCTCCTCGAGACCGGACGCCTCGGCGACCGGAACGCGCACCTCGAACGCGACCGTCTCGCCGTAGTCTGCCTCGAACTCCACGCCGGCCGACTCGAGGATGCCGCGGACCGTGCCCGAGTCGTCGTACTCGGCCGCGACGGCCAGCCGCCGGTGGGGGCGCTCCTCCACGACGCCGGCCGCCTCCAGCGCCTCCTTCACCCCCCGAGAGTACGCCCGCGCGAGCCCGCCGACGCCGAGGTTGGTGCCGCCGTAGTACCTGGTCACGACCGCGACGACGTTCCGGACGTCTCCCCCCTGGAGCACGTTCAGCGCCGGCTTCCCGGCCGAACCGGTCGGCTCGCCGTCGTCGCTGGAGTACTCGCGCAGCATCACCTCGCCCGGCCGATCCGCGGACGCCTCCCCCGCCGGGACCCGGTAGGCGGGCACGTTGTGGGTCGCGTCGGCGTGTCGGTCCTCGATCCGCTCGACGAACGCCTCCGCCTCCGCGACGGAGTCCGCCGGCGACACGTACCCGACGAACTCCGACCCCTGGATCTCGAAGGCCGCGCTCGCTTCCCCGGCGACCGTCCGGTAGGTGTCGGTCACGTCCGGTGGTAGCCGGGGGTCGAACAAAAGGCTGCGGCTCGTGGCGTCCCCAGCCGTCCCACCCTGTGAACGTATCACTCCTGTCACTCCTCGGGATACTTCGGCTCGCGCCGCTCGGCGCGGCGCAACGCCCGCCGGATCACGTCGCGGACGGAGTCGCCACCCTCGCGGGCCTCGAACGGGTCGCCGTGGCCGGCGTACATCGCCGTCACGGAGTCGGGAAGTCGGTCGAGAAGCGTCTCCAGGCTCTCGATCAGCCGCTCGCGCGACTGGCCGGCCATGTCGGTCCGGCCGAACGAGCCGTCGTCGAAGGCGCCGTCGTTGTAGACGACGACGTCGCCGCTGAAGAGCGCGGTGTCGGTCAGTAGCGAGACGTGGTCGTCGGCGTGTCCGGGCGTGTACGCCACCTCGGCGGTCCCGGGTCCGACCTGGATCTCGTCGCCGTCGGCGATCGCGTGGGTCCGCCGGGGGTGATCTGCGTAGGCGTAGCAGTCGGCGTCGAACCGGTCGAGGACGGCGTCGAGTTCGGCGACGTGGTCGCCGTGCTGGTGGGTGAGCACCACCCGGTCGAGGTCGTCGACGTGGTCGGCGACGACCTCCTCGACGCCGGGGACGGTACCGGCGTCGACGAGCGTCCTCGTCCCGTCGGTCAGGAGGTAGGCGTTGCAGGTGAAGCGGTCCGCGCCGGCAGTGACGGCGATCGGTTCCATACCGGACCGAGGGACGCGGACGGGGAAAAGTCAACGGGCGGGAGATTTTTCTGTACGGGCGGGCTATCGTGTACTGTATGGGCTTCGGGAGCTACGACGAATCCGAACAGGAGAACCAGGAACTCGACGCTGACTTCGAGGACTCCGACGGCGTACAGACCTCCGAAAACGACCACGAGGGGAGCGTCGAGTTCGAGTTCGAAGCGTCCAACGACGAACTCCTCGACCGGCTCCAGGAAATCAAAGGCGAGTGAAATCCGGCGCGCGAGTACTGGGCGTGGCCGCATCCGACGGTTCCGCACGGAGCTACCTCGCCGGACCGCTGGTTCGGGCGGACCGCGTCGTCGACGGGTTCGCCGTCGCCACCTGCAGGGTCGGCGGATTGGACGCGACCGACGCGGCGTGCGCGCTTTTCGACCGGCTCGACCGCGAGGACTGCCGGGCGATCCTGCTTTCCGGTATCGCGCCCGCGTGGTTCAACCTGTTCGACCTCGAGGAGATCCAGGCGGCAGCCGATCGGCCGGTGATTTCCGTCTCCTTCGAGTCGAGCCCCGGGCTAGAGTCGGCGCTTCGGGAACACTTCTCGGGGGAGGCGCTGGAAGAGCGCCTCGGGATCTACCGGTCGCTGCCGCCGAGAGATCCGGTCGACGTGGGCGAGGACCGACTGTTCGTCCGCGCGGTCGGGTGTGATCTCGACCGCGCCGTGGAGATCGTCCGCGCGTCGACCCACGCCGACGGCGTTCCGGAGCCGATCCGGGTCGCGGGGTTCGCCGCCGGGGCGATGCGGGCGGCGGCCAGGGGTCGCGCGCACGGGATCTGAGTCGATCCAGCGGGGCCGTCAGGTCCGGGTCGATCCAGCGGGGCCATCACGTCCGGGTCGACTCGCCGGGGGCGCTACGACGTCGCCGCCGCGATCGCCGCGTCGAGATCCTCGATGATGTCCTGGGGGTCCTCGATCCCCACTGACAGCCGCACCATGTCGTCGGTGACGCCCGCGGCCAGCAACTCCTCGTCGGTCAGCTGCTGGTGGGTGGTGCTCGCGGGGTGGATCACGAGCGTCTTGGCGTCGCCGACGTTCGCCAGCAGCGAGGCGAGCTCGGTCGACTCGACGGTGGCGCGGGCCGCCTCGTAGCCGGCCTCCAGTCCGAACGCGATCATGCTGCCGTAGCCGTCCAGGTACTCGGTCGCCTCCTCGTGGGTTTCGTGGTCCGGCAGCCCGGGGTAGGTCACCCACGACACCGCCGGGTGGTCCGCCAGGAACTCCGCGACGGCGTTCGCGTTCTCGACGTGTCGCTCGATCCGCAGCGGGAGCGTCTCGAGCTTCTGGAGGGTCACCCACGCGTCGAACGGCGACTGGGCACTGCCCAGGTCGCGGAGCCCCCGGGCGATCGCGGCGTAGGTCAGGGCGGCGTCGCCGAACCGCTCGGCGAAGTTGACGCCGTGGTACGCCGGGTTCTCCGCCCCGAGCTCCGGGTAATCGTCCGCGTACTCCGCCCACGGGAACGAACCGCCGTCGACGAGCGCCCCGCCGATCGTCGATCCCGCGCCGTGGATCCACTTGGTCGTCGACTCCCAGACCAGATCCGCGCCGTGCTCGAGCGGGCGACACTGCACCGGCGTCGCGAACGTGTTGTCGACGAACAGCGGGACGCCGTTCTCGTGGGCGAGGTCGGCCAGCCGCCCCAGGTCCGGCGTGACGAGCGCCGGGTTGCCGATCGTCTCGCAGTGGACGTAGGCGGTGTCGTCGTCGATCGCCTCCTCGTACGCCTCGTAATCGAGCGTGTCGACGAACTTGGCCTCGATCCCCCGCCGTTCCACCGAGTGCGTGAAGTACGTGTACGTCCCGCCGTACAGCGACGAGGCGGTGACGACGTTGTCCCCCGACTCGGCGAGCAGGAACGTCGCCAGATCCAGCGCGGCCATGCCGGAGGCGGTCGGCACCGCGCCGACGGCCCCCTCCAGCGACGCGAGGCGCTCGCCCAGCCGGGCGACCGTCGGGTTCAACAGCCGGCTGTAGATGTATCCCTCCTCCTCGAGGGCGAACAGACTGGCGGCGTGGTCGGCGTCATCGAAGACGTAGGAGGTGGTCTGGTGAATCGGCGGCGCCCGCGCGTTGGTCGCGGGATCGGGGTCGCCGCCGTCGTGAACGCTTCGGGTGTCGAACCGGTAGTCGTCTGACATACCCCCGGATACGGCGCCACCCCTCCTAAACCATCGAGTCCGGGTCAGGACCTGCCGGTGTCACGAACGCCGGCAAAATTGGGCGCGATCGGGGGGTTCGACGGCCGCGCCTCCGGCGCGACGCTCCCGACGGAACCGTCGGGTTTCACCGCTGATATATACGGGGGGCCCGTCGTTTCGACACGGAGATGGCGCTGCTGGAGAATCTCGTGGTGGTGTTCGTGGGCGGGTTCGTCACCGCGCTGGCCACCGGACTCGGCGCGCTGCCGTTTTTCTTCTTCGACTCGATCAGCGACAGCCGGAACGTAATGCTGTGGGGCTTCTCTTCGGGGATCATGCTCGCGGCGTCGGTGTTCGGCCTCGTGGAGGAGGGCCTGGCCGAGGGAACGCCGGCCGAGATCGCCGCCGGAATGGCCGCCGGCGTCCTGCTCGTCGTGGTCGCACACGAGATCATCGTGGACGCCGACGTGGATCCCCGCGAGTACGAGGAGGCGGACTTCAAGAAGCTGGTGTTGATCCTCGGCATCCTGACCGTCCACAGCTTCCCGGAGGGGATCGCCGTCGGCGTCTCCTTCGCGGACATCGGCCTGGAGGGGGGCGTCCCGATCCTGGGCGTCACCGTTCCCCTGCTCGCGGTCTTCATGACCGTCGCGATCTCGATTCACAACGTTCCGGAGGGCACCGCGATTTCGATTCCGCTCCGGGCGATGGGCGTCTCCGAACCCCGGATGGTGTGGTGGGCCGTCTTCTCGAGCCTCCCGCAGCCGATCGGGGCGGTGATCGCGTTCGCGTTCGTCCGGATCGCCCGGGAGTTCCTGCCGTTCGGGTTCGGGTTCGCCGCCGGCGCGATGATCTACCTCGTGCTCACCGAGTTTCTCCCGGAGGCGCTGGAACTGGGCGAGGGGCTACCCTCCGGCGGGAAGCCGGAACTCGTCGGCGGGATCGTCGCCGGCGTCCTGTTGATGCTGCCGCTGGCGTTCATCTGATCGGGGGGTCGATCGCGGAGTCCAGCGAGGCCGGCGCCGGCGATCGCGACGGCCCCCGTCCGGAGGCGGTCGCGTCTGGTCTCCATAGAGAATCGTTCGTGCACGTTCTCATAATGTTTGTTGTAGGAAGTTACCGTGTCGACCGCCCGAGGGCGTGGCGGTCGACCGGTAACCGTCTACAACAAGCATTATCACTCGCCGGTACGCCCGGCCGGCGCGAACGGCGCAGGCACGAGCGAACGCGGCGGGGGAAGCACCCGGGGGAGAACGGTCGTCAGCGAATGATCCCGCGCGGGTCGATCTCCTCCCGGAGTAACCTGAGTTCCTCCTCGGTGGGCTCCGGGCTGCGGTCGTAGTCGTCGGGGACGTGGATCTCGAAGCTGCTGTTCCCGTTGATCTCTTCGAGTTCGACGCCCGGGTGGAGCGCGTCGAGGGTCATCTCGCGGGAGTCCTCGTCGAACCGATAGACGCCAAGCTGGGTTATCACCCGGGTCGGGCCGGTGTCTCGGGGGAGTCCAGCCTCCTCCCGCGATCCCGGTCCCTCCAGATAGCCCGGCGTGGTCCGGAAGTCGAGCTCCTCGACGAACGACTGCTCGCGCTGCCGCATCGCGACGATGGTCTCGTTCGCCCACGACCCTATGTCGTTCGCGCCGCCGCTGCCGGGGAACCTGACGGTGGGCGACTCCCAGTCGCCGATGACCGTCGAGTTCAGGTTGCCGTACCTGTCGATCTGTGCCCCGCCGAGGAAGCCGTAGTCGATCAGCCCCGCCTGTCCGTACGACATCACCTCGTGCATCCCGGCCGCCGTCAGCGCCCGGTGGAAGGTGCGCTCGTCGCCGACCGAGACGGGCAGGGCAGGCGCGTCCGCGCCGATCCCGCCCGCCTCGTAGACGAGCGTGACGTCGGGTGCGTGCGTTCGCTGGGCCAGCATCGCCGCCAGCATCGGCATCCCCGTGCCGACCATCACGGTGCTTTCGTCCTCGAGGATCTTCGATGCGACCGTCGTCAGCAGTTCCGTGTCCGTGTACTCGGGTTCGTCGGTCATGGTTTCACGCTCCGTTCGCCCAGGGGTACTCCGCCTCGGTCTCGTAGCGCTCGATCGACTCGAGTTCGGCGAGCTTCTCCGCGCCCCCGACCGTCTCGAGGTACTCCTCGAAGTCCTCGGTGTCCGTGATGTATCGCTCGACGTACTCCCGAGCGCCCTCCTCGGTCTCCGAGAGTTCGATCCACTCGGCGATGTGTTCCTCGTCGAAGTAGTACTGGTAGGGCATCTCCCCGGGATGGCTCCCGTAGGGAGCCTCCACGACGGCGTCGACCAGGAAGAACGGGATGTCCGTCGCGTCGGGTTCGGACCGGATCTCCTCGGTGTCGACGATCTCCTCGGCGGTGACGATCAGCCGCTTCGCGGCGGCCGCCAGCTGGGGGTCCTCGACGGCGATGCCGTCGATGATAGCGTTGCCGTACTTGTCCGCCTTCGGGACGTGGATCGCCGCGACGTCGGGATAACACGCTGGCAACAGCGTCACGGGTTCGCCGGTCCACGGGTCCTCGACGACCTTGGCGGAACTCTTCTCGAAGGTGTCCGTTCCGGACATGATCCGGGCGGGGACGAAGGGGAGTCCCATGCTGGCGGCGAGGAAGCGCCACTGCAACGCCCCGTTGCTGGCCTCCGCGAGCACCTCGACCTCGCCGCTTTCCACCTTCCGGCGGGACGCGGGAGCCAGGCCCCGGGTCTCGTGGCCGAAGGAGTAGGCGGCTTCGACCCCGGAGACCTGTCCGGCCCCAATCAGCAGGTCGAGGTCGAACACCGCGGTCTTGCCCGAGATCACGAGATCGGTGACGTCCTGCCGGATGATCTCGTGGAGTATCGGCGTCGAGATCCGGACGTGGCCGAACCCGCCGCCGGCGAGCAGGTCGCCGTCGTCGACGTACGCCTCGACCGCCCCGGCGGCGCTGGTCCGCTTGTCCTCGAAGGCCCGGGACTTCCGGGTCGCGTTCCACTCCCTGGCGTCGTCGGGATGCTCCCAGCCGATCAGTTCGCCGTTTCCTTCCTCGATGACGTTCATGACGTGGTTACTCCTGTGGGTACGGATCCGTCCCGTGTCTCCATCGGTTCGGAACTGTGCACGTCCGGGAGTACGACCATCCCCTCCTTGACTGCACCGACTTTTTTTGGGCGTCGGGTCCGGGGGGAGGTTTAAGACCGGAGGAAGAGAGGATTGAATCGATGGCGTCGAAGGGAGATCCGCGGGTGCAGTTCGTCATGAACGTGATCCTGTCGGCCGTTTTCGTCTACGTCGCGCTGTGGGGGCTCGACCTCGTGAGCGCGGTCGAGTTCACGCTCCGGACGTATCTGCTCGGCACGCTTGCGCTGGTGGTCGTGACCCACGTGCTGATCGGGTGACTCACGTGCTCGTCGGGTGACCCGCGTGCTCG
>JAZKTH010000135.1:0-6644 GCA_036625675.1 Haloferacaceae archaeon
CGACTCGGCCTGCTGTATCCCTTCGTGGGCCATGTCGTTGAAGGACTGGTCGCCGAGACCGCCCGTGGCGTAAACCATCCCCACGTCGAACCCTTCGTCGCTTTCTCCCCCCAGACAGCCGGCGACGGCTGTCGCTGTGCCCGCTGTCACTGTCGTCAAAAATCGTCGCCGATCCATGGCGAGATGTAGCGATGCACTGGTTTATGATTGTTACGGAAGGGTTCTCGGGGAGTTTTCATCTCACCTTGACGCCCTGACGTGCCAGATACTCCCCGACGGCCTTGATCTCGACCGGACTGCCGATGATTCGGCAGTTGTCTGACTCCTGGAACACGGTAACCGCGAATCGACCCTCGATGTTTTCCACCATCCCGTCCAGAGTCGAACACGGGAGGACGATTTGCGTACTATCGCGGAGACGGGAGGGATCCGGCATCGACTATATCGGGACGTTCGTTGCTCGACGTATAATCGTGTCGAAACGCTATGGTGTGTGCGTCTAGCCCGGAACCCTCAGGTGGTCCCGGCGACCGGAGGGTCGCAAACGCAGCGCTTATTCGACCACGCCGGGCACCTACAGAGGATGACGGTACTCGACCGGATCGCGAGGGGGGTCGGACGGCTCGGGGCGGCCGCCACCCTCGCAGGCCGGACCTTGCTTTCGGTCGACACGAACCCGGTTCCGGGCGACTGGGTGCACGTGACGAAAATCGACCCGGAGGACGCGAAAAAACTCCCGCTGGCGTATCCGCGATACCTCTCGCGGACCGACGGTATCTCGGTCGGGGGATCCGCCGACGTGACCGAGACAAACTCGATCGAGACGTTTCGACTGCTGTCGGCGGTGTCCACGCCAGCGTTCCACGAGCCCAGTGCCGCGACGCACGTGACCCGCGAGACGCTGTCGGCTTCGACGTTCCTCGCGATTCCCCAGGTGCTCAACGGGGACCACGAGGCGTTCGTCGGAACCCTGGGAACCGGAACCCGGTTCATTCGCGAAGAGATGACTCCCGCTGCCATCGACCGAGCCCTCCCTCGAGCGGTGGTCGACAGGTACGGGGATCGACTCTGCGAGTTCCTCACGCGATGGATGCTCTTCTCGTCCCCGTTCGAGGCCTACATCATCCAGAATCCCGACAGCGCCGCCGCCCGCGAGGCCGGAGTCGACCAGTCCGACGTGCTCTCTCCCCGGCAAGCCCGCGAACGGGCGATGGCGGCCGAGCGATACCTCGGGAGCGAGATCCTCTACGTCGAGTACTCCGGAACCTACGGGGGGACCGAGGCGGCCGATCTCCTCGACGCGGTCGATTCCGGCCTGTCGTGGTCGCGGCTGTGGTACGGGGGCGGGATCGATTCCAGGGAGAAAGCCACCGCCGTCCTCGACGCCGGGGCGGACACCGTCGTCGTCGGCGACGCGTTCCACCGGATCGCCACCGAGGAGGTCGAGCTCGCGACCAGATTCCTCTCGGACTCCGAAGTCGGTGCGTCGGCACACGCGGACAGGATCGCCCACTGGCTAGAGGAGGCGGTCGACGTCGACGGGTCCGCCGCGGCGGAGTTTCTCTCGACGATCCCCTCGGTCGGGAATCCGGTCGCGACGGCGAGGGAGTTCCTGACCGCCGGTATTGCTGCACATTGCACGCTCGCGAGCGCCGCAGCCGACGTCCGGGAGGCGGTGACCGGGGGCCGAATCGCGTCCCCGGACGGGATCCCTCGGGCGTACCGGGTGGATTACGCGGACCGGCTGGCAACCCATCTCCTCCCGTCCGGCGCGGGAGGCGGTTCCGCGGCGTCGGGTCTCCCGTCCGACGTGCTCGAGGCCGTCTCGGCCCGGGCGTTCGAGGAGGCGTTCGACGGCCAGTCGGAGCAGTCCCTTCCCACGGACTCGTTCCCCCTCCATCACGTTCCCCTCGTCGATCCGCCGACGTGAGGCTCAAACCGGCGTCCGCAACTTCCAGACGTCGGCCTCGGGATCGAGATTCGACGGTTCGGCCCCGCGTTCGGTGAGAGCCCCGGCGTGAAACAGGATCGCCTTCAGCTGGAACACCGTCGGGGAGTGGTACATATCTCCGTCGGCGAGCGGTTCGGGTCGGAGTTCCCCGTCCGGGCCAAGGGCTTCCGCTCTGGCCTCTTCTGTTCCCCTGAGGAACAGCTCCACGGCGAACGCGGGGTGTAGCTCGTGGAGATACTGGACCAGTTCGATCAGCCTCGGCGACTGTATCCCGTCCTCGTGCATGTGCTGGAGTTCCTCGACGAGCAGTTTCGTCGCCGGATACGCCCAGACGACCCGCCGTGCGAGGAGCCCCCACTTCGGTGCGATCTCGCAGAACCGTTTCCGCGATCCCTTCCACTCCCCGAACTGCTCGAGCGCGGCGTCGACGGACCCGTACTCCCGCCGCGCGAACCGGACAACCTCCCGCCCCATCGGCGTGAGCTGGGCCCCTCTGGGGAGACGGTTCACGAGCCCGAGGAAGGAGGCACCCCGTCTCGCGTCCTCGACCGCGCCGACGACTCGCCTCCTCACCACCGTCCCCGTGTCGTGTGGGTGGTAGACGGCGAGCGGGTACGCCAGGTAGTTCTTCGGGTGATTGAGCCCGAAGGATTTGTTTGCGACCCCCTGTGCGCTCGCCTGGAACCGGATGGCGGTCGTCTCGGTGGTCGTCCGGTTTCCGACCGCACGCGGGACCTCGAGAGGCGTCACCGTTCCGCCGCTTTCGACGCCGAGCACGCCGACGTTCAGCTCCCGGGCGAGCGTTCTGGCCGACTGTGTGATCGCGGAGGCCGGGGCGGTGAGATAGGCCGCGTTCGCCTCGTGGAGCCGGTCGTACGCCTGGACGATTCCGCGTTCTACGTCGACCGATCCGTCGGCGGAGTACCCCTTGGCCTCGATCGCCACGAGCGGCGGTTCCTCCCCGATCCGATCGACCGCGAGCAGTTCCTCCTCGAGGTGACCGACTCCGACCAGGTCGGGATACCCGCCTCCCACCCTGACGTGGTTGAACGGAGCGAGTGTCTCGCCGATTTCCGGGTCGATCCGCCGGTCGTCGAGCCACCGATCGGTGGCGAACTGGGTGTCCGAGACCGCATAGCCGGAGCCGTCGGCGTCGTCCGGGAACAGTTCACGCTTCGCGTGGGCGAGCACTCGAGGTTCGACGAGGGGGCCGGCCGCACTGGCCATGCGTCCCCTTTTCCACGGGCAGGTGATGAACGTACTGGGCGGTCGTCGAGTTACTGGGCGGTCGTCGAGTCCACGCCGACTCGTCGGGCGGTCGTCTCCGGTCCACGCCGACTCGTCGGGCGGTCGTCTCCGGTCCACGCCGACTCGTCGGGCGGTCGTCTCCGGTCCACGCCGACTCCTGTCGTCCGGGGAGTGTACGGCCACAACCCGTACTTTCTTTCATGTTTCCCGCGTCGCCAGTCACATGGGAAACGGAGACACCATCGTGAACGCCGTCATCGGCGCTATCGTAACGATCGTCCTCTCGTTCACCGGAGTGTCGCCCGTGCTCGGCGGCGGCGTCGCCGGCTACCTCCAGGAAGAAACGAGAACGGCGGGCGCGAAAGTCGGCGCGCTCTCCGGCGCGATCGCATTCCTCCCGTTTCTGCTGATCGCTTTCCTGTTCTTCGGGTTCCTGCTCTCCGGAGCGATGGGTGGCGGTGGCTTCGGCGTTCCGGGCGGTCCGGAACTGCTCGTTATCCTGTTCGTGTTCTTTCCGGTCGTCCTCGTCTGGAACGCTGGGTTGGGGGCTCTGGGTGGATACCTCGGTGCGTACCTTCGCGAGGAGCGGGACGAATCACCGGAGTAGCTCAGAAACTGCCGGTTCGACCCGACGTGCTCTCCGTTCTGCCCGGCTCGTTCGGCTCCGACCGGCGTGGCTGGCGGGGGCCGGCTGGTCGTCCCCGAGCGCACGGCTCGGACGGAACCGGGGGTCGAACCGGCATTCCGAAAGTATAAAATCGCCAATGAACTACTCTCACCCAACATTGACTCTCATCTCGGCGAGGACGTTCGGGGGCCGTACTCACATCGGAAACCACGTTCACCGGTCTCTCACCCGGAGGGGGACCGCATGAGCTCGTCCCCCCGGCTGACCACGCTGGAGGTGTCTACTTTCGAATATGAGCGCTGATACCGGGGTTTCGAACGTCGTTCTGGTTACGATTGACTCCCTCCGTGCCGACGCGATCGGGGCGTACGACGGGGACAGGCACACGCCGGTGATCGACGGACTCGCCGAGGACGGGACCGTGTACGACCGGGCCTTCGCGACGGGCAACTGGACGCCGTTCTCGTTTCCGTCGATCCTCGCCTCACGCCCGGCGTTCGCCGACGATTCCCGGGTCGGCGTGACCGAGTCCCCGACGCTGGCGTCGGTGCTGTCGGAGGCCGACGTCTCGACGGCCGGTTTCAACGCCGCAAACGGGTTCCTCACGTCTCATTGGGGATACGACGACGGGTTCGACGAGTTCGAGCCGTTCGTGGCGAGCGTGGGGTCGAGCATCTACAGCCGGTACCTCGCGACGCATCCGACTGTCGAGGCGTGGCTCCAGCTGGCGAGTTCCCCCTTCCGGCGAATCCTCTCGCGGCTCAAGCGAAACGCCGACGATCGACCGTTCCTTGACACCTCCCGAATGTTCGACGTCGAACAAGCGGCGACGTCGTTCGTCGATCGGACGGAATCGCCGTTCTTCCTGTGGATTCACTACATGGACGCGCACACCCCGTACGTCCCCGCGCCGCGGTACATCCGGGAGGTGTCGTCGAACTGGCTGGGAACCCACCGGATGCTGCACGCCCACGTGCGGACCGGGCTGGGCTGGGACGTCGACGACCGGACGCTCGCGGAGCTTCGAACGCTGTATCAGGCGGCCGTCAGGCAGGTGGACGCGAGCGTCGGCCGGGTCCTGAAGTCGCTTTCGGATGCCGGGGTACGCGACGAAACCGCAGTCGTTCTGGCGGGCGACCACGGCGAGGAGTTCCTCGAGCACGGTCACCTCGCCCACTACCCGAAGCTGTACGACGAGCTGATCCGCGTTCCGCTGGTGGTCGATGTCCCGGGTGAATCCGGCCGTCGCGTCGGGACGCAGGTGGGGCTCGACGCGATCCCGCCGACAGTGGCCGATCTGCTTGCAGTGGAGTCCCCCGAGGAGTGGCAGGGACGGTCGCTCGCGGGGAGTCTCGACGGCGACGAATCCCCGGCCGACGAGCCGGTCGTGTCGGTGACGGTCCGGGGGGAAGAGGTGACCACTCAACCCATCCCCCGGTCGCTAGCGGACGGCGACCTGCTGGTGAGCGTTCGCGACCGTGAGTGGACCTACATCGAGAACGTGGACGCGGGCGGGATCGAACTGTACCATCGCCCGACCGATCCCACTCAACAGTCAGATCTCTCGGGGAACCCGAGCCGGGAGGAACAACGCGTGATCGAACGGTTCGGATCGAGAGTCCGCGAACACGTCGCCACGCTCCAGGGGCGCGGCGAAACAACCGGGAGTGCCGGGAATGGGAGTGCCGGCGACGAGGACGGGAGCGCGGAGGGAACGGACGAGGAACCCGTCGACGGGGAGTTACAGGCGCGCCTCGAAGCGCTCGGCTATCGATAGATGGCGGGGGTCGCGTTTCGTACCTTCCCGCTCGAGATCCCGATCGTCGCCGCCGCGGGGGCCCTGGAAGCGCTCGTCGAGTCGGCGACAGGGTGGCCCGGCATGGGAATCATCTTCGTCTACTCGTTTCTGATCGCGTTCGTTCTCCCCGGCCCCAGCGAGGTCGTGCTCGCGGCGCCGCTCAACCTCGGGCTTCCAACCTGGGCACACTTCGGGAGCATCATGCTGGTCAGCGCGACGGGGAAGGCTATCGGGAGCGTGTTCGCGTTCCACATCGGCCAGGAGGTGAAGCGATCAGGACCCGTAACCCGCTGGCTGCGTCGGTCCCGCTGGAACGTCATGGAGTGGTCGGAGAAGAAGTCCGTTCATATCGCCCAGCGGTACGGCTACGCAGGGCTCGCGATCGCGCTGTCCGTCCCGTTCTTCCCGGACACGATCTCGATTTACGCCTTCGCCGTCCTCGAACGCGACTACCTGCGGTTCTCCGTAGCGACGTTCCTCGGAAGTCTCGGTCGCCTCGTCGTCACGGTCGGACTCTTCGGCGGACTCTTCGTGCTTACGTGAACGCCCGCTGTCGGCCCCCGGGCGCGAGTTCGCCCGACGGAACGGGTCGCGACAGCACGAGCGTGACAATATCAACAGTACGCGTTTGCTATCGGGGGATCGGTGGCGATTCCACGGGTGTCGTTTATCGGCGTCCAGCCCGTATTCGTTTCCGATGGGAGAATCCGGGACGACTGGGCGAGAGACCGTGGCGGGGACCGGCGACCGGAGTGACCCGTCGGGCGCCGAGGCCAGATCCGTCGGCGATCAGCCGGACGCCGGACGCGATCCAGCACTCGTTGTCGACGGGGTGTCGAAACAGTTCGGGGGCGGGGACGACGCGGTCCTCGCAGTCGACGGGGTGAGCTTCGCGATCGACCGCGGCTCGGTCGTGGGCCTGCTGGGACCGAACGGCGCCGGAAAAACGACGCTCATCAAGTGCGTCCTCGGAATCGTCATCCCGGATTCGGGTTCGGTTCGGGTGCTCGGCAGCGAGG
>JAZKTH010000136.1:0-6611 GCA_036625675.1 Haloferacaceae archaeon
AGCAGTACCGCGGGATGGGGTCGGTCGGCGCGATGCAGTCCGGCGGCGGCGACCGATACCTCAAGGACGCCGAGGACGACGAGGAGTTCGTCCCGGAAGGCGTCGAGGCGGCCACCCCCTACAAGGGGACGCTCGCCTCCGAACTGCACCAGCTCGTCGGCGGGATGCGCTCGGGCATGGGGTACGTCGGCGCGGAGACGATCCCCGAGGTCAAGTCCGACGCGGCGTTCGTCCGCGTCTCGGCGGCGGGACAGACCGAGGGGCACCCCCACGACGTGATGATCACCGACGAGGCGCCCAACTACAGTCCGGAGCGATGAGGACGCGGAACCCGCGATCGAGCCTGCAGACCCCGGCGACGGCAAGGTGAACGCGCCCCCGGACGGCGGACGACCGCAACTGTTATTAAATCGAGAGATGAAATTGCTAACACGCCAGTGACGGAGGCGCAAACCGATCACGCACGCGACGCCAGCCACGGTAGCGACGTCGACCACGGTCGCGTCCTCGGCGCAGTCGGGGGGGTCTCCCTCCTCGTTTTGACCGTCGCGGGCGCCCTCTCGGGGGTCAGCTGGAAGCTGTTCGCCATCTCCTGGACGGCGTTCGCGGCGATGGCGATCGGCGCTCCCCTCGGGGTCCGGTCCGCGCGAGCGGAGCACCCGCTGGAGCCGGTCTGGGGGTACGGCCTCGCCAGCGGCGCCATGGTGACCAGCGCGGCGCTTTTCCTGATCCCGCAGGCGATCGAACAGCACCCGCGGTTCGGGAGCCTGGGCATCGCGGCGGGGTTCCTGGCCGGCTACGTCGGACACGCCCTCGGCCACCGCGTGACACACCTGGAGCTCCCCCTGGACCGCACCGCGACCGAACTCACCGTCCACGCGCTGGCCGCCGGCGTCATAATCGGCGCGATATACGCCGCGATGCCGTCGCTCACCTCCGTGCTCGGCCTCGCGCTGGTTTCGCACAAGGCCCCCGCGGGATACGCGGCGGCGCGGCGGCTCGCCGAGGGGGGTCGATCCGTCCTGATCCTGCTGTTGCCGGCGGCCGCGGTGGGTCTCACCGCGCTGCCGGTCGGGATCGTCGGGCTCTCGCCGGCGGCCCCCGTCCGGGGGCTGCTGTTCGGGGTCGCCGCCGGGGTGTTCCTCCACGTCGCGGTCGACCTGCTGCCGGAGTGTACCGCCGGGAGCGAAACCTGCCCGGTCGTCCCCGACCGAATCGACGACCCGCACCTGTTCCGCGACCGCCTCCGGAGCCACGCCGCCGCCAGCGCCGTCGTCGGGAGCGGCGCGGTGGTGCTCGCGTGGCTCTTCGTGGTGTAGCGTCTCCCCCGCTTTCGAGGAATCGAGCGCCGCCGCCTCAGCGCTCCCTCACCGGCTCAGCGCTCCCTCACCGGCTGGTGAGCGTCGGCGATGGAGACGAAGTTGTCGAAGGTCCGCTTTGCCGTCTCCGCCGCCGCGACCGCCTCGTCGGTGATCCCGTCGAGGACCGCTTGGATCCGTTCCTCGGGAAGCTCCTTGTTCCGGGTCACCCACTCGGCGGTCTCGCGGTCGTACTCCGGGTGGAACTGGACGCCGTAGGCGCTACCGATCCGGAACGCCTGGACGCCGACGTCGTTTCGCGCGAGCGTCACCGCGCCCGCCGGCAGCTCGGCGACCCGGTCCGAGTGGGTCTCGAACGCCGTGAACTCCCGGGGGATCCCCTCGAACAGCGGATCCTCGCCGACTCGGACGACGTTCCGGTAGCCGAGTTCGTACTCCCCCATGTCGACGATCCGGCCGCCCAGCGCCTGGGCGACGAACTGGTGGCCCCAGCAGATGCCGAGGGACGGCACGCCGGCGGCGTGGATCCCCCGGAACCACTCCGTCGCCCGGTGGATCCAGCCGCGGTCCTCGTACACCGAGGTCTGGGAGCCGCTGACCACGACCCCGTCGTACCGCCACTCGGCCGCCGACGCCGGCGGCGGGAACTGTCCCTCGCTGATCTCGAACACCTCGACGTCGGCGTCGAGGTCCCGCGTTAGGTTCCGCGCCGCCGGGGTATCGCCGATCGAGGCGTCGAGGACCGCGATCCGTGGTTCCATGGGTGGAGATACGGATCCGGCCCACAAATAGTCTTGTGTTGTTTCAACACAACCACGCCAGGCGCGACGACGTCCGGACGATCGTCCGCGACGGAAATCCTCCCCTACAGGTAAGTGGACCCGCGTTCATTTCCCACACATGTCGGATCAACAACCGGCCGGGACGCTCGAGTCAGTGTACACCAGTTACATCGGCGAGGCGCGAACGGGCGACGAGATCCTGGGGTACTGGCTGTTCGTCGTGGGAGTTGTCGCCGGGATACTCGGGGTGATCGTGTTCGCGTTCACGGACGCCCAGACGACGGCCCGGGGGGTGAGCTACGCCCTGTCGGCGGTTGCTCCGCCGCTGATCATGATCGGGGCGGTGGTCCGGTTCCCGCTGCGCCGAACCGCGATGTGGCTCGCCGTCGTCGGGGGGGTACTCTCCCTGGTCGGGATCGTGTGGTTCCTGTCGGTGTTCCCCGGCGGGTGGCCGCGGGCGACCGGACGGATCGACGTGATCGCCGTGTACGCCGTGGGGCTGCTCGTCATCGGGCTCGCCGGAACCATCGTCCCGCTTTTCACCGATCCGGTGTACGAGGAGCACGCGGTACTCACGGAGACGACGCGGCGACAGCGCGAGGAACTCGAGGAGTCGGAGGAGCGGATCGGCGAGTCGGAGGCGCGGATCGAGGAGTCGGAGGAGCGGATCGAAGAGCTCGAAGGGGACCTGGCGGCCCGCGAGGAGGAGCTGACCGAACGGGAGGAAGAGCTCGGCGCGCGCGAGGCCGAGATCGAGGCGCTGTACAGCTCGAGCGCCCGGTTCGAGCTGTTCGAGGACCGCGGCGGCAAGCACCGCTGGCGGCTCCGCCACCGCAACGGCAACGTCATCGCCGACTCCGCACAGGGGTACAGTTCGCGCCAGAAGTGTCAGCAGGGGATGCACAGCGTGATGCGGAACGCGCTCGGGGCGGGGGTGCTCCGGCTCGAAGCCGACGCCGTCGAGACGGAGGCCGAGGAGGGCGAACCCGTCCCGGTGGACGCGGAGGAACCCGACCTCGCGGTTCCGACCGCCGACGCCGACCTCGAGAGCGCGGCCACCTTCGAGGTGTTCGAGGACAGTGAGGGTCAGTGGCGCTGGCGGCTCCGCCACGAGAACGGCAACGTCATCGCCGACTCCGGACAGGGGTACGCCTCGAAGTCGAACGCGCGGCGGGCGATGCGCAGCGTCCGCGACCACGTCGCCGCCGGCGACTACCTGGACGTCGATCCCGCGGCGTTCGAGGTCTACCGCGATCGCGCCGGCGAATACCGCTGGCGGCTCCTCCACGAGAACGGCAACGTCGTCGCCGACTCCGGACAGGGATACCTCCGGCGCAGCGACGCGCGGAACGGGCTGGAGAGCGTCCGGACCAACGTCGAGGAGGCTCCGCTCGTCGACGTCGACGACGACGGGGCGGTCGACGCCCCGGAAACCGGCGCCGCCTTCGAGGTGTTCGAGGACGCTGCCGGCAAGCACCGCTGGCGGCTCCGCCACCGCAACGGCAACGTCATCGCCGACTCCGGGCAGGGGTACGCCTCCCGCTCGGGCGTGGAGGACGCCGTCGAGCGCGTGCGGGAGTACGCGCCGGAGGCGGACGCGCTCGACGTCCAGCGCGCCGCCTTCGAGGTGTTCGAGGACGCTGCCGGCAAGCACCGCTGGCGGCTCCGCCACCGCAACGGCAACGTCATCGCCGACTCCGGGCAGGGGTACGCCTCCCGCTCGGGTTGTGTCGAGGGCGTCGAGCGGGTCAAGCGACACGCGCCGGGCGCGGACGACGAGGAAGTCGAAGAGTAGCTGACGGGAGAGGAAGGATCCGACGCGACGAACGGGACGGACGGGACGAACGAGGCAGGCGCGACGGCGGCTACTTCGACGGATTTCGGGCGTCGAACGGGCCCGGGAGCGCCTCGGCGTCGAGCCGTCCCGGCGCACCGCCCGACCGAATGACGTCGAACGCAGTCATCAGGTCGGTCCGGGAGATGATCCCCACGAGGTCGCCGTTCTCGTCGACGACGGGGAGGCGGCCCACGCCGGTTTCCTGCATCGTCCGGAGGGCGGTCAACGCGTCGGCGCCGGGCTCGACGGTCGTGAGGTCCGTCGTCATGACGTCGCGGACCCGGTAGGCGTCGCGCTCGACCTCCCGCACCTCGCTGGCGTCGGCGAGCGTCACCACCCCGACCAGCTCCCCGCCCCGGACGACCGGGTAACCGGTGTGGCGGTCGCGGAGCATCCGCTCGAAGAGGTCCGCCACCGTCTCGGTACCCTCCACCGTCTTCAGCTCGGATTGCGGAGTCATCACGTCGCGGACGGTGACGCCCTCGAAGGTGGCCTTCAGCAGCGTCTGCTGGGCCTCCCCGGAGGCGGCGATGTAGATGAAGAACGCGAGCAGGATGAGGATCAGGTTGAACGCGAACAGCCCGAGCAGGCCGAGCACGAACGCGAATATCTTGCCGACCTCGGCGGCCTGCTGGGTCGCCCGGGCGTGGGGCCGGTTGCGCGCCAGGAGCGCGCGCAGCACCCGACCGCCGTCCATCGGGAAGCCCGGCAGCATGTTGAAGACGGCGAGCACGACGTTGAGGATCGCCAGATACCCGAGCACGAACGCCACCCCGTCGAGGCTCGCGGGGGTGAACAGGAACCCGACGTAGGAGACGACTCCGATCGCGACGCTCACGGCCGGGCCCGCGATCGCGATCCAGAACTCGTGTTTCCAGTCCTCGGGAAACTCCGCGAAGCTCGCCAGCCCGCCGAGCAGCCACAGGGTGATCGAGTCGATCTCGTAGCCGTACCGCATCGCCACCAGCGAGTGGCCGAACTCGTGGAGGAGCACGCCCACGAACAGCCCCACGGCTGCCGCCAGGCCGAGCACCCACTGCGTCCCGCCGGCCTCGAGGACGCCGACGTCGATGCCGGCGCCGAACGTCTCGTTCAGAATCTCGGCGATCACCCCGACGTCCGAGCCGATGAGATACGCAAACAGCGGGAGGACGACGAGGAACGTCCAGTTGAGCCTGATCGGGATACCGAAAGCGGTCCCGACGTGGATGCCGCGCATGGTTCCCCTTCGGTCCGGCGCGGCTTAAAAGCGCGCCGGGGGGCGGACGGTTTTTAAGTGTTCGACGGCCACCTTTATAAAATGGCGCCGGTGGCGGGTTTTTATTCGCCCGCGCCCACGTACGAACGTGAGCGAGAACGTGAACGAGGACGTGAGCGACTCCACGTCGACGACGGCCGACCCGGTGGTAAAGCGCGCGAACGACGTCGAGTACGGCGCAGTCGACGCCGCCGACGGGCTCCGGAAGGGCGTCCTGATCGACGCCTCCGACGGGGCACCGAACTTCGCGATCCGGCGATTCACACTCGCGCCGGGCGCGTCGGTTCCGAAACACACCAACGAGGTCGAGCACGAACAGTACGTCCTCGCGGGCGAGTACGTCGTCGGGATCGGCGAGGGGGACGACGCCGAAGAGCACCGCGTCACCCCCGGCGACGCGCTGTTGATCCCGTCGGGGACGGTCCACTGGTACCGCAACGACGGGGACGAGGAGGGGGCGTTCCTGTGTGCGGTGCCGAACGGCGACGACGCGATCGAACTGGTGGAGTAGATGCCCTGGAGCGCGGCGGACGTCCCCGACCAGAACGGCCGGCGGGTCGTCGTCACCGGAGCGAACAGCGGAATCGGGTTCGAGGCGGCGAAGGTCCTGGCCCGGAAGGGCGCACGGGTGGTGATGGCCTGTCGGAGCCGCGAGCGCGGCGAGGCCGCGGCCGGGGAGATCCGCGAGGGGGTTCCGGCGGACGCGACGCCCCCGGACCTCGCGGTCCGGCGGCTCGACCTCGCGGACCTCGAGTCGGTGCGGTCGTTCCCCGACCGGCTGGACGCCGAGGACCGCCCGGTCGACGTGCTCGCGAACAACGCCGGGGTGATGGCGATCCCGCGCCGGGAGACCGAGGACGGGTTCGAGACCCAGTTCGGCGTCAACCACCTCGGCCACTTCGCGCTCACGGGGGTGCTGTTTCCCGACCTCGCGGGCGACGCCCGTGTGGTCACCGTCTCCAGCGGCGTCCACGAGCGCGGGAAGATCGACTTCGCGGACCTCCACGGCGAGGAGTCGTACGACCGGTGGGGGGCGTACGCCCAGTCGAAGCTCGCGAACCTGCTTTTCGCCTACGAGCTGGACCGCCGGCTCGACGCGGCCGGCTCGAACGTGAAAAGCGTCGGCGTCCACCCCGGCTACGCCGACACCCGCCTGCAGATCCGCGGTCCCGAGATGAGCGGCTCGACGGTCCGGAAGGCGATGATGCACGTCGCCAACGCCGTCTTCGCCCAGTCGGCCGCCGACGGCGCGTTGCCGACGCTGTACGCCGCGACCGCCCCCGACGTCGAGGGGGGAGAGTACTACGGCCCCGGCGGACTCTTGAATATGCGCGGGCCGCCCGAACGGCAGCGGTCCTCGAACCGATCCTACGACAGGGAGACGGCGCGGCGGCTGTGGGAGGTGTCAGAGGAGT
>JAZKTH010000006.1:0-29938 GCA_036625675.1 Haloferacaceae archaeon
CACCGAAGCCGCTCGACGAACCGCCCTGGCTCTTGCTGCCGCCCCGCGTCGTGAACTCGATGACGTCGTACAGGCTCAGCATCCCCACGAGGTCGTCCCCGTCGACGACCGGGAGATGAGCGATACCGGCTTCCCGGAGCATATTGAGCGCTTTCCCGATCGTGGTTTCGGGCGTCGCACTGATCAACTCCGCCGTGTAGGCCTCCCCCACGGTCGCCGCGTCGAGAAACGGACGGACGGCCTCGAGGACCGCGTCCCCGGTCACCACGCCGACGACACGGTCGTCGTCGAGGACGGGGAGCGTTTTGGCGTCGCTGCCGATCATGAGTCGCGCGACCTCGCGGACGTCCTCGGTGCGGTCGACCGTCGGGACGTGCTGCGCCTGTGACCCGACCTTCGCCGAGGGCTGGTTGGACGAGGAGGCAAGCTGTCGACGACTGACGACACCGCGGTACTCGTCGCCGTCCGTCACGACGACGGCATCGAGTTCCTGGTTCTCGAACGCCCCGGCGACTTTCGAGAGCGGGGTTCCGATGTCGAACTCGGTGAACTCCGTCGAGAGGATCTCGGAGATGTCCATGGGTAACTCTCTAGAGGGAGGGGCGCTGGATGGTTATGCCCGTCCTAACCCCCTGTTCTCACCAGTCATTCACTCGTGGGCCTCGTACTGCTCGATCAGCGCCAGGAGGTCTCGTTCCAGTTCACCGCCGACAAACTGGACGTGCCCCGTTTCGGTCTCGTGGTCGACTATTCGGGCCGCTTTCAGTTTCGGGAGGTGGGTATGGTGAAGCGCGATCCGGACGCGTTGTCGGTGTTCGTCGGACGCCCGATCCGAGTCTCCGTCTCGAACCCGGTCTGCAACGCGATCGACGAGCGCATCGAATTCCAGAGTCTTCTCAGAAGCGTTGTCCAACGCGTCGAGAACGGCGCGTCGACGTTCGTCCGCTACTGCCGACAGAACCGTATCGGGGGAGATCGATCTCTCACGCCCCGAAGAACCGGAACCCTCGTCGATCGAGTGGATGTCGGGCGTCCCAACCTCTCGCCTCTCGTCCATACACACACAGTGTAGGCCCAACTGTCTGACTCTGTTCCATGGTGTATAATGGAAGCGGTCACTCCCCCTGTTCCGCTGATTCGGGCATGAGAAGCGCGTGCCTCCCGAACGTACCGATGGCACGACGCAGTCGCTCCGTCACTGCCTGATCGGAAATCCCCAGTTCGTCGGCCAGCGCCGCCGTCGTACAGCCCCGTGGAATGTCGTAGTACCCCATTCGAACGGCGAGCGTGAGCGCCTCCCGTTGGGGCGCACTCAAGCCGTACCACGGACCGGCCTCGGGGTCAGTCGGGTTGTACACACGGGTTATCTCCAGGGAGACGTGCGCGTCCTCACAGCAGTCCTGACACCGACTCAATGCGTCGCGGTCGGAGAATCGAATCTCGAAATTCCATCCTTCCGGTGATCCAGTAGCGCTCAATATTTGTCCGTCGTGAGTCAAGATGCACTGAAAGAAGTGGTCCTGGCTCGCATCCCAGTCGAGCCTGAACAGCGTCCTGTCCTCGAACACGTCCACCTCGGTGACGCTGTTGACAGTCGGATAGCGTTCGACGGCGTCGAGAAAGCCGTTTGAGACGGGTTCGTAGACCCAGAAGAGCGGGACGGTCGCACCCCCACTCGGGACGAGCGTTTCGAGTTCGATGGCCGACGCTTGCTCCAGGCCGAGGATTTGTCCGAGTTCGAAATCGTCGGACGGGATGCGAACCTCCGTGATCACGCTCATGCTCGCTTGTGCGATGGATTGCTCGGGGACGCACAAAAGAAGGTAGCATAGTACACCATGGCAACCGGTTGCCGCACGTACACTCCGCTCGCGGCGTGCACCAACCCCGGCTATCGGCGGGGCGATGACCACCGGTAGGGCGATGGCCACCGACAGGGCGATGACTCGTCCCGGGGCATGGTACACCACCCATGCCGGTTATTCGTCTGCCGGACGAACGCTTGGGCATGGCAACCGTGATGGAGTTTTCGAGTCCGACGGAGGAGTTTCCCCTCGGGAGTGTGTTCGAGAACTTGCCGGGTGTGACGGTCGAGCTGGAACGACTGATTCCACACGAGACGCTGATTATCCCGTACTTCTGGGTGCGTGGTGTCGAGGCGGAGGACATCGAAGCGTCGTTCGAGGCACATACCGGCGTGAGCAACATCCGGCTGGTCGACAGCGTCGAAGACGAGTATCTCATGCGTGCCGAGTGGGAACAGGAGTACTTCGGCATCCTGAGTGCGCTTGCCAAGGCAAACGTCGTCGTTCTCTCCGGAATCGGAACGAAAGACGGGTGGCGATTCGAGGTGCGCGGCGAGAGCCAGGAGGCGATCGCCGAGTTTCGGGAGTACTGCCAGAAAAACGACATTCGGATGTCGATCACCGCAGTCCACGCCATGCTTCCGATCCAGGGGGAGGGGTACGAATTGACCGAGACGCAGCGCGAGGCGTTGGTGTTGGCCTACGAACGGGGCTACTTCAACACTCCCCGCGAGGCGTCGCTCGAGGAAATCGCCGACGAGCTCGGGATCACTCAGCAGTCGCTCTCCTCGCGTCTTCGACGGGGGCATCGACGACTCGTTGGCGCGACGCTCGGCAGTTCGTCGTGATCGTTCGGTCGGCCGCGCCCCCTCCTCGATATTTAAATCCTCTGTATAATCAGTACCCCCGTTGAACCGGCTGAGGGGGCTAGAATCCGGGAGATGAACGCAACGGTTTCCGGGGTTGGAGTCGAGGCGGTCGAGTGCTTTCCGGAATCTGGGACTGTTCGCACCCAGTTCGACCGGGAGAAGACACCTGCGAGCACGGCTGTCGTCGCGACGCTGGCAGATGTACTTGACACCGATCCGGTCGATCTGGCCCCGCTCCGTTCCACAGTGGATCCCGACGCGTTAGATGCCCTCGTCCGGGTGCACAGCGGCACGAACGGAGACATCCACGTCGCGTTCACGCACCAGGGGCACACGATAACCGTATACAGCTACGGCGTGGTCGCGGTCACACCGGAACGCGAACGCACCGCGGAGAAAGACGAAAGGGGTGAGGGAAGGTGACTTCCGAAGAGGCCTCGCTTACGTCGAAGGAGGAGTTGAACGCGGAGCTGAAAGCGCTCCTTCGCAGAGCCCACGAGAGCGGAATCGACGTGGAGGGTGGGTTCGAATGCCGAAACGGGGTCGAGCATCCTGACTGGGACGTGGTCGTCACGGAAGTCGAAAAGAACGAGCAGTCGGAGTGACGTTACGGACCTGCAAAAAAGCGTTCGTGTGTCGAGCGTTCCGCGGCGTCGCTTAAATGACGCGGTTCTGGAGGTAATCGAGGTGCTTCGCGTTGTAGACGATCCTGACCTCCTCGGCCGTCGGACTCCCGATGCAGGTGAGCCGGACGTCCTTCTCCTCGACTTCCTCGTCCGAGAGGATCTGCTGCATGTCCATCTCGATGTCGCCCTCCTGCACGATGGCCGCGCAGTTGGCGCACGCGCCGGCGCGGCAGGAGAACGGCCAGTCGTATCCCTGCGCCTCCGCCGCCTCGAGGATGTACTCGCCCTGATTGACCTCGAGGGAGCCGTAGTCTTCCTCGCCGAGGCCGGCGTCGGCCGCCTTCTCGAAGAGGTCGTCGTCGTCCATCGACCAGCCGTGGTCGTCCAGTACTTCGTAATTTAGGTATTCAACAGTGGGCATCACTCGTCGATTGAACACCCATCCCATTAGACTTTGCTGTTCGTCTCGACCGCCGAAACCTGGCGCTGAGCCCCATAATATCCCGTATCATGGTGGACGAGACTTATGATGAACGCGACCGGGGGCCCCGATCGCTGGGGAGTATCAGCCGTGAAAATCGGACGCGAACCTTTTTTCGCCCTTCCGGATTCCCAACTGGTATGAGGGTGTCGAGCGGCATCGACGGTTTCGACCGGCTCGTGGGCGGGGGGGTACCGGCTGGCCGGCTGTACGTGGTGACGGGCCCGCCGGGAAGCGGGAAGACGACCTTCTCCGCGCAGTTCGTCACCGAGGGGGTGGCGAACGGGGAGACGTGCCTGTACATCAGCATGCACGAGACGCGGGAGGGGATCAAGCGGGACATGTCCAAGTTCTCCTTCGGCTTCGACCGCGCGATCGAGACGGAGGGTCTGAAGTTCCTCGACGCGTTCTCGTCGGACGGCACTCGATTCTTCGGGACGCCCGGCGGGAACGGCCGACAGAACAACGCGGTCAACCGGTTGACCTCCTTCATCGACTCCCAGGGGATCGGCCGTGTGGTCATCGACTCGGCAATGCTGCTGGAGCACCTCTTCGACGACGAGAAGGCGACCGCCATTCGCGTCCTCTCGGCACTGAAACGGACGGACGCGACGTCTATCCTCGTCTCGGAGAACACCGATCCCGACGCGTACGCGACGGAGCACTTCCTGGCCCACGGGGTCGTGTTCCTCCACAATTACCTCGAGGACGGGAGCATGCACCGCGGGATCCAGGTGCTCAAGATGCGCGGGACGGACATCGACACCGACATCCACGAACTCTCGTTTGGAGGTGACGGGATCCGGATCGGCGAACAGCGGGCGGTGACCCAGTGATGTACGGCTACGACGGGAACGGCGCCGGCGACGGCGCGTCGGACGGGGTCGACGCGGAGGAGCTTCTGGACGAGTTTGCCGAACTGGACGGCGAGGAGGCGGCCGATCGGGCCTACGAGCTGGGCGTGGCCGACGCGTGCGACCCGGGGAACCGGTCGCGCGCGAGCGCGCTGGCCGGTCTCGATTCGGAACGCGCGCTGCGTCGCCTGAAGGAGACCGGCGAGACGACCTACGACCGGAGCCTGATCGACCTCGCGTACAACGAGGGGCGGACGCGGGCGATGGAATACGTCGGCGAGAGCGACGGCGGCGACGACGCCTGGGGCGAACTCGTCGGTGATGGCGACGCCACGGTCGCCGAGCCCGAACCGTTCCGGGAGGCGCTGCCCGGCGCGCTCAGCCGGCTGCGGACTCTGGAGATCGACGCCGAGACCGGGCCGCCCGAGAGCCTCTCGTTGCCGGATTTCCTGGGCGGGCGGAGACGGCGCCGCGAGCGGTGATCCCGGCGATGTAACACCCTTATACCGCTCGCGCTCGGATCCACGGATATGAACGTGGTGCCGGACACGAGCGCGGTCATCGACGGCCGCGTCTCCGAGCGGGTCGAGGACGGGAGTTACGCGGGGTGGACGATCGTCGTCCCGGAAGCCGTCGTGGGCGAGCTCGAAGCACAGGCCAACGAGGGGCTGGAGACCGGCTGGGAGGGCCTGGCCGAACTCCAGCGGCTCGTCGAACTCGTCGAGGCCGGCGAGGTCGAGGTGGAGTACGTCGGCGAGCGGCCGGCCTCCGGCGCCCGCGGGGGCGCCGAGGAGGGGGAGATCGACGCGCTCATCAGGGACGTCGCCGCCGACTACGACGCGGTGTTGCTGACCAGCGACTACGTACAGGCCGAAGTCGGACGTGCGAAGGGCCTGGAGACGGAGTACGTCGAGCCGGTGGTGCGTCAGGTCGACGAACTCCCGATCAGGGAGTACTTCGACGACGAGACGCTGTCGGTCCACCTGAAGACGGGGACGCGCCCGAAGGCCAAGCGCGGGAGCATCGGCGAGCTGACGTACGGACCGATCGAGGAGACCGAGACGAGCGAGGAGCAAATGCGCGAGTGGGCCGAGACGATCGAGGCGCTGGCGCGAGCCAGCCCCGACGGGTTCATCGAGCTCACCGGGCCGGGGATGACGATCGTCCAGTACCGGGACTTCCGCATCGCGGTCGCCCGGCCGCCGTTCGCGGACGCGATCGAGATCACGGCGGTCCGGCCGATCGTGAAGACCGAACTCGAGGAGTACAGCCACGCAGAGGACCTGAAGCGACGGCTCCTCGAGCGCCAACGCGGCGTGCTCATCTCGGGGGCCCCCGGCGCGGGGAAGTCGACGTTCGCGCAGGCGGTGGCGGAGTTCCTGGACGCGAACGACTACGCGGTGAAGACGATGGAAAAACCCCGCGACCTGGACGTGGGACCCCAGATCACTCAGTACGGCGCGCTGGGCGGCGACATGGCGAAGACCGCCGACTCGCTGCTTTTGGTCCGTCCGGACTACACCATCTACGACGAGGTCCGCAAGACCGAGGACTTCGAGGTGTTCGCCGACATGCGGCTCGCGGGCGTGGGCATGGTCGGCGTGGTCCACGCCACCCGCGCGATCGACGCGCTCCAGCGGCTGGTCGGCCGGGTCGAACTGGGGATGATCCCCCAGGTCGTCGACACCGTCGTCTTCATCGAGGCCGGCGAGGTCGAGACCGTCTACGACGTCCAGACGACGGTGAAGGTGCCGGAGGGGCTCGCCGCCGAGGACCTCGCCCCCCCGGTGATCCAGGTGACCGACTTCGAGACCGGCCGACCGGAGTTCGAGATCTACACGTTCAACCGGCAGGTCGTGACGGTGCCGCTGACCGACGGCGACGGGGAAGACACCGGCGTGAACCGCATCGCCAAACAGGAGATCGAACGGGAGATCCGGTCCGTGGCCCGGGGGCACGTCGAGGTCCAGCTCCAGGGGCAAAACGACGCGGTCGTCTACGTGGAGGAGGACGACATCTCCTACGTCATCGGGAAGGGCGGCGGTCGGATCTCCGACATCGAGGACCGCCTCGGGATCGACATCGACGTCCGCACCCACGAGGAGCGCCCGGGCGACGCGGGCGACCGGTCGGGCGGCGGGCTCGGGGATCCCGACGCGAGCGTCGTCCAGCCGGAGATCACCTCCCGCCACGTGATCGTCCGGGTGGACGAGTACGTCGGCGAGACGGTGGAGGTCCGGGCTGGCGGCGAGTACCTGTTCACGGCGACGGTGGGTCGCGGCGGCGACATCCAGGTGTCCCGGGGGTCGGCCATCGCCGAGGAGCTGGAGGACGCGATCGACCGCCGGCAGGAGATCACCGTCGTTCCGGTCTGATCGCCCCGACGCGGTCGGTTCCGGGTCGGGCGGTCGTCACATCGACTCGGGGGCCTCGACGCCGAGCACCGACAGCGCGTTCGCGATCGTGTGCCGGGACGCGCGAACCAGCGCGAGCCGGGCCCGGGCGAGCCCGTCGTCGTCGGCAGTCACCACCGGACACTCCCGGTAGAAGGCGTTGAACGTCTCGGCGAACTCCCGGGTGTAGGTCGCGACGACGTGGGGGTGGAGCTCTTCGGCGGCCTCCTCGACGACCCCGGGGAACCGGGCGATCACCGACAGCAGCGCCCGTTCCTCGGGCGTGTCGAGCAGTCCGGGGGTCACGCCGTCGTCGACGTCCGGCAGCTCCACGCCGGCGGCGGCCGCCTCGTCCTCGATCCCGCAACACCGCGCGTGGACGTACTGGACGTACGGCGCCGACTGGGCCTCGAAGTCGAGCGCGCGGTCCCACTCGAAGGTGATCGCCTTCGTGGGCTGCTTGGCGACGACGTCGTACCGGACCGCGCCGATCCCGACCTGGCGGGCGATCCGCTCGACGTCGGCCTCGGTCAGGTCGTCGTCACGGATCCGGTCGTCAAGCCGGGTTTCGACCTCCTCCCGGGCCCGGTCGATCGACTCGTCGAGCAGGTCGTCGAGCATCACCCCGGTCCCCCGCCGCGTCGACATCTTCCCCTCCGGGAGGTTCACGTACGAGTAGATGACGTGCTCGAGCTGATCGGTGTCGTTCCCCAGGATCTCCAGGGCGGCGCCGAGCTGGTCGGCCTGCAGCTTGTGGTCCTCGCCGAGCACGGTGACCGCGCGGTCGTAGTTGGCGAACTTCCACTCGTGGTGGGCCAGGTCGCGGGTGGTGTAAAGCGAGGTCCCGTCGGACCGGCGGAACACGAGGTTCTTGTCGATGCCCCACTCGTCGAGCTCGAGCTGCCAGGCGTCCTCCTCGTAGACGGCGTGGTCGGTCCCCTCGAGGCGGGCGGCCACCTCGTCGGTCGAGCCGTCGCGCATGAACCGGGTCTCCCTGACGAACTCGTCGAACTCCGCCGGGAGCCGCGCCAGACACTCCTTCATCCCCCCGAGCACGGCGTCGACGACCTCGCCCACGCGCTCGTAGGTGTCCTCGTCGCCCTCCTCGAGTCCCCGGAGGATGCGGGCGATCTCGGCCTCGGCGGCCTCGACCTCGTCGGGGGCGGCGTTCTCCAGGTACTCGTTGCCCTTCCGGTAGTACCGCACCAGGTCGTACTCCGCGCGATCGCGTGCGGGCGCCTCCTCCAGGTCCGCCTCCTCGAACGTCTCGAAGGCCCAGGTGAAGACGGCCATCTGCCGCCCGGCGTCGTTGACGTAGTAGTGGCGGTCGACGTCGTAGCCGGCGTACTCGAGGAGGTTCGCCACCGCGTCGCCGACGATCGGGTTCCTCGCCCGGCCGACGTGGACCGGTCCCGTCGGGTTCGCGCTGGTGTGCTCGACCACGACGGAGACGTCCCGGTCCGGCAACGCCCCGTACGTCTCCCGCTGTGCGGCCGCCAGCGCGTCCGTCAGGTACGCGTCGGTCGTGTGAAAGTTGACGTACGGTCCCCGGGCGGTAGCGCGCGCGAGGTAGCCCGACGGCTCGACGGCGTCGGCGATCTCGCCGGCGATCCGCGGCGGCGGGGCGCCGACCTCCCCCGCGAGCCGGAACGCGACGCTGGATGCGAGCGTCGCGTCCACGTCCGCAGGCGGTTCCTCGATCCCCAGATCCTCGGTCGGATACCCGAGCCCGGAAAGCGCCCGTTCGAGCGCCGACTCGACGTCCGACCGGAACTGCCTGAACATGACCGGGCGTTTGCCGGCGGCAGTAAAGGCCCTTCCGAAGCCGACCGCGCCGGGAGGGATGCGCCAGGGTGAATGCGCCGGGGGGATTCGCCGGGACAGGCGCGGCGCCGAGAATCGACGGTTTGACGTTGATTCGCCCGTTCCTTATAAACGAACCCGACGGCAGCCGTCCGAACTGCGCGACGGCCGTCGGCCGATCCACGCGACGCCCGCCGGAAGGCGCCGCTGTTATCATATTTTTGGAACGCATTCCATATCCGATACGCTTTTCCGCCGGGTGTCCCAAGTTTCGGGCATGTCCGGAACAGTTCCCGCCGTCGGACAGGACGAACTGGCGACGCTGAAGCTCGTCGCCCTCGACGGCGGCCTGGTGGGGCCGGTGAAGGTGTCGTGTTCCGCGCTCGCCGCCCGGCTCGACGCGTCGAATCAGACCGCCTCCCGCCGCCTCCAGGGACTCGAGGCGGCCGGCCACCTCGAGCGCGACGTGGTGAGCGACGGCCAGTGGGTCACCATCACTGACGAGGGCGAAGCCGCGCTCCGCCGGGAGTACGCCGACTACCGCCGGATCTTCGAGGGTCGACGCTCGCTCACGCTGCGAGGCCGGGTGACGAGCGGAATGGGCGAGGGACGCCACTACATCTCGCTTTCGGGCTACATGGAGCAGTTCCGCGAGCGCCTGGGCTACGAACCGTTTCCGGGGACGTTGAACGTCGAACTCGACGGGGAGAGCGTTCGCGCCCGGGCGGGGATCCGCTCGATCGGCGGGGTCCCGATCGACGGCTGGGAGGACGAGGAACGGACGTTCGGTCCGGCGACGTGTTATCCCGCGACCGTCCGGCCGGAGGAAGAGGCCGACCGAGAGACCGACGGAGAGCTCGACCGAGAGGCCGACGGAGCCGGGTTCGATCGCGCTCACGTCATCGTGCCGGAACGCACCCACCACGACGAGGAGAGCGTCGAGGTGATCGCGCCGGTCAAACTCCGCGACGCGCTGGAGTTGTCGGACGGCGACGAACTGCTCGTGGAGATCCACGGGGGGACGCCCGTGGAGGACGCCGATCGCGACGCCGAAGAGGTGGCGTAGATGCGACGCAAGCGAAACGCCGCAGGCCGGGCCGGAAGCGACGAGAGCCCCGAGGGAGAGGTCCCGGAGGAAGGGACCGTCGAGGAGGCGATCTCCGCGTTCGCCGCCGGCACACCCGTGTTGATCCACGACTTCGACGACCGCGAGGGGGAGACGGACCTCGTGTATCCGGCGGGCGCGGTCCAGCCGGCCGACGTCGCGCGGATGCGCAACGACGCCGGCGGGCTGATCTGCGTCGCGCTCTCGGACGGGGTGGCCGAGACGTTCGGCCTCCCGTTCCTCGCCGCCGAGATCGATCACCCGTCCGCCGGCGACCACGACCTCGGATACGACGAGCGCTCCTCGTTCTCGCTACCGGTGAACCACCGCGACACCTTCACCGGGATCACGGACGAGGACAGGGCGCTGACGATCCGGGAACTCTCCGGCGCCGCGAGCGCGGCGAGTCAGGATCCGGCGGCGTACGCCGTCGACGACTTCGCCGAGGAGTTCCGTTCGCCGGGCCACGTCCACCTGCTACGCGGCGCGCCGGGGCTGCTCGACGAGCGGAAGGGGCACACCGAACTCGGCCTCGCGCTCGCCGAGCGAGCGGGACTCCCGCCCGCGGTCGTGGTCTGTGAGATGCTCGACGACGAGTCCGGGGCCGCCCTCTCGCCGGTCGACGCCGCGGCCTACGCCCGCCGGCACGGACTCGTCTACCTGGAAGGGGAGCGACTCGTCGACGCGTTCCGGTGACTGCGACTTCGCGCCGTCGACCGTGGCACTCCGCCGGCGGGAGCCGTCGGAGATCCGACGCACCGCAGCATTATTATGTACCAGCGGATTACCGACATAGACGACTACCCGACGACGTAGTTATCCGTACGGCACAATACCCATGGGTACCAGTACCGGCTACGCGCCGACGCGGCGATTGCTTCTGGCGGCGGGAGCCGCGGGGCTGTCCGGCGCGGCCGGATGCCTCCGCGAGGCGCGAACCGTCGCCGGTCGCGACCGGACGGACCAGCTCGTGCTGGAGATCCGGACGATGCCCGCCGACAGGGACCCTCACGCGATCCGGATCGCCCGTCACCTCGAGGGGCACCTCGCGGCGGTCGGCGTCGACGTGCGCATCAACACGGTCAGCGAGGAGGAACTGTACCGACAGGTGCTGTTGAACCGGAACTTCGACCTCTACGTCGGGCAGCTTCCCGAGATGGCGTCGGGCGACCCCGACGCCCTGTACCCTCTGTTGCACTCGAAGTACGGCTCCGAACCGGGGTGGCAGAACCCGTTCGGCTACGCGGATCCGGAACTGGACTCGCTGCTGTCGCGCCAGCGGACGACCGACGGGGAAGTCCGCCGATCGATCGCCGCCGACCTCCAGCGACAGGTCGCGCGCTCCCAGCCGTTCGTGTCGGTCGCGTTTCCGGACGAACTCAGCGCGGTGCGGGAGAGCCGGTTCCACGGCTGGCGGGACAGCCGGCCGACCGATCCGGTGAACCTGCTTTCGGTGTCCCGCCGCGAGGGCGCGCCGCCGACGCTGCGGCTCGTCACGACCGACCCCAGGATCACGGAGAACCGGAACCCGATCGCGGCGGAGTTCCGGCGCCACGGGGGGCTTTTGACGCTGCTGTATTCCCCGCTCGCCCGGCGGGTCGACGGATCGGTCCGGCCGTGGCTCGCGCGGGACTGGGAGCGCCGGGAGGGCGGGGACGAATCGCTCGTGCTCCGGACGACCCTCAGGGAGGGGCTCACCTGGCACGACGGCGAGCCGCTCGCTTCGGCGGACGTCGCGTTCACCTACCGGTTCCTGGCGGACACCTCCCTGGGAGAGGCGGACTCGCCGATCCCGACCTCCCGGTTCCGGGGGCGCTCCTCGCTGGTCGAGGCGGTGGAGACGGTCGACGATCGGACGTTCGACGTCCGGTTCGCGACCGAAAGCGCCGAGGTCGCGCTCAGGGCACTCACGGTGCCGCTGTTGCCCGAACACGTCTGGAGCGAACGCACCGGGCCGGCGACGCTGGCCGGGATCGAGGTGAACGACGAGACCACGGAGGCCCTGGTGTGGGGGAACCCGGAACCGATCGGGGGCGGACCGCTCCGGTTCCTCGAGGCGACGCCGGGCGAGGAGGTCGTCTTCGGGCGGGTCGACGACCACCCGCTCGCGGCCGCCGACGACCTCCCGGAACGGTTCCACGACGGACCGGCGTTCGAGCGGCTCCGGGTCGAGGTCGTGCCCTCGGACGTCGTCGCCGTGGACGCGATCGCGGACGACGAGGCGGACGCGACCGTCTCCAACCTCGGTACCGACGCCGTCCCCCGAATCGCCCGCTCCGGCGAGGTCACGCTCGTCAGCGACCGATCGCGGGCGCTGTACCACGTCGGGATCAACGCCCGCCGGGCCCCCCTGTCGAACTTCCGGTTCAGGGCGGCGCTGGCCCGCCTGATCGACAAGTCGGCCGTCGCGGAGGAGGTGTTCGACGGCTACGCCGTCCCCGCGACGAGCCCGCTGGTGGACCGGTGGGTCCCCGAGGACCTCGCCTGGGAGGGCGAGGACCCGGTGGTACCGTTCTTCGCCGCGGAGGACGGGTCGTTCGACCGGGCAGCCGCGCGGGAGGCGTTCGAGGAGGCGGGGTACCGCTACAGCGACGAGGGCGAACTGCTCGCGGGTGAGGACTGATGTCGGCGCCCGTCCTCCCCGAACCGTCGTCGCTCGCTCGCGTCGTCGTCACTCTCGTCGGGGTAGTGGCCGTCGGGAGTCTGGTCGCCGGCGTGACGATCGTCGGGCCGGCTCGCCTCCGGGGGCTGTTCCGGACCGTTCCCGTCCACCTCCGGGAGGCCGCCCCCTATCTGGCGGCGCTGATCCTCGTGCTCGCGATCAGTTCGGTCGCCCGGGACGGGCTCCAGTCGGTGTCGCAGCTGTACGGGCTGTACCTGACCGGCGCGATCTTCGCCATCGAGGGGGAGTTCGTCGGCTGGCTCCAGTCGTACGCGACCGAGGAACTGACGCAGCTTTTCTCCTGGGTCTACGTCTACGGCTACGCGTTTCTGCTGGTGTTCCCGTTCATCGCGTACGCCGCGCTCGAGGAGAGCACGCAGCTCGAGCGGCTGATAGTTGCGTACACCATCAACTACGCGCTCGGGCTCCTGATTTACACCCTGGTGTTCGCCCACGGCCCGCGGAACGTGATGCCCGATCTGGTGACGTCGCTGCTTTTCACCACGACGCCGGAGTTCCAGCGGCTCGTCTCCCACGTCAACGTCCACTCGAACGTCTTCCCGTCGCTGCACACCTCGCTTTCGGTGACCGTGGCCCTGCTCGCGTACCGGACACGGGAGGTCTACCCGGCCTGGGCGGCCCTCGCGGGCGTTCTGGCCGCCGGCGTGGTGTTCTCGACGATGTATCTGGGCATCCACTGGGCGATCGACGTGCTCGGGGGGATCGTGCTGGCGTTCGGCAGCGTCCGGGCGGCCTGCCGGTACGTGGATCGGGACTGACCCTCGGGCGTCCCCGGCGGTCGACCCGCCCGACTGGGGACGGCCGACGACCCGTCGCCGGCGTCACTCCAGGGGGAAGGACTCGACGGTCGTGTACTCGGACCCGTCGACGGAGAGCGTGCTCTCCTTCAGCCGGACCTCCTCGACCCGGAACCGGCCGACCGTGGGGTCCCTCTCCCGGACGACTTCCTGGACGAGCTCCTTGTCCCGGGCGTTCTGCATCCGGGCGAGGGTGACGTGGGGGGTGAAGTCGTGTTCCTCCGGCTCGAACCCGAGCGCGGTCGTCTCCGCCTCCAGCGCCTCGTGGAGCGCGGTCAGCTCGGCGCCCCCCGCCCGGAAGCCGGCCCACACGACGTGAATGTAGTCGAGCGACGGGAACACCCCGAGGCCGCCCACCTCCGCCTCGAACGGCTCGACCGGGACCCCGCTCCCGTCGTCGGGATCGACCTGGGCTGCTGAGATCGCCTCGCGGGCGGCCGACCGGAGCTCCCCGAGCCGGTCCGGGTCGGTGTCGCCGAGGAACTTCAGGGTGAGGTGCGCCTGCTCCGGGTCGGTGAAGCGGAGCCCCTCGGCGTCGCGAAGCTGGTCCTGTACGGCCTCGACGTCCCCGGCGAGCGACTCCGGGAGGTCGACGGCGAAGAAGAGTCTCATGCGCCGACGTACGGCGGCCGGAGCCTAAAAGGCGTTCGTCGATCCCCCGGCCGGGGGCGCGTGCGTCGGTTCCGCCGGCCGCCGTGACGCAACCCTTACCCGCGACCGCCGCCAATCCCGGGACATGACCGACGAGCGCGACGAGCGCGACGAACACGAGTTCTCCTCCGGACAGGGGTTCGGGGAGGAGTACGAGGAGTTCACGCTCGACCCCCCCGAGTTGAGGGTGGACCCCTCGAAAGTCGATCCCGTGGACTCCCGGGTGGTCTCGGACCTCCTGGACGAGCGGAACGTCGCGAGCGACCAGGTCGACGCCGAGGAGCTACTCGACGTGGGGATCTCCTACATGAGCATCCAGCGGTTCGAGGAGGCCACCGAGACGCTCGAGCGGGCCGCCCGGTTCGCCGACGACGACCACCTCCAGCAGGAGGCGTGGGTGAACAAGGGGGCCGCCCACGCCCGGCTCGAGGAGTACGACGCCGCAGTCGGGGCCTACCGGGAGGCGCTGCGGATCGACGACGACTCCGAACACGCCGCCACCGCCGAGACGAACCTCGCGTACGCGCTGTGGGAGTGGGGACACACCGAGGAGGCGCTGGAACACGCCGAGCGTGCGGTCGAGATCGACCCGCGGTTCGCGCAGGCGTGGTACAACCGGGGCTTCTTCCTGCTCGAGCGCGGACTCGCGGAGGACGCGGTCACCGCCTTCGACAACGCCATCCGGCTGGGGATGCGCAACGCCGACGTCCTCGAGGAGAAGGCCCGCGCACTCGAGGAAATCGGCGAGGACGAGGAGGCGGAAACCGTCCACGAACAGGCACAGGAGCTCCGCCAGGAGGCGGAGCAGGAACTCGTCGAGCGGAGCCGCGAGGGCTGATCGGGGATGAGCGACGACGGAACGTCCGACGGCGGGACGCCGGACGGGAGGACGTCAGACGGCGGGACGCCGGAGGCGGAGGGCGCCACGATGCTGCTTCGCGAGCGGGAGACGCCGGAGGGACTGCTCGTCTCGGTGTGCGACGCCGAGTGCGTGGGGGAAACCTACGACAACGGCCGGGCGAGGCTGGAGGTCGACCCCGACTTCTACGCGGGGGAGGCAGCCGTCGGCGCCGACGCCGCGGCCGTGGTCGACAGCCTCCAGCGCGCGCAGGTGGCGAACCTGGTGGGGGCGGAGAGCGTCGGCGTCGCCGTCGAGGCCGGTCTCGTCGACGAGGAGACGGTGCTGGAGTTCGAGGGAGCCCGGCACGCGCAGTTGCTGTGGCTATGACATCCTCCTCGGCGTAACCGCCGAGGTTTCCCCGACCGTCGACTTGCGTCCGGGGCCGCCGGAAGGGACGATCACTGCAACCGGTTCCAGTTTCGCTTTCGCCACGGACCGAAGAGAAGTTAGGGGCGCGCCCCAACTGTTCGACAATGGGAGCGCAAGAATCGTACCCGCTCGACGTCGAGGCGATCCGCGAGGATTTCCCGATCCTCGAGCGCAAGGTCGGCGGCGACGTCACGACGCCCGGCGAGGGGCCGGGCGACACCGAACCGCTGGTGTACCTCGACAACGCGGCGACGAGCCACACCCCGGAGCCGGTCGTCGAAGCGATCACCGACTACTACCGCGGCTACAACTCGAACGTCCACCGCGGCATCCACCAGCTGAGCCAGGAGGCGTCGATCGCGTACGAGGAGGCACACGACCGCGTCGCCGAGTTCGTCGGCGCCGAGGGGCGAGAGGAGATCGTCTTCACCAAGAACACCACCGAATCCGAGAACCTCGTCGCGTACGCGTGGGGGCTCGAGGAGCTCGGCCCGGGCGACAACGTGGTGCTGACCCAGATGGAGCACCACGCCTCGCTCGTCACCTGGCAACAGGTGTGCAAGAAGACCGGCGCCGAGACGCGGTTCGTCCGGATCGACGAGGACGGCTACCTCGACATGGACCACGCCGCGGAGCTGATCGACGAGGACACGAAGATGGTGAGCGTGGTCCACGTCTCGAACGCGCTGGGGACCGTCAACCCGGTCGCCGAACTCGCCGACATGGCCCACGAGGTGGGGGCGTACGCGTTCGTCGACGCGGCCCAGTCGGTCCCCAACCGGCCGGTCGACGTCGGGGAGATCGACGCCGACTTCCTGGCGTTTTCGGGCCACAAGATGCTCGGCCCGACGGGGATCGGCGTGCTGTACGGGAAACGGCACGTCCTCGAGGAGATGGAGCCGTACCTCTACGGCGGCGAGATGATCCGGCGGGTGACCTACGAGGACAGCGAGTGGGAGGACCTCCCCTGGAAGTTCGAGGCCGGCACTCCCGTGATCGAGCAGGGGATCGCCCTCGAGGCGGCGATCGACTACCTCGAGGACGTCGGGCTCGAGGCGATCCAGGCCCACGAGGAGCTGCTCGTCGAGTACGCCTACGACCGGCTGTCCGAGCGAGGCGACGTCGAGATCTACGGTCCACCGGGGGACGATCGGGGCGGCCTGGTGGCGTTCAACGTCGACGGCGTCCACGCCCACGACCTCTCGAGCATCCTGAACGACTACGCCGTCGCGATCCGGGCCGGCGACCACTGCACGCAGCCCCTGCACGGGACCCTCGGAATCGCCGCCTCGGCCCGGGCCTCGTTCTACCTGTACAACACGCGAGAGGAAGTCGACCGGCTGGTCGAGGCGGTCGACGCCGCCAGCGAACTGTTCGGATGAAACGCGAGGGGGGCACCGACGCGGCGAAGCGCGCCGCCGGCGAGGCGGCCGCCGAACTCGTCGAGGACGGAATGACGGTCGGGCTCGGCACCGGTTCCACCGCGGCGTTCGCCATCCGGGCGCTGGGCCGCCGGGTCGAGGCGGGACTCGAGATCCGCGGCGTGGCGACCTCGTTTGCGGCGCGCGAACTCGCCCGCGAGTCGGGGGTTCCGCTCGCGGAGGTCCCGGACGTCACTGGCGGGGACGCGACCGGGATCGACGTCGCGATCGACGGCGCCGACGCGGTCGCCGACGGCGACCTCATAAAGGGGGGCGGGGCCGCTCACGCCCGGGAGAAGCTCGTCGACGACGCCGCCGACAGGTTCGCGGTCGTGGTCGACCGCTCCAAGCTGACCGAGACGCTGGCGTCACCAGTTCCCGTCGAGGTGCTGCCGGATGCCCGCGGCGCCGTCGCCGACGCCGTCGCGGCCGCCGGCGGCGAGGCGACGCTGCGCCGGGCCGAACGGAAGGACGGCCCCGTCGTGACCGACAACGGGAACCTCGTGCTCGACTGCGCGTTCGGCCGAATCGACGCCCCCGACGAGCTCGCGGCCCGGCTCTCCCGGACCCCCGGGGTCGTCGAACACGGGCTGTTCGTGGACCTCGCGGACGCGGTGTACGTCGGGGACGACGGCGGAACCGCAGAGTTGATAGAATACTAACACATTTTTGCGGGCGACGCAGCCGCTGACGGGTTCGAAAAAATCGAGAAGGGAGGATCGTCCGGTTACAGGTCGCGAGGCTGGACCGTCTTGCGGTCGTTGGCCTCGGCCCGACTGGCGGCGTCGTCCAGCAGTTCCGCGACTTCCTCGTCGAGCGCGTCGTAGAAGTCCGAAGCCACGTTTTTGTCGTCCAGCGCCTCTTTGACTGCTGCCTTGACGATAAGATCTGCCATGCAGTCGTTGGTATTGACGCACCATTAATAAGGCTTCCCAAATTCCGCCGCGAGCGGCCCCCTACCCCCACTATTCTGCATCCGGGGGTTCCCGTTCCGTCGCCACGCGGCGACGCGGAACGACCGCGAGCGCGAATCCTCGAGTTGGCATTAATAGACGGCCGTAGTTATCGGGGTCTTGATTATTAGTAGGGTATATGTTCCCGGAGCCCGTACGTGGAATCACAGCCTGTGATGGAGGCCAAATAGAATGGCAACCTGCGATCACTGCGGTTCGCACGTGTCCGAACGCTTCGCCCGGGTGTTCGCCGACGGGCAGGGGAGACTCAACGCCTGCCCGGCCTGTTCGGCCAACGCGGGGATCGCCGAAGTGGCACGCAATCGCGCCCGCACGCGAAACTGAGCCGGCACAGCACGAGGAGGACGGGCGTCCGGGAGAAGACACGGAAAACGGGCCCCCGACGCTCCGGTCGGCGGCCGGGAGACGGCCGGGGAAGGTGGGGAGAAGCGACGTCCGGCCCCGGAGCCGAGCGACTATCAATCGCCGTCTCGTATCCTCGATCGTGCCCTACGTATACGTGCTCGAGTGCGACGACGGGACGTTCTACACCGGCTACGCGATCGACGTCGAACGGCGGGTGGCGGAACACGGCGCCGGGGAGGGGGCGAAGTACACCCGGGGTCGGACGCCGGTCCGGCTGGTGCACGTCGAGTCGTACGACACCCGTTCGGCGGCGATGTCGCGGGAACACGAGATCAAGCAGCTCCCCCGGGCAGCGAAGGAACGGCTGATCGAAGGCGACGAGGGACTGCCGCCGGACGGTTTTTGACGGCGGGAGCGCATGCTGTAACATGGACACCGAACGGACGGACGCGGAGGCGATCGCTTTCGGAACCGACGGCTGGCGGGCCCCCCTCGAGGAGTTCACCGAGGGCCGGCTCCGGCTGGTCGCGTGGGCGGTCGCCGAACACCTCCGCGCCGAGGGGCGGGACGGTCCGGTGATCGTCGGCTACGACGCCCGGGAGAGTTCTCCCGGGTTCGCCGAGACGGTAGCCGACGCGCTCGCCGAGGCCGGCTTCGACGTGCTGGTGCCGGAGCGGGACGTGCCGACGCCGGTAGTCGCGCACGCGGTGGTCGACCGCGGATGCGCGGGTGCGATCGCGATCACTGCCTCGCACAACCCTCCCGAGTACAACGGGGTGAAGTTCATTCCCGCCGACGGCGCACCGGCGATGCCGGCGGTCACCGCCGACGTCGAGTCCCGGCTCGGGGAGGCCGGCCCTGCCGATGGGGGTGAACCCGGCCCGGCCAGTAGGGGGGAACCCGGCCCTGACCGGGGGGACGTTCGGCGATTCGACCCCGTCGAGCCGCACCGCCGCGCCGTCCGTCGGCTCGTCGACGCAGACCTCGACGGGGTGACGGTGGTGTACGACGCGATGCACGGCAGCGGTCGGGGGGTGACAGACGCGGTGCTGTCGGCGGCGGGCGCGACCGTGCACCGCCGCCGATGTTCGAGAGACCCGACGTTCGGCGGGGGCGGGCCGGATCCCGTCCCCGAGCGCCTCGAGGGGCTGGCGGCGGCCGTCCGGGAGCGCGACGCCGACATCGGGATCGCGAACGACGGGGACGCCGACCGGATCGCGGTCGTCACGCCGTCGGGACACCTCGACGCCAACCGGTTCTTCGCGGCGACCTACGACGCGCTTTTGAACGAGGAGTTGCTCTCGCCTCCGGACGAGGAGGGGAGCGCCGCCCCAGGCGAGCGCGCCGTGGTCCGAACCGTCTCCACGACGTTCCTGATCGACCGGATCGCCGACGCCCACGGCGAGCGGGTCCGTGAGGTTCCGGTCGGGTTCAAGTGGGTCGCGGAGGCGATGGCCGACGGGGACGTGCTGTTCGGCGGCGAGGAGTCGGGCGGGTTCACGGTCCGGGGGCACGTCCGGGAGAAGGACGGCGTGCTGATGGCGCTGCTCGCGGCGGCGGTAACCGCCGTCGAACCGTACGACGACCGGATCGAGCGGCTGTTCGAGACCCACGGCGAGATCCACACCGCCAGGGTCAACGTCGACTGTCCCGACGACGAGAAATCCGCCGTCCTCGAGGCGCTGGAGGGGAACGTCCCGGACGCAATCGCCGGCGAGCCCGTCGACCGGGTCGTCACGCTCGACGGGTTCAAGCTGCTTTTGGCCGACGGCTCGTGGGTGCTGGTCCGCCCCTCGGGGACCGAACCGAAGCTGCGGGTGTACGCGGAATCGGACGCGGCCGAACGCGCCGGGGAGCTCGCGGTCGCCGGCGAGCGCCTGATCGACTCGCTGCGGTGAGTCCGGACGGGGGGACGCCGCCGCAGTAAGTCCGGACGGGGGGAGGACGAGGGGGACCCCCGCGACGCAACGGCTTTCACGCCCGGGACCCGGGTTCGCGTATGGACGACGTGGCTCTCGAGGAGCTGGAGTGGCGGCTCGTCGCGGAACAGGCCCGCCCGGGGCCGGTACAGATGGCGCTGGACGAGACCGCCGCCGAGACCGCCGCCGACGGCGGCCCCGCCACGGTGCGGGTGTACCGGTGGGAGCCGAGCTGCCTGTCGCTGGGGTACCGGCAGGAGTCCGGGACCGTCGACTGGGAGTTCTGTCGGCGGGAGGGCATCGACGTCACCCGGCGCCAGACCGGGGGCGGCGGCATCTACCACGACAACTGGGGGGACGTCTCCTACTCGATCGCCGTCCCCGCCGGGGCGGTTCCGGGGGACCTCCTCGACTGTTATCACCTGCTGTGTGAACCCGTCCTCGAGGCGCTCTCGCGGATGGGCGTCGACGCGGAGTTCGCCCCCGAACAGCGCCCCGCGATCTACGGGCCGGCGTGTTACCTCCGGGCGCTCCACCCCGCCCACGACGTCGTCGCCGGCGGGCGGAAGCTCTCCGGGAACGCCCAGTACCGCCGCCACGACGCCGTGATCCAGCACGGCTCGATCACGTTCGAGTCGCTGCCGGCGCGCCACCTCGAGACGTTCGCCGATCCGGGGACGTCGCCCGCACGGTTCCGGGAACGAACCACTGACGTCGCCAGCGAGACCGAGCGTCCGGGGGGAATCTCCCGCGAGGAGGCCGTCGAGACGCTGGCGTCGACCCTGGCCGAGTGGGTCGACGCGACGCCCGGCTCCTGGACCGACGAGGAGCTCGAACGGGCCCGCGAACGGGCGGCGGCGAAGTACGACGCCGAGGCGTGGGTGCGCGACCGGGAAACCCCGCGGGCCTGATACGGACGGCTCGTCGCGCGCGCACCGAAGTCCATTTGAGCCGCAGGCGCCTGCTACCCGTATGACTCTCAAGGTCGGGGCGCACGTCTCCGTCGCGGGCGGCGTCGACAACGCCGTCGGGAACCAGCTGTCGGTCGGGGGCAACTGCGGGCAAATCTTCACCCACTCCCCGCAGGTGTGGCAGGATCCGAACATCGACGACGAAGAGGCGGCGACCTTCCGGGAAGGAACCGCCGAGAAGCTAGCGGGACCGTGGGTGATCCACTCCTCGTACCTGGTGAACCTGTGCACCCCGAAGGAGACGCTGCGGGAGAAGTCGATCGACTCGATGCAGAAGGAACTGGACGCGGCGGCGGCACTCGAGATCCCGTACGTGAACGTCCACCTGGGCGCCCACACCGGCGCCGGAGTCGAGCGGGGGCTGGACAACGCCGCGTCGGCGCTGGACGAACTCGACGTGCCCGACGGCGTGACGGTGCTGGTCGAGTCCGATGCCGGCAGCGGGACGAAGCTCGGCGGACAGTTCGAGCACCTCGCGGCGGTGCTCGAGCGGTCGAACCAGGGGCTCGGCGTCTGTCTGGACACCGCCCACGCCTTCGCCGCGGGCTACGACCTCTCGACTCCGGCGGCCGTCGAGGCGACGATCGCGGAGTTCGACGACGTGATCGGGCTCGACCGCCTGCAGTGCGTCCACCTCAACGACTCCAAACACGCCTGCGGGACGCACAAGGACGAGCACGCACACGTCGGCGAGGGGGAGATCGGCGAGGAGGGGATGGACGCGTTCGTCAACCACCCGGACGTGGCGGACGTACCGCTGGTGCTGGAGACCCCGACCGAGGACGGCAAGGGGTTCGAGTGGAACGTCTCCCGGGTGCGGGAGCTGCGCGAGTGACCGGGAGCGCGTTCGGAATCCGGAACGGGATCGAGGATGGAGTGCGACCGCTGTAAGACCCCCCTCGAGCGGCCCGGGGACTACTGCCTCACCTGCGGGACGGCCAACAGCGACGCCGTGGTCGCGGAGTTCGAGGCCGACCGGGCGACGCTGACGATGCTCGACGGGGAGCGAATCGTCGGCCGCACGGCCGTCACGACGACGCCCGAGACCGGCGGCGAGGCCGGCGTCGTGCAGCGGCGCAACTTCGCCGGCCGGGTGGCGGACGAGATCCGGCGCAAGCGGCCCGAGACCGTGTACGCCGCCGGCAGGCGGGGACCGCTCAGGGAGACCCGCAGGCAGCTCCACTACGAGTTCTACCGCGTCCCCGACGACGACCCCGTCGACTGGGTGCTGGATCGGCGCGGCGATCGGGCGCTGGAAGTCGTCGACGTCGCCCCCCGGGAGAAGATCGGCGGGACTCACTCGACGCTGATCGGCGACCGGGCGGGCCGGCGGGCGGTGACGACCGTCGCGGAGCACCCCCACGTGAAGAAGATCGTCCCCGGCCCGATCGACGCCGGGGGGACGGGCTCCCGGACCGGGCTGCGGGCGAAGGTGACCCGCGCGGACGGCAACGGCAACCTCCGCTTGCTGCTCCGCTCGGGATCGAGCGTCCAGGAGAACCGGATCGTCACGACCGCCCCGGACCGCGAGGCCGGCGAGCGGATCCGCGAGGACCTCAACGAGGCGCTCCGGGAGGCCGGGCTGCAGGACGACGGCTGATCGCCGGCGCCTACTCGAAGGTCGCGTCGAACGCCGTCGCGCCCATGGGGTCGAACGTGCACGCGGCGACGTTCTCCCGGACGTGTTCTTGCCGGGACATCCCCACCAGCGAGCTGGTGACCCCGGGCGCCGACCGGGCGAAGTTGATCGCCCGCTGAACCGGCGTGTCGCCCGCGAGCTCGCCGTCGACGGCGGGCGGGATCGCGTCCTCGACCGCGAGTTCCCCCTGGCCGACGCTCGCGCTCGCGAACACGGCCAGGCCCGACTCGCGCGCGAACTCGAGGGCGCTTTTCGCCTCCCCGTCGCCGGTTCGGTGGACGCGCGCGGTGAACGCGTCGGCCATGTGGACGTTGAACGGCAGCTGGATCGCCGCCAGCCCGTGTCCGTCGAGCCCGTGCTCGGCGACGCCGACGGCGTCGGCGGCCGCCTCGGCCCGGGAGAGGACCGCCGGCAGCGAGAGGTGGCTCCCGTGGCCGGGCGGAACGCGGAACGCCTCCCAGGTGGCGACGCCGTAGCGGCCGACGTCGCCGGCGATCCGCCGGCGCTCGAGCAGCCGGAACGCGTCCTCGAGCCGATCGTACACCGCCTCGCGGGATCGGGCCGCCAGCTGGGTTTCGGGGTTGTGCACGTAAAAGAGATCCAGGGAGTCCAGCCCGAGGTTCTCGAGCGAGCGGTCGATCGTCGCATCGAGGTACGACGGCGCGATACAGTGGCTCCCCCGCGCGAGGTCGTCCGCGTCGACGAGGCCCGGGTCGACGAACTCCCGCCGGACGTACGCGGCGGGGTCGTCGGGCCGCTCCCCGTCGAACGGGAGGAACCCGCCCTTCGTCGCGACGACCAGCTCCTCGCGGTCGGCGTCGCTTTCCCGGATCGCGTCGCCGACGACGCGCTCGCTGCGCTGGTGGCGGTAGTTGATCGCGGTGTCGACCACGTTGACGCCGTTGTCGAGCGCGGTCGAGATCGCGTCCCGGTACCGGTCGTCGACCGCGTCGGTCGGGTCGCCCAGGTACGTGCCCACTCCCAGGCTGGAGACGACGCCGGGGCCGAACCGACGGAAGTACGTCCGCCCGAAGCTCCCGCCGAACCGGTCGCGGTACCGCCAGGTCCCCTCCCTCGTCGCCATGCCCGATCGAGGGGCGCCGGGGACATAAGCCGTTCACCTCCCGCCCCCTCGCCCCCGGACTCGCCCCTCCCGCGCCGCCCGGCTCGAGCCCCCTTTGTCAGCCATTCGAGGTAGTAACCGTTATACAACGTCTCTCCCATGCGTCATGCATGCAACGACGCACGGTAGCGATTTACGCGGCCTTCTTCCTCCTGGTCGGGGTCGCGTCCTACTCGCTCGTCGCCACCGCCGACGCGCCGGAGGTCGAATTCGAGAACCCGGAGCTCGAGCTGGCGGAGGGTGACGAGTTCAGGGAGGATGGACAGCTCTACACGGTCACCGATCTCTCCCGGACGGAGGAGGAAGGCGAGCACGGCGGAACCACGATCACTCGGGAGGCGACCCTCGAGTGGACCGTCGAGGACGCCCCGCAAAGCGAGACGTGGGAGAACGGGTCCACGATCTCCTACGCCGACGGGGAGTACGAAGTCCACGTCGCCGGCGAGAACTCCAGCGAGTTCCTGCTCCGGGAGTCGATCGATCGGGAGGCGATCCTCGGCGACGACCCGGCTGCGGACAACGAGACGGTCACGCGGAACGGAACCGACTACGTCGTCGTGGAGGAGGAGGGCGAAGCCCAGCTCGTGCCCGCGACCGACTACTTCCCCGAGCCCCGGGAGGAGCAGTTCGCGACCGGGGAGACGCTCCAGTACGCCAACCGGACGGTGACCGTCGACGCCGTCGAGGCGGAGGGCGTGACCGTGACGTGGACGGAAGACGAGACGCGAACGACGACCCTCTCGCAGGCCGAGGAGACGACGATCGGCGACACGACGTACCTCGCGTACTTCGGCGGCGACGGGAGCAACCTGCGGCTCGTCCTCACGACCGACTTCGAGAGCTACGAGGCGCAGCTCGAGCAGATCGAGCGGCACGAAGAGAAGGTCACGGGGCTGTGGTACGTCACCGGCCTCGCGGGGGTCACCGTCGTGCTGCTGTTCGCCCTCGCGTTCCTCCCGACCCGGTACTGATCCGGACCCTCGCCGTTCGATCCGGAACTTCTCCGCTCGCCGTTCGATCCGGAACTTCTCCGCTCTCCGTTCGATCCGGACCGGTCCGAGCCGGAACCGTTTCCCCCGAACGCCGACAGCTTCTTTCCCCGTTCGCCCCACCCTCCGGTATGACCGACTGGAAAGCGCGGATTCGACAGCTCGCACCTCACTGGGCGGCGATGTTTCTGCTCATGATCGGCCTCCTCGCGGTGATCGAGCGGGTCGTGATGCCCCTCTCGTTCGTGCAATCGCTGATCGTCGTGTTCGCCATCGGCTTCGGCTACCCGGCGGTCGTCCGGCGACTCGGCGTGGCGCCGCCGCTGTGGCAGCGCTCCTGACGTTCACGGAGGGGCAGTGACGTTCACGAGAAGGAAAGCTTCCGGAACGACGACAGCCCCGATAGGGCTGACACCGCGTCGATGGGTCCGCGGTCGGGGACGGGGGGACGTGTGTTCGACCGTTACATATAAATCCCAATATTGTCAAGTGTACTCATACCATGTCGATGGGCGCTTACGACGAGGACGAACACGAACGTCGCGAACGGAAAGCCGCCACGGTCGACGCGGACTTCGAGGACGAGCGGACGGAGTACGACGGCAGCCTGACCTACGAGTCGGGCGACTCCGCCGAGGAGCTGCTCGACCAGTTCCGCGAGATGCAGGGCAAGTGAGGGCCGCGCCCACGTTCTCCCCGATTCGGTTCGCCGGCGACAGCGGCGCTACTCCCCGAGGCGGTCCCAGCCGGGCGTCCCGGGCGCGCCGTTCGCCTCGTCGTAGTCGTCGCACGTCCCGGCGACCGGCGATCCCGGCTCCCCGGCGCGGTCGAACCAGTCGGCGACCGCGTCGCCGATCCAGGAGTCCGACGAGCGGAGGGTAGACTCCGCCCGACTGCGACGGTCCTCGTCGACCGCGAGCGTACCCGGCGACGAGCCCGCCGCGACCCCGATAAACGGAGCCAGGTCCGCGCGTCCGGGGTCACCCCCGACGACGCCTGCGACGGCCCCCTCGAGCTCGTCGGGGGACGGGTGAGCGAACACGCTCCCCCCGAGCGCGCCGGGCGCGAACGGGTTCGGGGCGTCCGGCGGCGGCTCGTCGTCCAGCAGCCGGTCGCCGCCGAACGCGTCCTCGACCCGTTCGCACTCGGTTTCGCGGTCGAGACGGAGGTTGGTCCCGGGGTACGTCGCGCACGTCTCCGGGTAGACGTCGTCCCCGTGAATCCGGCACTGGAGGCTCTCCGGGTCCAGGAAGACGCACGTCGGCAGCCACGTTCGACCGTCCGCGCCGAACGGCGCGACGGGTTTGGGAACCGCGCGGAGGCCGACGACGAACGCCGGCCGGCCGCGGATCGCGGCGAGGTCGTACCCGTCGATCCGGACGGCGTCGTCGTCCTCGCCCGGGGAGAACACCCGTACGGTCAACGCGTCGGCGTACCCCGCCTCCAGGAAGGCGCGGACCTCCATGCCCCGGAGCGTCGGGAGGTTGTACCGGTCGTCCAGCGGCTCGCGTCCCCCCTCGCGTTCGTGATCGGACGGGGTCGAGACGAGGGGGCGCCAGTCCAGACAGCAGCCCGCACATCCCTCACAGTCGACGCGCACACCCGCGGTACCGCCTCACAAGGTAAAAACCGTGCGTCGGGGCCAAACCCCCTTCGCGTGGGCCGTCGATGGGAGTCCCTTTACCGCTGTGACCCCTACGTCCGGCGATGGCATCAAAGCGGTGTGACGTCTGCGGCGAGGACGTCAGGATCGGTGGCGGAATCGCCGACCTCTGGAACTTCGAGTTCTCCTCGACCCAGGGGATGACCCTGGAGTTGATCGACGGTACCGAGCACTTCCTGTGTTTCGAGTGCATGGAGCGACTTCCGGGCGACCGCGAGCCGACGGAGGGGGACGTCGAGTCGCTCCGGGACGACGATTTATGACCGATCCCGCCCGTAGTCGCTGACATGGCCGTCGCCGTCGGATCTCCACCCGTGCCCGCCATGGCCGAGCGCGCCGACGACTGCGCGAAGCGACTGCGCCGGGCCGGGCGGATTCTCCTGGTCTCTCACATCGACGCCGACGGCCTCACGAGCGCGGCGATCGCGTCGACCGCCCTCGAGCGCGCCCGGCTCCCCCACGAGGTCGTCTTCGAGAAGCAGCTCGACGCGGCCGCGATCGGAGGGATCGCCGCCCGCGAGTACGACACGGTGCTTTTCACCGACTTCGGCTCCGGACAGCTCGACGTGATCGCCGAACACGAGGCCGCGGGGGAGTTCGATCCCGTCGTCGTCGACCACCACCAGCCCGCCGACGCCGACACCGCCCACCACCTCAATCCCCTGCTGTTCGGCATCGACGGGGCCTCGGAACTCTCGGGCGCCGGGGCGGCGTACGTGCTCGCCCGGGCGCTGGAGTCCGAGAGTGACCCGGCCGACGGCCCGAACGGCGGGCCGGTCGGCGGGGGCGACCCGGGACGGGACAACCGCGACCTGGCGGGGCTGGCGATCGTCGGGGCCGTGGGGGACATGCAGGGCGGCACCGGGGGGCTCTCCGGCGCCAACGAGGCGATCCTCGAGGAGGGCGTCGCCGCCGGGGTGCTCGAGGCGGCCACCGACCTCTCGCTGTACGGCCGGCAGACGCGCCCGCTGCCGAAGTTCCTCGAGTACGCGACCGACGTCCGGATCCCCGGTATCACGAACGACGAGGGGGGCGCGGTCCGGTTCCTCTCGGAGCTCGACGTCGACCTGAAGCGCGACGGCGACTGGCGGGTGTGGGCCGAGCTGTCGCCCGCGGAACGACAGACAGTCGCGAGCGCGCTCATCCGGCGGGCGATCGAGCGGGGAGTGCCCGCCGACAGGGTCGAGACGCTGGTGGGGACCTCCTACACGCTGCTGGACGAGGAGCCGGGGACCGCCCTCAGGGACGTGAGCGAGTTCTCGACGCTCCTGAACGCGACCGCCCGGTACGAGCGGGCCGACGTCGGGCTCGCGGTGTGTCTCGGCGACCGGGGGGACGCCCTGGACCGGGCCCGGAGCCTGCTGGCGAACCACCGGCGGAACCTCTCGGAGGGGCTCGAGTGGGTGAAAACCGAGGGCGTCACCGTGGAATCGAACGTCCAGTGGTTCGACGCCGGCACCCGGATCCGCGAGACGATCGTCGGCATCGTGGCCGGGATGGCGATCGGCACGCCGGCCGTGGACGGCAGCAAGCCGATCGTCGCGTTCGCGGCGAAAAACGGGGACGAACTGAAGGTGTCCGCCCGGGGCAGCGGTCGCCTCGTCCGGAACGGGCTGGACCTCTCGGCGGCGATGCGGGAGGCCTCCCGGGCGGTGGGCGGGGACGGGGGCGGCCACGACGTGGCGGCGGGCGCGACGATCCCGGCGGACGAGCGGGACGCGTTCCTCGCGGCCGTCGACGAGCTGGTGGGCGAACAGCTGTCGTGATCGGAGCGGCGAGCGGCCGATCTTCGGGCGCGAACGGGGACCCTTTATCAGGAAAGAGGACGCATCGGTGGGTATGGTCACGTTCGTCACGACGGGGGTCGAGGGTCTCGACGCCCTGCTGGGAGGCGGCTTCAGGTCGGAGTCGGCGGTACTGGTGAGCGGGAATCCGGGGACTGGAAAGAGCATCTTCGGCATCCAGTACCTGTATCACGGCGCGACGGAGGAGGACGAGCGTGGCATCTACGTCTCCTTCGAGGAGGACGCCGACGACATCCAACAGGCCGCCGAGTCCATCGGATTCGGAGAGTGGGAAAGCCTCGTCGAGTCGGGGAACATCACCGTCTACGACAAGCGGCACATGCTCCGGGACGGGAACTTCTCCGCCGCGCTGGATCGGCTGCTCGACGCGCTGGAGGAGGATTCCTACGACCGGCTCGTGCTGGACTCGCTGTCGATGTTTCAGCTGTTCTTCGAGGACGAACAGGAACAGCGCACGTACCTCCTGAAGTTCACCGACATCCTCAAGGATCACGGCCTGACGTCCGTGCTGATCAACGAACAGGGGGCCGTCTTCCCGAAGACGGAGGTCGGGCTGGAGAACTACCTCACCGACGGGAACGTCTACTTCATCCAGACGCCCACCGAGTCCGGCGTCAACAGGTACGTGTGGGTGGCGAAGATGCGCAAGCAGGACATCGACACCGACATCTATCCGATGGAGATCGGCGAGGGCGGGATCACGGTCCACGAACAGGCGGGCGGCTTCTCGTTGATGAGTGGCGAGCAGGGCGTCCCGGGCGCGTCCGGGGCGGACTCGGACGCCGGTCCGTCGTTTTGATCTAGAGGAGGCGCCCGCGGGCGTCGGCGAGTTCGGTGGCGCTTCGCTGCCTGCGCGTCCGGGCGAACGCTACGCGTCAGAAAGCGTCCGCCAGACGTCGTCGAGCCGGTTTTTCACTTCCGTCCGCTCCGTGACGTCGACGCTCACTCCCTCGCGGAAGTCGATCTCGACCTGGTCGACGTTGCGACGGTACACCTTCACTCGACGGTGCTCCTCCGAGAGGGGACGGTCGTACAGCTCGAGCAGCTCCGCGTCGGTCAACTCGTCGATGCGACGATAACAGGTCGCGATCGGGACGTCGAGCTCCTCGCTCAGATCCTGCGCGGATTTCGGCTCGGTCGTCGCCGACAGGATGTCGGTGTTGTACTTGTTGCCGAGGACCTCTATCAACTCCTCCGACGCCATGTAACCGTTCTCAGTTTTGATTCTAACTTACATAAGAGTACCGGACGAGGGTCCCGACCGGAACCCCCAACCCAGCGGAATACCAAAACCGCCGCATTCGGCGGCTCTTCGGCAGGTTGAGCGCGGAGTCAGAATTTTCTATGGCGATAACCACCCCCAATTATCGATACTGGTAAACTGCGTCCGGTCTCGGCGAGGTCACTGGTCGGCACAGTAGTCGACGAAGTTCCGCAGGATCCGCAGCCCGGTCTCGCCGCTTTTCTCCGGGTGGAACTGCGTGCCGAAGACGTTGCCGGCCTCGTTGGCGATGACCGCCGGGAACGTCACGCCGTAGTCGCTCTCGACGACGACCGCGGCGTCGTCGGCCGGCTGCGCGTAGTAGGAGTGGACGAAGTAGGCGTATTCGCCGTCGACCCCGTCCACGAGCGGGTGGTCCCGCACGACCGCGAGTTCGTTCCAGCCCATGTGGGGGATCTTTCGGTCGACGTCGAACCGGACGTTGGTGCCCGGGACGAGGTTCAGCCCCTCGACGTCGCCCTCGCCCGCGT
>JAZKTH010000137.1:0-6551 GCA_036625675.1 Haloferacaceae archaeon
CATGATCGCGGCGGGGAACCTCGACGCGATGGAGAACATGCACCCCGCGCTGCGCAACCGCATCAAGGGGTACGGTTACGAGGTGTACATGGAGGACACCATCGAGGACACCCCTGAGATGCGCCGCAAGTACGCCCGGTTCGTGGCCCAGGAGGTAGCCAAGGACGGGCGGCTCCCGGAGTTCACGGACGACGCAGTCCGCGAGATCATCCTGGAGGCGAAGCGGCGCGCCGGGCGGAAGAACCACCTCACCCTCCACTTCCGCACGCTGGGCGGGTTGGTCCGCGTCGCCGGCGACATCGCCCGCGGCGAGGACGCCGAAATGACCACGCGCCAGCACGTGCTCGACGCGAAGGACCGGTCCCGGTCCATCGAGCAGCAGCTGGCCGACGACTACATCGAGCGCCGCAAGGACTACGAGATTCAGGTCTCCGACGGCTACGTCGTCGGCCGGGTGAACGGCCTCGCGGTGATGGGCGAGGACTCGGGGATCATGCTCCCCGTCATGGCGGAGGTCACGCCGTCGCAGGGCCCCGGTGAAGTGATCGCGACCGGACAGCTCAAGGAGATGGCCCAGGAGTCCGTCTCCAACGTCTCCGCGATCATCAAGAAGTTCTCCGACGTCAACATCTCCGAGAAGGACATCCACATCCAGTTCGTCCAGGCCGGACAGCAGGGAGTCGACGGGGACTCCGCGTCGATCACGGTCGCGACGGCGGTCATCTCCGCCCTGGAGAACATGGGGGTCGACCAGAGCCTCGCGATGACCGGCTCGCTTTCCGTCCGCGGGGACGTGCTTCCGGTCGGGGGCGTCACCCACAAGATCGAGGCGGCGGCGAAGTCGGGATGCAGCAGGGTGATCATTCCCCAGGCGAACGAACAGGACGTCATGATCGAGGACGAGTACGAGGAGATGGTCGAGATCATCCCGGTCTCGCACATCAGCGAGGTGCTCGACGTCGCCCTCGAGGGCGAACCCGAGAAGGACTCGCTGGTCGATCGGCTGAAGAGCATCACCGGATCGGCGCTCAACGAGGGCGCGAGCGTCGCCGGGCCGTCGAGCCCCAGCCCGCAGTAGTCCCGGGAGTCGGCGGGCCGCCACGGACGCCGTTTCCACCGTTTTTCCAGATCAATGCCTGCATGGACGACGTTCACGGCGGTCGTCGCCGTCACGACGGTTCTGGTTTTGGTTCTGTCACGCGTCTCCCAGTCCACGTTCACCGACGCCGAGGAACCGCAGGGAGGATCGGGAACGGCCGACGACGCTCCCCGCGCGCTGGCCGCCGAGATCTCGACGAGGGCACTGCTCGCGAACGTCGTCGTCTCCCAGGGTGCGTTCCTGTTGCTCGTCGTCTTCGCCGCCTGGCTGTTCGAGATCCCCGCGTGGGCGTTCGGCGTGAGCGGGGAAACTGCGGGCGCAAGCGCGGTCCTGACCGGCGTGCTCGCGGGCGGTAGCCTGTACCTGGCCAACGAGGTGGCCGCGGCTCTCGGAAAACGACACGGATTCGCCGGCTCCGAGGAACTTCGGGCCCGGCTCGCGCCCGAGAGCACGCTCGGCTGGGTCGCGTTGTTCGCGGGCGTACTTCCCCTCATCGCCACTTTCGAGGAGCTGCTTTTTCGGGGCGCACTCGTCGGGGTCGTGTCGGCGGGATTCGGCGTTTCGCCGTGGCTCCTCGCAGTCGTCTCCGCCATCGCGTTCGGGTTCGGCCATGGGGCCCAGGGTCGACTCGGAGTCGTCGTCACCGGAGTGCTCGGTTTCGCGCTCGCGGCGCTTTACGTCGTGTCGGGAAGCCTGCTCGCGGTGATCGTAGCCCACTACGTTGTCAACGCCCTCGAGTTCCTCGTCCACGAGCGGTTCGGGTGGGAGCCGTTCGGTTCCGGATGACGGTCGGATCGCGGAGCGCCTACCGCCCCGCCGGAGTCGCGACGGTCACACCACGTCGCCCCTGACGCTGGTGCCCGACTGCTCCCGTCGGCGCTCGAGGAGGACGTCGGCCGCCGCGTCGGCGACGTCGGAATCCGCACCGAGCATCCTCAGGGCGTCCGGCAGCGTCGGCATCGCGAACTGGCCCTCCCGGAGTCGCTCCAGCGCGTCCTCGTCCCGGCGACCGTCGAGCCACAGACAGACGCCCCGCGGATCGAGTAGCTCCGCGTAGGCGTCGCGGGCGAGCGCCCCCTCGAGACGCTGGGTGACGTTGTCGTCGAAACTCGCGTTGCAGACCTCGAAGTGGACGGTCGGCTCCCCGTCGCGGCGCTCGTTGGATCGCGTCGCGACTCTGCGCGCGGTCGCGTCCCGGAGCTGGGCCGCCAGGCAGCGCTCGGGGGCGGCGTAGCCGCCGTCGTTGACTTCCAGGTAGTCGAGGTGCTCGCGGGCCCAGTCCGCCCTGACCGTTCGACCGACCCCCTTCACGCCGTGTGACGCCTCGAACTCCGCGGCCGCCTCGTCGTCGCCGCGCAGCAGGACGTCCTTGGTCAGATACACGTCGAGCCTGTCGATCGGGTCGAGTCCGATCGCCACGTCGCCGTACACCCACACTTCGCGGACGGGAACGGGGAGCCGTTCCTCCTCGACCACGTCGAGCAGCGCCTCCGTCCATTCGAGGGCACGGTCGCGATCCATCGCCGGGAGTTCGGCGCCCGGGAGGAAAACAGTTTCCGAGGGGAAGAGATTCCGGTCGGGACGCCGACCATAATAATAAACGACTCGGGTCTGTACTGGCGATCCAATGGAGTCCACCTTCGCCGAGGTATTCGTCCGTGTCGTCGGAACCTCCCCGCTGGTGCAGGCCTTCGCGGGTGGCCTCATCATCGCCACCATGAACCTCTTCGGAGCGCTGCTCGTTCTGGTCTGGCGGAACCCCTCCGAACGGGCGCTGGACAGCCTGCTGGGGTTCGCGGCCGGCGTCATGCTGGCGGCGGCGTTCACGAGCCTCATCATCCCGGGGATCGAACAGTACTCGGACGGGAATCCCGTTCCGACGCTGATCGGCATCGCCCTGGGCGCGCTGTTTCTCGACCGGTCGGACGCGATGGTCCCGCACGCCCACTACCTTTTGACGGGAAGCCGCCGGACAGACGCGTCCGGCGCCGGCGAGTCGCTCCCCGTCTCGGACGAACGGCTCGCCGGCGTCGTCCTGTTCATCCTCGCGATCACGCTGCACAACATGCCGGAGGGGCTGGCGGTCGGCGTCGGCTTCGGCGCCGCCGGCGTCGACCCCTCCCAGCTCGGCAGCGCACTCTCCCTGATGCTCGCCATCGGGATCCAGAACATCCCGGAGGGGCTGGCGGTATCGGTCGCGGCCATGAACGCCGGGCTGGATCGCCGCCTGTACGCCGCCGTCGCCGGCGTCCGTGCGGGCGTCGTCGAGATCCCGCTGGCGGTTCTGGGCGCCGTCGCCGTCGCCACCGTCGAACCCGTGTTGCCGTACGCGATGGGATTCGCCGCGGGGGCGATGCTGTTCGTCATCTCCGACGAGATAATCCCGGAGACCCACCGGAAGGGATACGAACGCGTGGCGACGCTGGGATTGATGGCCGGCGTCATCGTCATGCTGTACCTGGACATCGCCCTGGCAGGGTGACGCCGGCTCCAGGGATCCTGGTCCCCCTCGACCGGGAACGACACACAAAAGAGGTCGCCACGCTAGCTTCCGACATGGTCGTCGACACGACGATGTGGGTCCTCCACGTCGTATTCGCGGGACTATGGACCGGCAGCATCCTGTTCGTCGCGGGGGCGGTCATGCCGCCGGCGTACCGGGGAGAAATCGACGGCGATCTGCTGGGCGAGCTGCTCTCGAAGCTCCAGCGTCTCACCCGGGTCAGCGCGGTGGCGTTCCTCGTCACCGGGGCCCACATGGTGGGGTCGCGGTACACCGGTATCCCGCCCGAATTCGGCGCGCTGATCGCCCGCCCCAGCGGCCACACGGTGCTGGCGATGTTCGTCCTGTGGATCGTCGCCACCGGACTCGTGGAGGCGGGTTCGGGGCGGGCCAGAACGGGACTCGACCGGGGGAAACTCCGCGAACCGGCCCGGAACGCACGCCGGCTATTCCAGGGGGCGGCGGCGGTCGCCGTCCTCCTTCTGATCACCGCCGGGGTGCTCGCTGCCGGGGTCTAGTCGCCGAGCCGGTCGGCCAGAACCTGCTCGCACCGTTCGATCACCGTCTCCGGCGGGGCGGAGGCGTCGATCCGGACGAACCGCTGCGTTTCGGCGTCGATCAGCCGTTCGTAGTTCTTCCTGACGGACGACAGGTACTCCACCTGCTCGAACTTGTTCGTCGCCCCGGCCCGCCGGGCGGCCGTCTCGGGGTCGAGGTCGAGGTAGAGCGTCAGATCGGGTGCCCGCGAGAAGGCGCGATGGACGCCCCGCACGTACTCCATCGGGCGGTTCAGGTCCGTTTTCGCGGCGAGCGTCGCCCCCTGGTACGCGTACCGCGAGTCCGAGTAGCGGTCCGAGATGACGAGCGAGCCCTCCGACAGCGCGGGCCGGATCACCCGCGAGAGGTGATCCGCGTGGTCAGCGGTGTACAGGAAAAGCTCCGAGAGCGGGTCGGCGTCGTCGTCGGCGATCGAGCGATTTACCGCGTCGCCGTACCAGGAATCCGTGGGTTCGTGGGTGAACACGGCGTCGGGGTAGGTGGGCTGTAAAGCCTCCCACACCGTCGTTTTCCCCGTCCCGTCGAGTCCCTCCAGGGTGACGAGCATACCCGAACGTGGGCCGGGCGCCCCATAAGATTCCGTCGGTCGCGCGCGGGTCCGTGACGGGGAGTCATTGTCGGTTTCCGGCGGACAGGCGGCGTCTGACGTCCGACAGACGCCGCGGTAACTTTAGGTCTCGGGCATCCGTACCCGCAATTATGAGAGTCCTAGTTGTCGGGGGAAACGGGTTCGTCGGAACCCACCTGTGTGAGGAACTCGTCGATCGCGGCCACGAGGTGACGGTCCTGGCCCGGACGCCTGACGAAGAGGAGCTGCCGGAAGGGGTCGAGGCGGTCGTCGGCGACGTCACGGCGATCGACTCGCTGGATCCCGCCGTCGCGGACCAGGACGCGGTCGTGAACCTCGTCGCGCTCTCTCCGCTCGAGGTACCGAAAGGCGGGAACGATATGCACGACGTCGTCCACCGCCAGGGAACGGAGAACCTGGTCCGGGCAGCCGAACAGGCGGGCGTCGACCGGTTCGTGCAGATGAGCGCACTCGGGGCGGATCCCAACGGCGACACCGCCTACATACGGGCGAAGGGGCGGGCCGAGACCGCGGTGCGGAAGTCGGACCTCCAGTGGGTCATCTTTCGCCCTTCGGTGGTCTTCGGCGAAGGCGGCGAGTTCGTCTCGTTCACCAAGCGGCTGAAGAAGATGTTCGCGCCGGGCGTGCCGCTGTATCCGCTTCCCGGCGGCGGCAAAACCCGGTTCCAGCCGATCTACGTGGAGGATCTCGCCCCGATGCTCGCAGACGGGGTCGAGAAGGAGGAACACGTGGATCAGACCTACGACATCGGCGGGCCGGAGGCCCTGACCCTCCGGGACATCACGGAGATGGTGTACGACGCCGAGGGGAAGAACGTCAAAATCGTTCCGCTCCCGATGGGACTGGCCGGCGTTGGGCTGACAGTCCTCGACGCCGTTCCCGGGTTCCCGATGGGACGGGACCAGTACCGGTCGCTGAAGTTCGACAACACCACAGCCGACAACGAGGTGGACGCGTTCGGCGTCGACGTGAACGAGATGGTGACGTTCGCGGAGTACCTCGGACTCGAAGACCGGCGATGACGGTGGCGACAGACCGTATCACCGGTGATAATTTGACGACAAGCCTCATATGCCGATAGCTTGACCGATGACGTGTCAGCAAAGCGCGGCGTTCGGTCGCCGCGCAACGACGAGGGGACCGATAAATGATCGACGACAACAGACCGCACGTAATTTCCGCGGGACGGCGGCCAGGACAGGGCAGTGTGGCCATCACAAGGCTTTTATCCGCAATTGTGCTTGAATCCAGCAATGAGGACGGGGAGTAAAAAATGAAGCTCGCAATGATCGGCTTCGGGCAGGCAGGGGGAAAGATCGTCGACAAGTTCATCGCACACGACGAACGGCACGGATCGGAGATCGTCCGTTCGGCGATTGCGGTGAACACGGCGAAGGCGGACCTGATGGGTCTGGAAAACGTCCCGGAGAACAAGCGGGTCCTGATCGGCCAGGCCCGAGTGAAGGGACACGGCGTCGGCGCGGACAACGAACTCGGCGCGGAGATCGCCGAGGAGGACATCGACGAGATCCAGGGGGCGATCGACTCGATCCCCGTCCACGAGGTGGACGCGTTCCTCATCGTCGCGGGGCTCGGCGGCGGAACCGGCTCGGGCGGTGCCCCGGTGCTCGCGAAGCACCTCAAGCGGATCTACACCGAGCCGGTCTACGGGCTCGGCATCCTGCCCGGCTCCGATGAAGGGGGCATCTACACCCTGAACGCGGCGCGCTCGTTCCAGACGTTCGTACGCGAGGTGGACAACCTCCTCGTGTTCGACAACGACGCGTGGCGAAAGACCGGCG
>JAZKTH010000138.1:0-6533 GCA_036625675.1 Haloferacaceae archaeon
TTGAGGGCGCTGTCCTGTAGAGGTCCGCCGGTTCAAATCCGGTCCCACGCACTTTTCGGCGGCACAACGCGACGAGAGCCGCGAGCGTAGCGAACGGCTCGAGGAGCCGTGCCGCCGTAAATACGTCTCTGGAAAGGAGTTGAACCCTGGAAGTCGCAGCGGCCGAGCGTAGCGAGGCCGACCGTCTTCCTCCGGTTCAAATCCGGTCCCACGCACTTTTCGGCGATACACCGTGACTGGAGAGAGACGACTATCCCGGGCGCCCCGGAACCGCCCGCGGCGACGCCACGAGCTATATTCCTTCGACCCGTTCCTCGTGTATGGTCGAAGTGACGTACTACTGTCCGTACTGTGGGGCCGTGACCGGCGTCGAACGCGACGGCTACCTCCGGGACGACTGTGTGACGCGGGAGCCCCTCGAGGGGTGGGAATACGCCGACCCGATCGGGGACGTCGAGTCCGCCGACGGTATCGAGTTCGTCTGCCTGGGCGACGAGACCGGAGGGGAGGGAGAGGGAGGCGGGGTGACTCACGGATCTGGCGATCCCTCCGGAGACGGGCCGGACGGCCCCCAGGTCGACAGGGACGGCTGCGGCCGCACGTTCTACCTGAACTTTCTGAGGTACGAGAACGGCGAGCCCGTCTCACACCGCTCGCCGTCGTACGACCGGCCGCGGTTCGACTTCAGGCGGTGAGTTCCGCCGCGGCGACGAATCTTGCCGACACGAACGACGTACCCGGCGCCCCGGGGGACCCGACACACCCAAGAGTCGGGTGAGACTACTCCACTGTATGTATACGGGGAGGCCAGAGAAACCGTGCTGTCTGTGCGATCGCAGCGAGACCCGGCACCGGATCGACCTCCCGCCCCGGGCACTCGAGTCGATGAAAAACGCCGGACCGATCGCGTGGCAGGACGTCGAGGGCGAAGTTTCGCTTTTCTTCTGTCAGAGCGACTGGGAAGTAGTACGGGACCTGGTGATCGACACCGGTATGAGCCCGCTCCCCCGGTGCAACGCGGCGCGGGCGTCCTTCTCCCTCAGGGAGGACTTCGAGGCCTACCTGAACGAGACGCGGGCGGAACCCGATCAGGCCCCCCTCGAGTCACGGATGCTCGGAGACGCTCGCGAGACGATTGCGCGGTACGAGGACGGGGACGAACTGGTCGAGCTCCGCGACGTCGTCGAAGCCCGGCTCGTGGAGTGGACTGTCGGAGACAGCGAACCGCAGGGGAACGCACCGGAAAACTGAATCCTACCTGCCGGTTGGCGTGAGGTCGTCGCCGACGGCGTTCATGACCTGGACTGCCGCGCTCGCGGCGAGCCCGCGGGCGACCTCGTCGCGTTCGGTGTCGTCGAGGCCGGTTTCCAGCTCGTCCGGGTCGGGCGCGAAACCCGCACTGACGGGGTGTCCCGCCGGCGGATTGACCGCGACGGTCGCTTCGACGCCGTTCTGTCCGTGCGAAAGCTCCGAGCCGACGACGTAGCCCTCGGGGAGATACGACTCGGTACGGGTGACGATGCCGGCGACGGCCCGCCTGAGGGCGCGCTCCTGCTCGTCGGAGAGCGCGGCGCCGGCGGTTGATTGACCCGCTTCTACGACGCCGGGTGCCCCAGCGTAGGGGTTGTTTCCGTTCATCGAAGTCGGGGGAGATAGGCGAAGACGGCGTATAAAACCGTCGACCGTTCACAATTTTCTGGGTTCCGCTCGCCACGGATCAGCGGTGTGGCCGAGGGACTCGGCCTTCGGCAGCCGGATTTCGAGTTCTCACTCTACAACGATCGCGCCTTTCATTCCCACGGCGAGGTGTGGCTCGCAGTGGTACAGCGCGATTCCGGCCTCCTCGAGTGTTTGTTCGAAGGTTTCCCCTTCCGCGTTCACCGGGTCCCCCGACGAGAACTCGTAGTCGGACTCCCCGATCTGGTCCTCGGGTTCGGCTTCCACGTTGTGCTCGCCGCCCTTACCGGTCCACTCCCACCGGATCGTCGTCCCCGGGGACACGGCGACTGCGACGGGACCGAACTCGATTCCAGTGTCGCCCGTTCCGACGCCGACGTCGACCGTGTCCTGGCCGCGGTGATCGACGATCGTTCCGTCGTAGTTCGGTGCCGCGGCACCGACTTCCGTCTCGGTGAGCCACTCCTCTACCGCCGGGTAGTCCTCGCCCGAGAGCGTCTCGTCGCTCCCGTCCCCGCTACAGCCGGCGAGACCGGTCGCCACCGCCGCCGCGCCTGTCGCCTGAAGATAGCTCCGCCTCGTCAATCTGGGGTCTGACTCCATACCAAATTGTAGGGTCTCCAGACGTATATCCCTAGTGCTATTTTAACCATTTTTAAAATTACTTATTTCATATATTTCATCGATTTCGGCTCTTTAAAGTCACAGGACGGGAATGGCTCGTATATCTGATCGGCGTATTCTCCCTCGGTGATATTCCGTCTACGTACGCCTGCGAAGTTTCGGTTTCTGTCACCGGGAACTCACCGTTTCCGAATCTGTCACCGGGGAGTTACCGTTTCCGACCAGATTCGCACGACCCGCCTTACGCGCAGTCTCTTCATTCCTCGGGCTCTGCGGCCTTCACGAGCTGTTTGCCGACGTTCTCGCCCTCGAATAGTCCCAGGAAGGCGTCGGGCGCGTTCTCGAGCCCGTCGGTGACGGTTTCCCGATGCCGGAGCGTGCCGGACCGAAGCCACTCGGCGAGCTGTCGACGCGCCGCGTCGAACCGCGTCCGGAAGTCGCCCACCAGGAACCCCTCGACGGCGGCGCGGGTTTCGATGAGCCGCGGCAATTTCCGCGGTCCGGTCGGAACTTCCGTGGCGTTGTACAGCGCGATCTGGCCGCAGACGGCAACCCGGGCGTCGACTGCGAGTCGGTCGAACACGGCGTCGGTGATCTCCCCGCCGACGTTGTCGAAGTAGCTGTCGACCCCGTCCGGCGCGACCTCGTCGAGAGCGGCGGCGTAGTCGTCCGTCGTCGCGTAGTTGATCCCGGCGTCGAATCCGAGCTCGTCCTCGAGAAACTGGACCTTCCCGTCCGTTCCCGCGAAGCCGACGACTCGGGCGCCGTCTAGCTGTGCGATCTGTCCGGCGACGGACCCCACTGCACCGGCCGCGCCGGTGACGACGAACGTCTCGCCGGCGTGCGGTTCGGCGACCTCGCGGACGCCGAAGTAGGCGGTGAGCCCGGTCAGGCCGAGGACTCCGAGGAACGCCGACAGGGGCGCGAGTTCCGGATCCACCTCGGTGAGGGCCGACCCCGTGGCTGTCGCGTACTCGGCCCACTGGAGGTTGCCGGTGACGACGTCCCCCGGATCGAATCCGGCGCCGTTGCTCTCGACCACTTCACCGACGACTCTCCCCTCGAGGGGATCGCCGACCGCCCACGCCTCGGCGTAGGAGTCGCCCTCGCGCATCCGTCCCCGCATGTACGGGTCGACCGAGAGGTACAGCGTCCTGACCAGCGCTTCGCCGGGATCGGGCCGAGGCGCTGACCGTTCTTTCAGGGCGAACGCCGACTCGTCGGGGACCCCGGTGGGTCGCTTCGCGAGCTCGTAGACCAGATTCGCGTCCGGGTCGGGCATGTCGACCACTACGACACCCGGGAGGAAGGCGTTTGGGTCGTTCGGTCCGCCGACCCCGAGCCCCGCCGATGTCAAGGCTTATCATCCGACAACAACTGGATGTGGTATGACGATCACGGAAGGCGATTCCGTCACGATCGAGTTCACCGGCCGCCGGGCCGACGGCAGCGTCTTCAGTACCTCGCGGGAGTCGGTCGCGGTCGACTCGGGGCTCGCGGAGGAACGACCCGGCGGCGACTACAGTCCGCTGACGGTCGAGATCGGCGCCGGAGAGCTCATCGAGGGGCTCGAGGAGGCGCTCGTCGGCATGGAAGAGGGAGACACCCTCTCGGTCGAGCTTCCCCCCGAGAAGGCGTACGAGTGGAGCGAGGACAACATCCGCGAGTTCGGCGCCGGCCAGCTCGCACAGGTCGTCGGCGAAATGCCCGAGGAGGGCGAATACGTCAGAACGCAGGACGGGTCCGTGGCCGAGGTACTCCACCAGGACAGCGACGTGGTCAGGCTCGACTTCAACCACGAACTCGCGGGTGAAACTCTCTCGTTCGACGTCGAAGTCGTCGACGTCAGCTGAGATCGTCGGCGAGGGCCGGGTGTGCTGGTGTGAGGTGTGCAATGGTCGAACTCGACCGGACGTCACCAGTCGAACTCGACGTGGATCTGCCGCCCCTCCTCGTTCAGTACCGGCCCGACGACTTCGGTGACGTCGTCGAGGATCTCGTCCGAACGGACCGGCACGTCGGATCCGGTGAACTCCCCGATCTCGTCGCCCCCGACGCTGTAGACGACCCGCCCCAGTCCGGCGTTCGCCATTCCACCGGCACACATCGGGCAGGGTTCGGTGCTCGTGTACATCGCCGTCCGGCGACGTTCGGCGGGGGTGAGCTCCCGGGTCGCGCGGAACGCGAGGTGGAGTTCCGGGTGGCGACGGATGTCGTCCTCGGTGACGACCCGGTTCGACTCGGCCATGACGACGGAGTCGTCCCGAACGAGCACGGAACCGAACGGGTGGTCGCCGCGTTCGGCGGCCTCCCGGGCGAGTTCGAACGCCCGTCTCATGTGTGATTCGTGCCGGAAGTCGTCGAAGTTCGGGCGGGTCATCTCGGCGTATCAGACCCCTCCCAGACACAAGGCGTTTGGGGGGTCGGTAGTGAAAACTACCGGAGGCCCGGCCCCCGGGTGTGGTATTGCGACCTTCCGGAGCGGTATCGGCGTCTCGCTTTCACGTTCGGACCGCGGCGGTAGCCGGCGAGAGGATGGTCCCACCGGTCCGCTTTTCGAGCAGGTGCGACGCGCGACCGTCACTTCGCGCCCCGGATGACGTGTCCGTACTTGATCGTGCTGACGAACACTCCACCGCCGATCGCGTTGCCGACGGTCGCAAGCGACAGGAAGATCGCGTAGTCCGTCAGTGAGACGGACGACGCCACGAACAGGCCGAACAGCACCTCGACGTTGCCCGCGATCGAGTGTGGCAGGTGGAGGATCCCGATCGAAAAGGTGACCATCCAGATGATGAGTAGCCGGCTGGTGGTTTCCTGGGCGACGGTTATCAACCACGCCAGCAGTCCCATCAACCACCCCGCGAAGACGCCGCCGACGAAGAGCCACCCCGCGCTGTGGGTTACGAGCTTCAGCGCGATCGTCTCGAAGGCCTCGGGGGTGACGACGCCGAGCCCGGGCATCAACTGGACGGCGAGGGCGGTGAACGCGATCCCGCCCACGACGTTGCTGACGTACACGATGCCCCACAGCCGGGTCAGCTGCCCGAGGTCAGCTCTGCCGTCCAGCACCGGCATCACCGCAAGCGTCGTATGCTCGGTGAACAGCTCCGACCGGCCCAGGATCACGAAGATGAAACCCACGGAGTAGACGCTCGCGAGCAACACTTCGGTGCCGAGGTCGCCGTAACTCCCGGTCGAGAGCGTGAGCACGACGGCCATCAAAAGCGGTCCGAAACCGATGTCCAGGCCGGCAGAGAAGCCGGACAGGGCCAGCCCGGACGTTTCGCGGTTGAGTTCGTGGAGCCCCCGCTGGATCACTGACTTGAGAACGGTAGGGGTCGGCGTCTGTTCGCCGAACGTCGTGCTCCCGTTGTCGGATTCGTCCACGATAGGTTCCTCTCGATTTTGTGACTGCACCGCGCGTGGTAATAGTCGTACCCATCGAGGGGCGACAGCTTCGTCCCCCGGGGACCGACGGCGTTCCAGATCCTGTTCCAGTTCCGGTAAGCAAAATCCGCGTTTCAGCGTTCGCGGCCTTTTTGTCGGTCGTAGACGCGTAGATATCCATGGTTCACCTCCTCGCATCCCGGCTCTCCGGTGACGACGTGATGACGACCGACGGCGTCGAGATCGGGACCCTCCAGAACGTCACGGTGGACGTCGACTCCGGGCAAATCGTGTCGTTCCTCGTGGATCCGGGTCCCCGACAGGTCGACGGATTCGACCGAAACGAGGAGGGGGACCTCGTGATTCCGGCGGACCGATTTCAGGGACGGGACGACTACCTCCTGGTCGACCGCGACTGAGGGCGGTCTCCGGTCGACGTGCATAACGAGACGGTGAGTAGGCGAACGCTTTTGAAACACCAAGCGGTACTAAAGCGTATGGCTGAACGGGAAACTCGCCGTATCGCCCACGATCTTATGGGCGAACCCCACATCGCTGGACATCGTGTCAGCGTCCGCCAAGTGTACGCACTCATCGAAGAACGCGGTGTCGATCCCGAGACGGTTGCGGATCGATATGACTTGGACGTGGCAGATGTCTATCACGCGCTTGCGTACTACCACGACCATCCTCGTGAGATGAGTGAGATCGAAGCCGAACGAGAGGACGCGATGGAAACGTTCCGGGAGTCGATTGAGCGTCCTGATGGCGTCGAACCGGATACCGCCTGATAATGTTTGTTGTAGGAAGTTACCGTGTCGACCGCCCGAGGGCGTGGCGGT
>JAZKTH010000139.1:0-6481 GCA_036625675.1 Haloferacaceae archaeon
CTCGTATCCCCGCTCGTAGTAGCGCTCGAGCCGACTCATCATTCCACCCCCACGGGGCTCAGGAAGTCTCCCGTCGCCATCAGGAACCCGTCCGCGCTCAGCGTGATCGGGAGCTGTGGGAGGGGTCGCGGCGGCGGCCCTCCCACGACGGCGGCCCCTCCACGGGGATCGAACTCACCGATGTGACACGGACACACCAGGATGTTGCCGTCGACCTGGCTCACCATACAGCCCATGTGCGTACACACTTTGGAAAACGCCGCATAGCCGCTGACTGTGTGTTCCAGCGCGGTCTCGTCGTCGAAGTCGTCCTCGCGGTGACGGACGAGCAGGGTCGACGCGTCAGTGACGTCCGGGCGGGGCTCCGGGAAGACGGTGATGACCTCGCCGTAGTCGAGCCGGTCTTCCCGGATCCTCTCCCCGTCGGCGTCCGTCAGGTAGATCTCGTCGCCGTAGATCGGTCCGACGTACGAGGGATCGAGCACCCCGACGTCGCGGAGCGCGGACAACGGAGCCGCGAGGCTCAGCGCCGAGGCGACGCCGCCGACGGTGACCACAGTCTTTGCGAGGGTGCGCCGGGGGACCCTCGCCCGGTCGTCCCGGTAGATGCTCGGGTAGCCCGCGTCGTCACACGGCTCCTCATACGCGTCGTCGCAGGAACTATCAGTCATCGCGCCTCGCCTCCGCCCTCGTGACCCCGGTGTTCGGCGACCTCGACGTGGGGCATGAACCAGGCGTAGTACGCCGCCGTCATCGCCGCCAGCGACACGAACATTCCGGTCGCGTACAGTCCGATGTACTGCGTCCTGACCAGCATCGCGAACTCGGCGGCGAACAGCGTGGCGCAGGTAATCGCCAGAATCGAGAGCGCCCCCACGACCACCAGCCCCTCCGTCGACTCGGTTCCCGGCTCGTACTCGACGATCCATCGGGTCTCGGTCACGAACCAGTCCGGGACGGCGACCCGCCCCCCGTCGGACGACGCTTCGGTCGGCCGAACGGCACCCTCCATGAATCGATGTAATCCGGCGAGCAGTCCCATCAACACCAGGAGGGACATCCAGGTCACGACGCCGATCTGGCTAGGGGTGAGCGCACTCGGAACGTCGACGAACCCCTCGAGCGGCCTGATCTCGACTAGTTCGTAGTTGATTTCGAGCGCCCCGGCCGGCTCGCCGCTGTAGAGGGCGACGAGCCACATGGGGACGATCGCGACCACGATCAAAAGCAACACGACCGCGCTTTCACGTCGCAACGTCGCTCACCCCGGGAGGAACCGAGCTTGTGGACCGACTCTCGATCCGCCTGCCGGGGACCGGCGGATTCAGGCCTCGATCCCGTACCCCTCCAATCGTGTTCACGTCGGTGTGGTGGTACTGCATCGATGGACACGGTTTAACCCACATTCGTCCATGAGATATTCCCCCGCGTTCCTTCCTTTCACATGGGAACGATTCCCGAACATATTCGGGACTTCATTATAAATGGTTATGAATATCGGATACCGCGCCCGCCGCCGCGAATAAGGGCGGTTGGGCGTGTTCACTCGGGGTCGTCTTCGTCCTCTGCGTGATCGCCGCCGGAGTGATCGCCGCCGGTGTCGACCGGATCGGCGTACTCGAACCCGTCCCCTCCGGAGGATTCAGAACGTTCGCTTTCGCTCGTTTCGGGCTCCTCCTCGTCGTCGCTGTCGGCCTCCGCACCGCCGTCGTCCTCGAGCTCGGTCTCCAGGCGGCTCCGCACCCCATCGCGATCGACGGTTCCGGACACGGTGCGCGGTAGGGTCTCCGCGAACCCCACCACCCGGGGGCACTTGAACTCCGCCAGCCGGTCGTCACAGAACGACAGCAGTTCCTCGCTCGTCAGGGGATCGGTCATCGGGCCGTCGTCGGCGTCCTCTCCCTCCTGGCCAGCGTCGGCTCCGTCGGCCCCCTCGGCTGCTTCAGCGGAGTCGACGTCGTTAGGCTCCTCCGGCGAACCGTCGTCGTCCTCCCCCGATAGCGGCACCACGGGGACGACCAGCGCGCCGACCAGTTCTCCCCAGGTGTCGTCGGGGACCCCGACGACCGCCGCGTCGGCGACTTCCGGGTGTTCCCGGAGAACCTCGACGACTTCGCCAGGATCGACGTTCTCGCCGCCGGTGATGATTCGATCGTCGAGCCGGTTCGTCACGTAGAGGTAGCCGTCCTCGTCCAGCCGGCCCACGTCGCCGGTGTGGAACCCGAACTCGCCGAACGCCGCCTCGTTCTCCTCCGGCATCCCGTAGTAGCCGGGAACCACCGTCGGTCCCGAGACGACGATCTCTCCGCTCTCGCCCGCCGGGACCGACTCACCGTCGTCGACGATCTCGACGTCGGTCCACAGCAGCGGTCGCCCGACCGTCCCCCGGCGATCGAACGCCTCCGCCGGCGCGGCCGTCGCCACCTGCGAGGCGGTCTCGGTCATCCCGTAGGTCGGGTACACCGGGATCGAGAACCCCTGACACCGATCCAGTAGCTCCGTGGAGGCGGGGGCTCCGCCGAGCAGGACTACGCGCAACGAGTCCGACAGCGTCCCCCTGGCGTCTAGCATCCGCTGGAGCATCGCCGGGACGAGCGAAACGCCCGTAACGTCGTAGCGGTCGATGTCGTCGGCGGCCGGACCGGGGTCGAACGTCTCCCGGAGGACGACCGTGGTTCCGTAAAGCGTCGCCCGGTAAAGCGGCGCGATGCCGCCGGTGTGGTGCAACGAGAGCGTGACTAGCCACCGGTCGTCGGGGTGGGTTCCGAGCCTGAACGCCGAGGCGGCCGCGCTCGAGAGCACGTTCCCCATCCGGACGTCCACGGGTTTCGGGGTCCCCGTCGTCCCGGAGGTGTAAAGCAAAAGCAACGGGTCCTCCCGTTCCCAGGTAGCCGGCGCCGGCTCACCGGCTTCGACGTCCGGAAGCGGGGTCACGTCGGCGAGTTCCTCGGCGTCGAGGGCTTCCTCGGCTCCGTCGGCCCCGTCTCCGGATCCGCCGCCATCCTCCTCCACCCGGTCCACGCAGATCACAGGTACCCCAGTGCTGGCCAGGGCGGCTCGCGATTGCTCGAGGGTGGTTTCGTCGCACGCGAGCGCGGTCAGGTCGGCCCTGTCGGCGCGCTCCGAGAGTTCCGGCTCGGTGAAGTCGTGGCCCAGCGGAACGAGCACGAGACCCAGCCGCATCGCCGCGTGAACGAGCCGCACGTACGCGACGCGAGGCGGCATGACGACGCCGAGGTGATCGCCGGGGCGGAGCCCGAGGGCGTCAAGCCGGCCGGCGAGCGCGTCGACCTCCCGGTCGAGCTCCGCGTACTCCCACGTCTCGCCGTCCCTCGCGCGGACGAGCGCGGGACGGTTCGGCGTCGCCGCCGCCCTGTGTGACAGCCAATCGCGCATAGTGAGCGGTCCGTGGCCACCCACTACTTAGTTGCGATCGGGAGCCTTCGGCCGGCCGTAACCGATCACTCCGTGGGTTGTCGGACCGTCAACACGGGTACGTCGGAGGTCCTGACGACGCGTTCGGTGACCGACCCCAGCAGGTAGCGGTCGAGGCCCTTGCGGCCGTGGGTTCCCATCACCACCAGATCGACGTCGTTGTCCTCGGTGTATTCCCTGATGGTCCGGTAGGTCGTTCCGGAGACGACTCTGGTCTCGCACTCGACGCCCGCGTCCTCGGCGATCTCGGCGACGCGCTCCACCGCCTTCTCCCCCTCGCTTTCCAGCGCCTCTACCACGATCTCCGCGCCGGCTTCCAGCGTCGAGTACGCCGAGCCGTCCACGACGAACAGCGCGTGCAGCGTCGCGTCGTACTGGCCCGCGATGTCGACGGCGTGTTCGATCGCGGCCTCGGCAGCCGGGCTCCCGTCGGTCGGAATCAGGATTCGATCGTACATCGGCTGGAGCTACGACGGCGCGGGTTAAAAACCATGATATACACGCCCTCCCTCGGACCGGAAACTGGCGGGGAGTTTGACGGTGCCAAACCAGAAAAGGTTCTTGTGATGACGCGGAACGGGTGGTCATGCGGCGCATCGACCGCGTGACTGCCGCCGTCGTGGCCGTGATGCTCCTGGGGACCGCGGTCCGATTCGTCGGTCTCGGGGCGCGTCCGTTCCACTGGGAGGAGGCACGCGTCGGGTACTGGACACTCCGATACGCGGAGACGGGCAGCTTCAGCTATCGACCGGTGGGGGGTGGGCCTCTCCTGTATCACGCCACCGAGGCGGCCTTCTCGGTCGTTCCGGTAACGGACGCCACCGCCAGGGCGTTTCCCGCACTGCTCGGCGGCGCCCTGGCTGGTGGGGCGCTACTCTTCCGCGGTCGACTCCGGGACGACGAGACAGTCGCGCTCGCTGTCGTCCTCGCGTTCTCGCCCCTCTTGCTGTACTACAGCCGGTTCCTCCGGGGCGACCTCCCGGCCGCCGCGTTCGCGTTCCTCGCGATCGGGTTCGCCGTGCGGGCCGTCGACGCCGGCGCGGAACGGTGGCTGTACGGGGCCGGCGTCGCCGCGGGCCTGGCGCTGTCGTCCTCGATGCAGACGCTCGGTTACGCCGTGGTGCTCGCGGTCGGCCTCGCGGCGGCCCTGGATCACCGACGCGTCCGGGACGCCGCCCCGCTGTCGGCCGACCGGGCCGCTTCGCTCCGGGGGTTCCTCTCCCGCTGGCTCGGCCCCTTCGCCGGGTCGGCGGTCGCTTTCGCCGCGACGATGGTTCTGGCGTACGCACCCCGGGGATCCGACCTCGGCCCGCTTGCCCTGTTCGAGGCCGGTCTGCTCGGACCCTTCGAGTCGGCGACCGGCGTGTACGCGCTCGGACGGGAGGGGCCCGCGTTCCTCGACGCGCTGTCGTTCGCCGGCGGGAGCCTCGCCGTCCTCGGATTTCCCGTCCTCGTCGCGGCGGCCGTCGGATTCCTTTCGGAGCGGTACGGCCGCGGTCGCCCTCGGCTCCTCGTGCAGTGGTCCGGGTTCGCGGCCGGCTTCGGATTCCTGCTTTTCCCGCTCGCGAACGAGGTGCTCGCCCCATGGGTGCTCGTCCACGTCTCCGTCCTGCTCGCGATCCCGGCGGCCGTCGGGCTGGCGCTGGTCGCTCGATACGCCCGGACTTCGCTGGCGGACGGGGACGGCGCCCGACTCGCGGCCGCGCTCCTGGTCCTGCTCGCACTCGGCGTGCCGACGGCCGCGCTGGCGACGGACGCGTACGCCACCCCGGCGGATCCAGCGGTCGATTCCCCCGGGGACGAGGGAGCGGACCGGTTCGCGCAGTTCGCCCAGCCGGCCGACGATCTCGAGCCCCTGGTCGGGCTGACGCGCGAGGCGACGGCGGAGGGTGGCGACGTGGTCTACGTCGGCCAGCGTTACTACCTCCCGGACGACCGGGCGCTGGAGGCGCCGCCGCTGTCGGAAGCGCAGGCCGTGACCTTCGGCGCGCGACTCCCGCTGTCCTGGTACCTCGAACGGGCCGGCGTCACCCCGAAGAGCGTCGCAACACCCGAGAACCTCGGCTTGCCCGGGGCGGGCGAGGAAGGAAACGCTACGCCAGGCGAGGACGGTCCCGCGCTCGTTCTCGCCCAGCCCGAACACGGCGACGCGGTGGCAACGCGGCTCGAGGGGTACGAGCAGCGGCGCTACAGAACGGCGCTGGAGAATCGGGAAGTGGTCGTCTTCGTCCGCGAGCCGGCGTGACGTTCCCCTGGCCTTCGGGCGATCGAGCGTCCGTCAGCCATCTAGCGGTCGACTGCCCGTCAGCTGTCCGGCGGTCGGGGCGTCACCGCTACCTGAATCCCATCGCCTCGATCTGTTCCTGATAGCGGTTGCGGATGGTGACTTCGGTGACCTGGGCGACGTCGGCGACTTCCCGCTGGGTCTTCTTCTCGTTGCAAAGCAGGGAGGCGGCGTAGATCGCGGCGGCCGCGAACCCGGTGGGCGACTTGCCCGAGAGTAGTCCCTGCTCGGCCGAGACGTCGATGATCTCGGTCGCCTTGGCCTGTACCTCCTCCGAGAGGCCGAGCGCGGAGGCGAACCGTGGAACGAACTGCTTGGGATCGACGGGCTTCAGCTCCAGCCCGAGTTCCTGGGAGATGTACCGGTACGTGCGGCCGATCTCCTTCTGGGGGACCCGCGAGACCTCCGCGACCTCGTCCAGCGACCGGGGGATTCCCTCCTGCCGACACGCGGCGTAGAGGGCGGCGGTGGCGACGCCCTCGATGGAGCGGCCGCGGATGAGGTCCTCGTCGAGCGCGCGGCGGTAGATGACGGAGGCGACCTCCCGGACGGATCGGGGGACGCCGAGGGCGGAGGCCATGCGGTCGACCTCCGAGAGGGCGAACTGGAGGTTGCGCTCGCCGGCGTCCTTGGTGCGGATGCGTTCCTGCCACTTGCGGAGGCGGTGCATCTGCGAGCGCTTCTTCGAGGAGATCGACCGGCCGTACGCGTCCTTGTCCTTCCAGTCGATGGTGGTCGTCAGCCCCTTGTCGTGCATCGTCT
>JAZKTH010000140.1:0-6419 GCA_036625675.1 Haloferacaceae archaeon
AGGAGCGCGATGGCGGAGAGCGACGCAGGAACGCGTGCCGTCGTGGTCGGCCGGGACACGGGTCGCGCTGGCTCGTTCGAGTATATAAGGGTCCGGGTCAGTCCCAGTCGAGCCCGGCGGGGGAGTCGGGCGGCGACAGCGGACTCGCGGGCAGGTCGTCGGCGAGTTCGGGGTCGTTGTATCCGCCCGGTGCGACGTCGTTGGGACCGTCGGGATAGAAGATCGAGGCGAGGGCGTGGAGGTGCCTCCGCCCCACGCCGAGTTCGAACTGGCCGCCGCCGTAGAGCCTGACGTCGCGTTGCAGGCAGTACTCGATCGTCTCGAACAGCGACTCCACGGTTCCGAACCGGGACGGCTTGACGTTGAGCCACCGGGGCTCGAACGGGAGGTCGCGGAGGTCTTCGACCCCGTGAACGATCGCGTCCCACGAGATCCGCTCCTCGTGGTCCTCCAGCAAGGGACGCGTCTCCCCGGTGAGTCCCGGATCCTCCAGCACGGCGTCCGGGAACGTCTCGACCAGCAGACGGTACAGCCCGGGGTCGGGTTCGGCGTCGACGTCGGTACCCTCGTACTGTCCCTTGAGATCGAGGATGCGAACCCCCCCGACTGCGGCGACCTCGGCCGCCAGTTCCGGGGTCCACTCGGTCGTCGGGTCCAGCTTGAACTCGAGATCGTCGTGGACCTCCAGCAGCGCCTCCAGCCGGTCGGTGGACGGCGGTTCGCCGAGCCGGGTGCTGACGACGAACCGGACGGGATCGTAGGTTCGATTCAGGGCCGTCGCGAGGTCGGTCTCCGCCTGCCGGAGCGCCAGGTCGAGCGCGGCGCTCTCGAGGCTCCACCGCCGGTACGCGCGGAACACCTCGCGGTCGGGCGGCTCCGGAAAGAGGTCGACGTCGTCCAGGCGGGCGGAGAACTCGGCGAACGTCCACTCGCCCGAAAGCTCCGGCAGCCCGGCAGCGACGAACGCCTCGTGATCGTCGGTCTCGTAGGTGACGTCCTCCCCCCGCCCGACGTCGCCGTCGCCGTGCAGCGTGACGATCGTGGTCGCGCGGGTGAAGCCGCTGGAGGTGTCCCGCTCCCGGAGTTCGAGGTCCGTTCCGTCGACCCGGAGCGGTAGGTCCCCGACGCGTTCGAAGAGCATGTCACCAGTCAGGGCAGGCGTCCACAAATACTCGGCGGCGATGACGCCCCACGACGAGCCGGCGGCGATGGCGTCCCTCGACGGGCCACCGGGAACCTCCGGCGGATCGATTTATGTATCCTCGGGAAGAACAGCCGCCATGGTCGTCCTGGTTCCCGTCGACGACTCGAACCCGTCGCGTGCGGCGCTAGAACGGGCGGTTCGCGACCACCCGGACGCGGAGTTGCTTCTCCTGCACGTGGTGAATCCCGGCCAGATTGTCCTGGTCGGGGGACTCGGCGACCTCGACGCGGCGATGGACGGTGCCCAGGCGGACGCCGACTCGCTGCTCGCGGAGGCGGCCAGCCTGGCGACGGAGCGCGGGGTCGAGGTCGAAACGGAGGTCGCCTACGGTCGGCCCGCCAGGGTGATCGTCGAGTACGCCGAACTCGAGGAAGTCGAGCACGTCGTCCTCGGCAGCCACGGCCGGGACGGTCCCGCGCGGGTGCTCCTGGGAAGCGTCGCGGAGTCGGTGGTCCGCCGGTCGCCGGTGCCGGTGACCGTCGTCAGGTGACAAGGCGGGAGCCGCGCCGACCGGACGCCCGGTTCAGGCCGGCTGTTCGGGCTCGTCGCCGAGCGCGGCGTTTGCCTTCTCGGCCTCGGTCTGTACGAGGAACGACCGTTCGTCGGCGTACTCGGCGGCGGCCTCGAGCGCGCGGCGGGTGCCGATCTGTCTGAGCGCCCACCCGGCGGCGGCCCGAACCGTGTCGTTCTCGTCGGCGTCCAGCGTGTCCGACAGCGGCGCGACCGCACGGGTGTCGCCGAGGAGGCCAAGCGACCGGGCGACGACCGAACGGACCTCGTCGTTCTCCGCCCGGAGCTGGTCGGCGATCGGCTGGACCGCCTCGGGGGAGCCGATCTCGCCCAACGCCTTCAGCGTCACCTTCTGGAGCTGCGGGTCCGACTCGGCGTCGACGTACTCGATCAGGGTGTCGACCGCCTCCTCGGCCCGCATCTTCCCGAGGATCCGGATCGCGGGTTTGCTCCGCTTGTTCGCGCGGGCGAGCATCTCCTCGATCGCCTCGTCGGTGGCGGCGGTGCGTCCCATCCGCTCGAACGCCTCCAGGCAGTGTTCCTCCATGAACTCCGACCCCAGCGAGTTCAGCGCCAGAAGCACCATGTCGGCGTTGCCCCGCTTCTCGTGTTCCTTCAGCGCCGACCACTCGACGGGGTAGTCCTTGTAGTGGCCGAGCACGTCGTAGTACCCCTCCGCGGCGAGCTGTTCTCGCGTGTCGAGGTCGGACCACTCCTCGGCGCCCTCGAGCCCGTCCGAGAGCGCATCCGACGCGTCCAGCAGCGACGCGATCGTTTCCGCGTCGGCGTCGGCGTCGAGACCGGCGTCCGCGACCGCCTCCTCCACGGACTCGAGGGCGGCGACGAAGGCGTCTGCGCGGTCGGCCTCGTCGTCGGCCTCCTCCCCGTCTACTTCGAACGACGCCCCCAGCGCATCGCCGACGACGTCGAGGAACTCGGTGACCGTCGCCTCGACCGTCCCGATCCCGTCGTCGGTCCACCGCGTGTCCGCCACGGTCGACCGGGCGTCGGCGACGGCGTCGACGACGTCCTCGCCGTACGGCCCGCGTGCCTCCTCGATCCCGTCCCGGAGCTCCCCGATCCGGCTCTCGAGTTCTTCGCCGGGGGTCGGACCGTCGTCCGCTTCGTCGTCCTCGCCCTCCTCGGGCTCGGGAAGGTCGGCGTCCTCGAGGTCGGCCTCCACCGCGTCGAGGTCGGCCTCTACCGCGTCGAGGTCGGCCTCGGTTTCCGCGGCCTCGAGCGCTCCTTCGACGGCATCGAGCCGGTCGCGGAGCCGTTCGACAGGTCCGAGTTCCACGTCGGCGCCCTCCCCCGCCTCGGTTTCCTCCGCCGCGTCGGCGTCCTCGCCCGCGTCGGCGTCTTCGCTCATATACCGGTGAATCTGCGTGACGTCCATAAGGGCGTTTCGCTTGTCAGGCGACGAGACTTTCGACCGCAGACCGGAGCACCGTCTCCAGGGACGCCGACAGGAGACCCAGAACCAGCCCCAGCACCGCCGCGAGTGCGACCCCCAGTAACATCCCCCGGGTGATGGCCGTCGAATCCGGGGGCTTCCCCTCGTACGGGTGGAAGTAGAGCCGATTGATCAGCGGGAGGGTGTAGGTGGTGGTCATCAGCGTGCTGAGGACGACGAAGGCCGCGATCGCCCACAGCCCCTCCTCTATCGCGCCCAGGACGATGTACCACTTCCCGATGAAGCCGACCGACGGCGGCAGCCCGATGAGGGTCAGGCTCAGCGTGACGAACGTCAGTCCCATGATCGGGGACTCGTTCGCGAGCCCGGCGTACTCCTCGACCGTTCTGGCGTCGAAGCGGAGCGCGAACATCCCGGCGAGGATGAACAGCCCCCCCTTGACGACGCCGTGGCCGAACAGCTGGACGATGGCCCCGAAGATGGCCGTCTCGTTGGCGATAGCGAATCCGACGATCACGAGGCCGAACTGCGAGATGGTCGAGTACGCCAGGAGGATTTTCACTTTGCGCTGCAGGAGCGCGAAGAGGTTTCCCGCGAGCAAACTCAAAAGCGCCCCGTACAGCACCCCCGAGGCGATCGCCGGGTTGGCAGCGAGGAAGTCGGTCGTGTACACCGAGAAGACGATCCGGGAGAACGCGTAGACCGCGACCGCCGGGACGAGTCCCGAGATGATCGCGCTCACGGCGTCGGGCGCGGCCGAGTGGGCGTCCGAGAGCCAGGTGTGGAGCGGGAACAGCGCGATCTTGATCGCGAGGCCGATCGTGGTGAGCGCGAACGCCGTCACCACGACCGGGTCCGTGTAGCCGACCTCGGCGAGCCGGATCGAGACCCTCGCCATGTTGAGCGTCCCGGTCGCCAGAAAGAGGTAACCCACGCCGAGCAGGTACAGCGTCGCGCCGATCGTCCCCACGAGGAAGTACTTGAACGCGGCGTAGGTGGACCACCGCGAATCGGCCGCCGAAATCAGTGCGTACGAGGAGATCCCGAGAATCTCCAGGAAGACGTAGAGGTTGAACAGGTCGCCGGCGAGAGTGATCCCCAGGATGCTGGCGGTGAGAAGGAGGTAGCCGCTGTAGAAGGCGTTCCCCCGCGGCCCGGCGGTCCTGGTGTAGGAGAGCACGCCGGTCGCCACAATCAGATCCAGCAGGACGATAACCACCGAGAAGGCGTCTCCGGAGAGTTCGACGCCGTACCGGGGCGGGACGCCGCCGATCGCGTAGCGTATCGGGGACCCGACGAGCACGTCGACCGTGAGGGCGGCTGCGAGTCCGAGCGTAACCGTGAGGACGACGGCCGCGATCGGCCAACCCACCCTGTCGTACCGGAGGCTCGCCACGATCGGCAGCACCGACGCGACCAGCGGGAGGACGACGACGATCCCGGGGAGCCAGTCTGGGACGACCATCAGCGCTCGCCTCCCGACTGCCTGCCAGCGGTCGTGGGGTCCGGCAGTGCGTGTTTTCCGCTCATGGTCACTGGAGCGCGATCGCGATCGCCAGCGCGAGCACGATCATCGCGACGTATATCGACGGGTCGATACCGAGCTTCAGCCCGGTCTCCCCGACGGTCCGTTCCACCCGCGTCCCGTACCAGTCGTGCAGCCGTTCCGGAAGGAGCCGGCGGAGTGTTCGCTGAGGGTTTCGCACCGCGGCGGCGGACCCCCAGCCGACGCGGGCGGCGCCGCCGCCGAGGCGCCCCGCGACGAGAGCCGCCGCGCCGGAGGCGGCCCGGGTTCCGTAGAAGACGGCCGGGTCGTGGAGGTGGTCGACGTCCACGCCGCCGTGGAGCCGTTCCAGCAGCGGCTTCCCGAGCAGGAACGCGACGACCCCGGCGACGGCGATGGCGACGCTCTCGAGGAGGTGGCCGGCGGTGTAGGGGTGAGCCGTCCAGGCGTCGCTCGCGGGCAACAGCGCGAACAGCGCCTCGTATCTGACGCCGAAGTAGACGCACGCGCCGGCGATCGCGAGGGTGACCGCCGCGTGTCCCGCACTCGCGTCCCGGATCCGTTCGGGCTCGCCGTCGAGGAACGCGTAGTAGCCGAACTTGAGGAACGACGCGTACGTGCCGACCCCGCCGAGGATCAGGAGCCACCAAAGCAGGTCCTCGCCGCCGGCGACCGGGAGGACGTCGACGGCGTGGACGGCGCCGATCACCATCCCCTTGCTGACGAATCCGTTGGATCCGGGGAACGCGGCGATCGACAGCGCGGCCACCAGGAACGCGGCCAGCGCGACCGGGGCGGACGTCCCCAGCGCGCCGAACCGGTCGAGCCGGTTCCGGCCGGTCCGGTGGATCACGATCCCGGCGATCATGAACAGCAGCCCCTTGTACAGCACGTTGTTGAACAGGTGGGCGAACCCCCCCGCGACTCCGAGCGCCGAGCCCACGCCGATCCCGGCGAGCATGTACCCGACCTGCGCCTGGATGTGGTACGAGAGGAGCCGGCGCACGTCCTTCTGGGCCAGCGCGTAGCCGGCGCCGTACACCGCCATCGCGCCGCCGACGTACGCGAGCGCCAGGTTCCCCTCCGGGAACGCCCTGTAGGCGGCGTAGACGGCGGACTTGGTGGTGAACACGCAAAGGAACACGGAGGCGGCCACGTGCGGGCGGGGGTAGGTGTCCGGAAGCCAGCCGTGGAGGCCGATCACGGCCGCGTTGACCGCGACGCCGAGTCCGACGAGGATCGCCGGGAGCCCGGCGTCGACCCCGGTGCCGTCGAAGTGGAGTGCGTTCGCCGGAATTCCCCCAGTCGCCCCGCCGAAGGCACCGGCCGCGACGCCCGCCCCGGAGACGTCGATGGCTCCCGCCGACGCCGCCTGGGCGGCCACGCCCGCGAGCAGGAGCCCCCCGCCCAGCGCGTGGACGAGCGCGTACCGGTATCCCGCGCGCACCGCGTCTCCGCCGTGCAGCCACACGAGCACCGTGCTCGTGGCCGCCATCGCCTCCCACCCGAGCACGAGCGCGAGCCAGTCGCCCACGGAGACGGTCCACACCGCGGCGGCGACGTAGCCGAGCGCGACGGCGAGCAGCCGCCGGTCGGCGCCGGCGGCGTAGGCGTACGCGACCGCGGCGGTCCCGAACCCGCCGAAGGCGATCACCAGCAGCCGGGAGACGTCGTCGACGACGACCACCCGAAGCTGGAACCCGAGGAACGTGGCGGTCGCGCCGATCCCGTCCGGCACGGCGAGGCCCCACGCGAGGACGCCAGCCAGCGCGACCGCGCCGACCGCG
>JAZKTH010000007.1:0-29249 GCA_036625675.1 Haloferacaceae archaeon
GCTCCGGGCGGGCTTTTTGTTCGCGTTTTATCGCGGCGTTCCAGGCGTTCTTCGCTCGGAAATACGCCTCGTGTATCGACTCCACCCCGAAGAGTTCCCGCAGCTCCTCGAGCGAAGCCGCCTTTCGAACGTCGTCCGCGACGTCCTCCGGGGTCGGTTCTCGCAGTCGGTGGTCGTCCTCCGACGCGCGATTCTGATCGGGCTGGTAGCTGGAATCGTCGGTTGGCACGGGCGCTACCCACCCGACACGCAGGGACGAAGACGCTTCAACGCCATCCCTGCGTGTGGGAAAAACACACAGCCGGTGCGGACAGGTGCGTCGGGGCCGTTCGACGCGGCGAGCTACGCCGAACCCGATCGAGTCGCCGGCCGTTCGGTCCCCTCCCACGTCCGAGCGACGTTTTTGTACCCGGTGTGCCATTGGCAGGTATGTCCGATCCGTTCGTCGTCGTCGGTGGGGACGCTGCCGGGCTGAGCGCCGCGAGCAAGTTCGCCCGCGAGGCGGGCGACCGCGACGTAGTCGTCCTCGAGAAGGGCGACTGGATCTCCTACGCGTACTGCGGGATGCCGTACTTCATAGAGGGTCGAGTCGAACGGATGGCCGATCTGCTCTCGCTGTCGCCGGCGGAGGTGGCCGAACGGGGGATCGACCTCCGTCGAGGCCACGAGGTAGTCGGGGTTTCCCCCGAAAGACACGTGGTTCGGGTTCGTGCCGGGGACGAGGAGTTCGAGCAGCCATACTCGAGGCTGCTCGTCGCCACGGGCGGTCGCGCGGTGACCGGCCCCCTCGACGTGGCCACCCTCGACGGCGCGTTCACGCTTCACGACATGGACGCCGCCGCGGCAGTGGACGCGTACCTCACCGAGCCGGGAACCTACGACTTCGACCGAATCGGGGTCGACCACGTCGACCGCGACCGCGTCGAGCACAACGCCGCGCTGCCGGCGCCCGAGACCGCAGCCATCGTCGGCGGCGGCTACGTCGGCGTCGAGATGGCCGAAGCGCTCTCGGAGCGAGGACTGGACGTTCACCTGTTTCAGCGGTCCGAACGGGTCCTCCCGCCGTTCGGCCGGGCAGTCGCCGAGCGTGTCGAGGCGGAACTCGGTGACCAGGGCGTCACCCTCCACACGGGCACGCCGGTGGAGGCGCTTTCGGGGGACGACCGGGTCGAGGCCGTCGCGTTCGGGGGAGAATGCCTCCCGGTCGACCTCGCCGTCGTCGGCGTCGGAATCCGGCCGAACGTGGACCTCCTCTCGGGGACGGCGGTCGATCTCGGTCCCGGCGGGGCGATCGAGGTCGACGACTACGGACGGACGAATCTCCCGGACGTCTACGCCGCCGGCGACTGCGCGACCGCGCGCCACGCCGTGACCGGCGACTCCGCGTGGGTGCCGCTCGGACTCACCGCGAACCGGGCCGGTCGGGCCGTCGGCGCCACGGTCGCCGGCGACCCGACGCCGGTCGGATCGATCGCCGGAACGGCGGTGCTGAAGGCGTTCGATCTGGGGGCGGGCAGGGTCGGCCTGCTCGAGGAGGGGGCGGCACGCGAGGCGGGGTTCGATCCCGTCCGGGAGACGATCACCGCCGGGTCCCGATCCGGTTACTACCCCGGGGCGGCCGAGACGGACGTCACGCTGGTCGCCGACCGCGAGTCGGGGCTGTTGTTGGGCGGTAGCGTCGTCGGCACCGACCGGGCGGCGATCAGGATCGACACGCTGGCGACGGCTCTGGGGAACGAAATGACGGTCGCGGAGCTGGAACGCCTCGACCTGGCGTACGCCCCGCCGTTCAGCCCGGTCTGGGACCCGGTCCTCGTGGCTGCGAAAGTACTCAACGGCACACTGAGTGAGTGATGCCGCCCACCGACGGGGGACGATTCGACCGGCGACCGGCCGGCGAGACGGCTCGGTCGCGACGGGGAGGCGTTATCGTTCGAGGTAGGCGATCCCGTCGGGGTGGAGACCGACGTCGTACCGGTCGATTTCCTCCCGCGCCTCGACGTCAACGACGCTGACGTCGTTCGTCTTGTTGTTGGCGACGAAGGCGCGCTCGCCCGAGGGATCGAACGCGGTACCGCCCGGCCAGATGCCGACGGGGATCCGCGCGATCTCCCAGGGTCGAATCTCCCCGCCGCGCTCGTGGCGTGTGTCGATTACGCTGACGTCGTTGCCCTCCCTATTCGGGACGAGAACGTGTCTTCCCTTCGGCGAGGAGACGACCCGTATCGGCGTCTCGCCGAGCAGCGCCTGCCCCCGTTCCTCGAACGTCTCCGGATCGACGACGGTGAGCCGATCGTCGTCCTGATTGGCCACGAGGAGGCCGCCCTCGGGGTGAACCTCGATTCCCTCCGGCCCTCCGCCGACCGGAATTTCGTCCAGGATCTCCCTGGTGTCGGCGTCGATGGCGGTGACGTTGTCGCTGCCGATGTTGGCCACGAACGCGGTCCCCTCGTCGGGCGTCAGTGCCACCATGTGCGAGTTGTCCTGGAACGTCGGGAACACGTCGAGGAGCTCCAGCCCGCCGCCGGCGACGTCGAAGACGTAAATCCGGGAGCTGTACGTGGAAGCCAGCCACAGCTCGTCGGCCGACTCCCGGACGGCGAGTCCGTGGGGGAAGTCGAACCGATCGTGTTCGAAACGCCGTGTGCGTTCCCACGTGTCGGCGTCGTACACCAGCAGGCTGTCCCCCAGCGAACAGGTGACGTACACCCGCTCGCCGTCCGGGCCGATCGCCACCTCGTGCGGGTTGAAGTCCGTATCCACCCGCTGTAGGATCTCGCCGGAGCCGGGATCGACGATAGCGAGGCTGTCCGCGTCCTTCTCCAGCACGACGAGTCGGTCGTCAGACATGTACGTGATAATTTCGTATCGAAACGCCATAAATCGATTCGTTCCAGTCACGCCGGGAGCAAACCGTCCGTCTACTGCCCGTACCGGCGACGTTTTGCAGCTCGGTCCGTTACCCGGCCACATGACGGTCGTCGACGAGCTGCACGAGGAGTACGGGGCGACGTTCGGCAGCCGGGACGGGTTTCGGGTGGTAGAAGACTACGGCCGGCCGCAGAGCGCCGCCAGCGCCGTTCGGAAGGTCGCGGGGGCGATCGAGATGGGATACGGCGTCGTCACCGTCGCCGGCGAGGATCGACACGGGTTCGTCGACGACGCAGTTTCCAACCGGATCCCCGACCGGGAGGGACGCGGCTGTTACGCTCTCCTGCTCGATCCGCATGGGAAGGTCCGAACCGACATGTACGTGTACAACGCGGGCGAACATCTACTCGTGTTCACCCCGCCGGGTCGGGCGGGGCCCCTCGCGGACGACTGGGGGGAGAAGGTGTTCATTCAGGACGTCGATGTACGCGAGGCGACCGGGGAGTTCGGGGTCTTCGGCGTCCACGGACCGATGTCGACCGAGAAGATCGCCTCGGTGCTCGGCGGCGCTGGCGCCCCCGAGGAGCCGCTGTCGTTCGTTCGCGGATCCATGCTCGACGCCGGCGTCACCGTCGTCGCGACCGACAGCCCGCTCGGCGAGGAGGGGTACGAGGTGATCTGTGCGGCGGACGACGCGCCCGAGGTGTTCGAGACCCTCCTCACGCGAGGGCTGAACGCCGCCCCGGTCGGCTACCGAACCTGGGACGTGTTGACGCTGGAGGCGGGGACGCCGACGTACGAGGCGGAGTTGCGGGACCGGGTTCCCAACGTGGCGGGCGTCAGGAACGCGCTCGACTTCGAGAAGGGGTGTTACGTCGGTCAGGAAGTCGTCTCGCGGATCGAAAACCGGGGCCGCCCGAGCCGCCGGCTGGTCGGCCTCCGGCCCGAACGCCTCCCCCCGAGTGACGAGACCACCCTCGACGGATCGATGGCGGGGACATCGGTGCTCGACGACGGCGAGCCGGTCGGGGAACTGACCCGCGCGACGACCTGGTCGACGCTCGATCGTCCCCTCGCGATCGCGCTCGTCGAGTTCGACGTTCCCGAATCGCTGACGATCGGTCTCGACGGCGAGGAAGTCCCCGCCGAACGCGTTTCCCTTCCGTTCGTTCGTGGCTCTGCGACCTCCGCACGGGTCCCCTCTTATCCCGACTGATCGCCGCACAGCTCCCGCCGTCAGGAGAAGAGCCGTTCGAGGTGCTCACGGGAGAAAAACGACGTGGGGCGATCCATGTGTACCCCGATCTCGCCGGACAGCGCCCGGAGCCCGAGACGCTGGACCGGCTCGGGCAGCGAGTACGCCCGCCTGATGAGCGCGCCGAGCCGGATCTCCCGACCCAGCTCCTCGCGCCACCCCTGCTCGTAGGCCGACAGCGTCGACGGATCGTGGGGATCGATCGTTTCGGCGGCGACGTCGGCCGCGGTCGTGCCGTAGCGGATCCCCCCGCCGGTGAACGGCTTCGTCTGGGCGGCGGCGTCGCCGATCAGGAACGCCCGGTCGGTCGTCGTCCGTTCCGGGGGGCCGATCGGGATCGCGCCCGAGCAGAACCGGTCGGTCTCGACGCCGTACCCCCGTGTGAGGGCGTCGAATCGGGCCTTCACGTCCTCGCCCGGCGGCGCCGCGAGCCCGTACTCCACGCCCGCGTCGCCCCGGGGGATCCGCCAGGCGAAGAAGGTGGGGGCGGTCAGGTGGACGTCGACGTAGTCGCCGTGATCGGGCTCGTCGTCGAAGGCCAGCACGCCGTGGAGCGTCTCCTCCGGCTCCGGAAGCCCGACCGACCGGCGCACCCGCGAGGTCGGCCCGTCGCAGCCGGCGACCATCCGGGCTTCGAACTCCCGCTCGTCGGCGCCCGCGAGTTCGCCGCCGTTTTCGTCCCCGGCACCGACGCTCGCGGTGAGCACGACGCGATCCCGCCGCTCGTCGACGTCGATCACGGTGTGGCCCTCCCTGACGTCCGCGCCGGCGTCCCGCGCGAGGTCCGCGAGCGTCCGGTCCAGCTCCACCCGGTCGATCACGTTCGACACTTCCTCCCGCTTGTAGAAGCGATAGGCGTTCGTTCCCGGGCCGCCGACGTGGAAGTCCGCGCCGTACACCCGGTTCTGCCGGAGGCGATCGACGGCCTCGTCGGGCAGGTACTCCCACAGGTCCGTCGAGACGTGTCCCGAGCAGGCCAGCGGCGTCCCCACCTCGCCTTTCTCGAGCGCGAGTACGTCGTGGCCGGCTTCGGCCGCGCGACGGGCGTACCGTGCCCCCGCGGGACCGACGCCGACGACCGCGACGTCGTACATAGCCGTTGGTGGACGGTGACCGGTAAATATCTTGTTAGCCGACTGCGAGCCCCCGGATCGGATCGTTGCCGAGGTCGTCGTTGCCGATTCTACAGGCCGTCCAGCTGTCGCCGCCGTCGCCCGTCCGGTAGAGCCCGTCCTCGCAGGCGGCGTATAGCTCCCCCGGTTCCGTTCCCGCGGCGAGAACCGCCCGGGTGGCTCCCTCGCCGGTGGAAACGGCGACGTCGTCGAGTCGCTCCCACGCCGGCCCATCCCTCCCACCTCCGGCGTCCGACGCGGACCGCTTCCCGGATCGCTTGCGGTAGAGATAGCTCGGGCCGGTCCGGTGGGCGTCCCGGGCGCCGTGTGCAGTCGAGACAATGACGCGATCGGGATCGCCCGGATCGACGGCCAACCCCCAGCAGTACCGGTGTTCGAGTCCCTGCTGTAAATGGCCCCACGTCCTTCCGCCGTCGTCGCTTTCGGCGTACCCGTCGCCGGCGGCACAGTACACGCGGTCGGGTGCGTCCGGGTGGGTCGCGATCGTGTGCACGTCCCGCCGCGATCCTGGCGGTCGATCTTGCCAGCTCCTCCCGCCGTCCCTGGTCACCACCAACGCCCCGGCCTCGACGCCGACGTACCAGGTCTCCGGGTCGGTCGACGAAGGCCCAATCCACCGCACGTGGTGCGTGTGGGGGCGTGGCGGAAACGACCACTCCTCTGCGGAGGGAAGATCGGCCAATCCGTCCAGCCGACGCCACGTCTCGCCGCCGTCGTCCGACCGGTAGAGGCGGGACGGTTCCGTCCCGGCGATCACAGTGTCCGGGTCGTGAGGGGACACCGCCACCGCGGTGACTGCCTCGGGACCGATGGCGTCACCGATCGGTTCGAACGCGTTTCCCCCGTCCGTCGATCGCCACAGGCCCGCCTCGAACGTCCCGGCGAAGACGCGTTCCGGGGCCGATGGAGAGACGGCGACGCACTCGGCTCGTTCGCCGTTCAGTCGGGATTCCGGATTCGCCTCCGCCGGCGAATCCACGTTCTCGACGACGACGAGTCCGTCCGCCAGCGCGACGTGCGCTCTGGTCATCGGGACAATTGACGGGACGACGGTATAAAAGGGCCGGCCGAATATCCCTCCGCAGACCGGCCCGCGTGCCCTCCTAACGTTTGTCAGAACGCGTTCTCGATGGCGCTCGCGACGGCCCGCGCCTTCCTCGCCAGGTCGGGCCGCACGTGTCCGGCCTCGACAGCGGCGTCGAGTTCGTCGTCGTCGACGCGCTCGACCGTTCCGTCCCGGTGTTTCAACACGTCGACGTGGAGGTCCACGTATCGGATCGCGTCCGGGAAACACTCTACGGGGGTACAGACGTTGACGTACGTCCCCTTCGGCGTTCCCGTCTCGTCCCGGTAGGTCGTCGGATACCACCACCGCCCCTCCCGGAATTTCGTGACCGCGACGTCCCCAGTCTCCCGGGAAACCCCGAGCCCGTCGTAGGTCCCCCTCCCAGACATCGTCCGCTCGACGGTCACGGTTCCGCCGTCCAATTCGGTCACGGTGCCGGTGCCGAGCGTCACCAGTCGGCCGTCGGGTTTGCCGTGCTCGATACTGATCTCCTCACCCTGCGTCGGGCCGAACTGTGCGGCGACGACCTTGAAGGGGAACTCGTCGTCGGCTCCCGGATCGCACAGCGATTCGACGAAGTCGACGCCGGCGCCGGCAGATTCGGCTCCGGCCTTCGTCCGGTGGTGTCCGGGCATCGTGGTCGCCACCCGCCGCCGCCGCTCGTCCAGGGCGAACCGCGATTCTCGACCGAACCACAGCCAGGCGCCCGCAGACGGAGCCGCGAGAGCCGTCTCTCGGGCGGTTCCGCCGTCCGAGTTCGACGGCGTCCGATCCAACACCCTCGCGCGGTCGATCACCCGCTCCAGCCCGGACTCGAGAGCGTCCATTCCGAGGTCGGTCGCGGCGTGGGTCCACCGCAGGCCCCACCCTTCCGGGGGTTCGAGTCCGAGGAGGTCAGTCATCCCGGCCAGTTCGCGCGCCGCGCGTTCGTCGTGCGTGTCGACGGTGACGCCCTCGGTCCCGCGCTCCAGCACGGCGACGGATCCGTACGCCCGGATCGTCGTGTCCAGTTCCGGACGGCGGGAGGCCCACGGCGGCGAGGACTCGGCCACCTGCACCCGTAGCTCGTCCCCCACGGACACCCGGTCGGTGACGTTTCCGTAGCGGAGGTAGCCGTCGCCGGCCAGGTGGTCGGTCGTGGTCGGGTTCGTCCTGGGGTTCCGGCTGTCCTCGTTTCCCCGGCTCCCGACGGTCAGATCGACCACGGCACCGCCCCCGAGCGTTTCGGTGACCCGACCGCGAAAAACCGCCCCCCGGGGGGTCACGTCCGGCCAGGAAAACGCGTCGCGGGGGAGGTGCCCCACGATGGCCTCCCGAACCGCCTGGACGGCTTCGGGGTCACCCTCGAGCCCGATCCCCTGTCGGTCACCCGTGGTTTCGACGGCGACGTCGTGGCCCGCCGCCGGGAACTCCTCGTCGAACCGTCGTTCGATCGGATCCGACGCGCCGACCACGTCGAATCCGGACTCGAGCAGCAGCTGGGTCAGTGCAGTCGCGTAGATGCCCCGTATTCGCGCTCGAAACCCGTCGCCCGCCGACGAATCGTTCCCGTCGCCGCTCATGGGCGACACTCCGCGCGTGACGGTGAAACGCTTTCGGTGTGCTCGAATCCCGCCTCCGGAGCGCCCCGGTTCCCGGTTTGAGATGTCGGTGAAATCTCTCGTATCGCTGGCGTCGCGAACCGCGGCCACGCGGTAGCCGGTTCGTAACAAACTACGTCGCCGTCCCGTTTCCGACGATGACCGGTTCGAACAGAGGCCGCGGTCGGCAGGGCGTCCCGAGAATCGGGTGGCTTCCCCCGGGAATCCTCACGGGGAATTCCTCGAGTCGTCGCTCTGGAAACGCGGTAGCGACGGACCGCCCATGAGGGGAGACCGCGTGCTCGTCACGGGCGGCGCCGGGTTCATCGGGTCGAACCTCGCGAACGCGCTGGCCGACCGAAACGAGGTCGTCGCGATCGACAACGGCTATCTCGGGACCCCCGAGAACCTCGTGGACGCGGTCGAGTTCCACGACCGCGACGTCCTGGAGACGGATCTGCCGACCGACGTCGACGCCGTGTTCCACCTCGCTGCGCTTTCCTCCTACGGAATGCACGAGGAGGATCCGACTGAGGGAGCGAGAGTGAACGTCGAGGGATTTCTGAACGTCGTCGATCAGGCACACGCGGACGGCTGTGAAACCATCGTCTACGCGTCGACGTCGTCGATATACGGGGACAGGACGTCGCCGACGCCCGAAGACGCCGACGTCACGGTGAACACGGCCTACGAGGCCTCGAAACTCTCCCGTGAACGGTACGCCGAGTACCTCTCGAACCACTACGACCTCTCCCTCGCCGGACTCCGGTTCTTCTCGGTGTATCAGGGATACGGCGGCGCCGAGGGGCACAAAGGCGAGTACGCCAACGTCATCGCGCAGTTCGCCCACGACGTCGCGAACGGCGACTCCCCGGTGATCTACGGCGACGGCTCGCAGACCCGTGACTTCACTCACGTGGACGACGTCGTTCGAGGGATCGAACTGGCGGCCGAGCACCGACTCGACGGCGTGTACAATCTCGGGACCGGCGAACGCTACTCGTTCGACACGGTGGTCGAACGGCTCAACCGGGAACTCGGAACCGACGTCGACCCGTCGTACGTGGAGAATCCGATCCCCGAAGACGTGTACGTCCACGACACGTGTGCGGATTACGAGAAGATTAAACGCGCCACGGGATGGACCCCGACCGTCGACTTCCAGGAGGGAATCGAACGCGTCTGCGCCCAGTACCAGTCGGCTGCGAATCGCTGACTCGCCGTGAATTCGGTGGACAGTGCACGAATTCCGGGACGTTCGACCGACCTACCGTCAGGAATCGTATCTCTCCGGAGTAGGAACGGATTAACAAAAATCACTCCAGCACGTGTGTGTAGTAGTCCAGTGTCAATCGGGTGTGTACACAGTATACGATGTCATCATCTACCGCCGATAAACTGTCCCAGGACGTCATTTTCCACCTTTTGAGCAGCGACCGCCGCCGGTTCGTTTTGAACCACCTCGAGGAGGCCTCCTCGGAGGTCACGCTCGACGAGCTCTCGACGGCGATGGCGGCCCAGGAGAACGACGTCGAGCCGGGTGACCTCGAGACGCAGGCCAAGAAACGGGCGTACATCTCCCTGTATCAGACCCACGTTCCGCGCATGGCCGAACACGGGATCGTCGAGTACGACAGCGAGACGGGCTACGTCCGTCTCACTCCGAAGGCCGAACCCTTGCTGGCGCACCTGACCGACGGGGAGGGTTCGGGACGGGCCCGACCCGAACTGTACCTCCTGACGGGAGCGGTCGGAATCGTCGTCCTCCTTTTGAGCGGCATCGTGGAGGCGGTACCGCCGTCGACCGTGGCGTGGCTCCTCTCGCTCGCGATCTTCTCGATAGCACTCGTCCACTACGTGACCGTCCGGTCGCCGCGGAAGATCTCGGATTGAGGTCCCGGTACTACTCGCCGCCGGGCGCTGGAACGGCGGCGTGATCCTCCGGCGTTTCCCCGAGGAGGCCGGCTTCGTACATCGAAACGAGGGGGTTGTCGGAAACCTCGAGCGGAAGCGATACCTGTCCTCGGCGACGGACCGACTCCCAGGCGGCGAAGATCAACTCCGTTCCCCCCAGGACGTTCCGGCCCGAGATGATCGGCTCCGTTCCCTCCTCGAGGCAGTCGACTGCGTGTTCGATCGCCCGATGGTAGTGTGACGGAACCGACCCCAGGTCGTCCGGGACGCGCGGGAGAACCCGGGCAAGCTTGTTCGTCACCAGTCGGATCGCCCCCTTCGAGGGACTGTACACCGTCTCCCCTCCCGTGTCTACCGACTCCCACCCGTCGTCCGTCCGCATCCTGAGCGGGCTCCCGTCGGAGGCCTGGATCTCGATGGTGCCCTCGGTCCCCACCAGACGGAGGTAGGCGTCGACGAGCGTCGCCTCCTCGTCTTCGGCCGTGGAAGCGAACCCGACGGTCCCGTCCTGGTACTTCCACTGGGCGATCGCTCGCGTCTCGTTGAGGCTCCCGAACCACCGGTTCTCCTCCGCACAGTCGATCCCGGCCAGAACCCACTCGACGTCGGCGGCGTCGGTGAAGTACGTACAGAGGTCGAACAGGTGGGAGCCGGCGTCGAAGAGGTTCACCTCCGACCACTCGAGACGCCGGAGCTCGCCGATCTCCCCGGACTCGAGCAGGCCCTTCGCCTTCCGGACGGGTGCTGCGAAGCGTCGCTGGTGGTCGATCGTCAACTGGACGTCGTTCTCCTCGCAGGTCGAAACCATCGACCGACAGTCGCCCCACGTCGTCGCCATCGGCTTCTCGCAGTGGATCGCCGAGACGGAAGACGCCCTCGCGCAGTCGAGTACGATCTCCGCGTGGACGTTCGGCGGCACGCAGACGCTCACGACGTCGGGTTCGACCTCCCGGAGCATCGTCTCGTAGTCCCCGTACACCTGATCCAGACCGAAGCGATCCGCGAACGCCCTGGCGTTCTCCTCCACGATGTCCGCGCACGCGACGAGCGAACACGAGTCGAGCCGTTCGTAGCCCGGCGCGTGACGATACGCCATCGCGTACCCGTCCCGCCCCTTCTCCTCCGGATCCGGTCCGGTTCCGACGATCGCAACATCGTAGGTCATCGTCGGAGACGTTACACTCGGTGGGCAAGACTATACGTCGGCTAACCTCCGGCGTCCCGGGAAGCGGCCCGGAATTGGCCTGTGGAGTGACCGTTGCATTTCGAGAGATAGATCCGTCGAGTGCGGTCGGCGATCCGATCCCAGTCGTACTCCTCGACTGCAGCGAGGTTGTGCTCTCCCATCCCGGGCAGTTGCTCGTGTCGCTCGAGCGCCTGCGTCAGGGCGGACCGGAGAGCCTCCTCGTCGGATGGATCGTACGTTATCGCGCCCGCATCGTCGACGAGCTGGCCGACGCAGCCGGTGTCGGGGACCACCAGTGCCCGGCCGAACGACATGCCCAGGACCGCACTTCCCGAGGTCAGGACGGACTCGAACGGAAGGACCACCGCGTCCGCGGCGTTCATGTACAGCTGGATCGACTCGTCGGGGACGAACGAAAGCTCCGTGTGGACGCGGTCGTCCTCCCGGGCCAGCGTTTCGACCCCTCTCTCCAGGTTCTCACTCCAGGGGTTCCCCACGACGAGCAGGCGGGCGTCTTGATCCGCCAGGTCGGCGAACGCCGAGAGCAGCCCCGGAACGTTCTTGTACCGTCTGATCAGCCCGAAGTACAGGAACACCGTTCCGTCCGTCGAAATTCCGAGCTCTTCCCTGGCTTCCCCCCGACCCGTCTCGTTCCGGTACCGGCCGAGGTAGTTCCCGTGAGAAACCACCCTCACTTTCCGGACAGTTTCCGCGGAGAGCCCGTACTCGTCACGAACGATATCCCGCGCGGCCGGGCAGTGGACGATGATTCTGTCGGAGAGCTGTGCGACCCCGCGGCGAATGCGTCGCTGAATCGCCGGAAAACTCGGCTCGTGTTCGAGTCTGTTGTGCACCGTCCAGACAACGGGCGTCCCCAGTAGCTTGAGCACGAGCAGTTCGAGCAGCAGCCTGATCCCGAGCAAAGCAACGATTACGGAACGGTCGGTGCTGTAAAACACGTTGATCCAGTGTAGGTGAACTACGTCCGGCCGTCCAAGTTCCCTGTACCGCGCCAAAATCGGCGCGATCCCCTCGCTCGATCGGCAGTCGACACTCACCCCCTGCTCGGACAGCGCCTCGACCAGCGCCGCCTGATACGGGTTTTTCTCCGCGTAGTCCGGGATCATCAACACGGAGAGTTGTTCGTCGTTCATCGTCTCGCAAGGCCTCCGGGTCTTCGATCGGCCACGTACGGGGACGCCGTAGCTGTGGCCGTCGCTGAACCCGGTAGAAACAGAGGGCTGCGGAAGCCTACGGCCGGCGAATGCTGGCACACAAGCTGGCTACGGAGGCTCCGGGACCCTCTACTGTAACGTAGACTACCATAGCTATTAACAGTAACGGGTGTCCCGGCGCGGTCGCCCCGCCGCCCACCGCCCTTTTCAGGAGTCCCCTCCGTCGGCGTTTTCTTCCGGGGAACCCTCCCCCGCGTTCGCGTCGTCGGGGACCGGATCCCGAAGGTCCTCCACGAGGTCGTTGGTGCCGAGATACGTGGCGTCCGAGACGGTCCCGTCGAACTGTTCCTGCGTCGGATACTCCCGCACGACGAGTAGCCGCTCGCCGTCGTTGTAGAACACGGTGTCGACGATACCGTTCTCGTGTTCGTACGTTGCGCCTTTCGATCGGTCCGGTGGTTCGTTACTTGACATTGGAAACGTTCCTCGATTCGAGATTCGACGTCGTCGGCCGGGTCAGGCTCGATCGTTTCCATCCCGTCGAACGGCGCCTCGCCCGGGTGTGAACGCGGTCCATCAATCATCACTCGACTGTGACGCTCTTGGCGAGATTTCGCGGTTTGTCGATCGATCGAGACAGGAGGTCGGCGGCGTGGTACGACACGAGCTGGAGCTGGACGTTGGCCAGGAGTCCGGAGAGTTCGGGGTCCGACGGCGGGACGGTGAGCACGTGGTCCACGTAGTCTTCGATGCCGTCGACTGACGGCGTCGACTGGGTCACCCCGACTACCGGTGCCCCCCGGGCCCGGACCTCCATCACGTTGTGTAGCGTCTTCTCGTCGTCGACACCCGTAAACACGGCAAAAACGGGAGTGTTCTCCGTGACGAGCGCGAGCGGGCCGTGTTTGAGTTCGGAGGCGGCGAACCCCTCGGCGTGCTCGTAGGTGATCTCCTTGAACTTCAACGCCCCCTCCAGAGCGACCGCGTGTCCGGTGCCTCTACCGATGAAGAAGTACGCGTCGCTGCCCTGCAGGTCGGACGCCACCTCCGCCGCGTTCGAGTCGTCGAGCACCTGCTGGATGGCGCCCGGCAGCTCCGTCACGGCGTCGAGGAGCGCAGGATTCCTGTGGCCGGATCCGGGGCTCTCGGCGGCGATCAACTCCGAGAGCAGGGAGAGGACGCCAACCTGCGAGGAGAACGACTTCGTGGCCGCCACGCCGATTTCGGGACCTGCCCGGATGTAGACGACGTCGTCACACTCCCGGGTTATCGTCGACCCAACGACGTTCGTCACCGCCAGCGTGCGTGCACGGGTCCCCTGGACGCTGCGGACGGCCGAGAGGGTGTCCGCCGTCTCCCCGCTCTGTGAGACGGCGACGACCAGGGTGTTCCCGTCGACCGGCGGCGGTGAGGCGCCGTATTCCCCCGAGAGGAACGTCTGTGCGGGGATCCCGCGGCGTTCCAGCAGCCGCTCGGCGTAAAGCGCCGCGTGATAGGAAGTGCCCATCGCGATCAGCTGGACGCGATCCACCTCCTCGAACGATCCCTCCTCGAGCTCCTCGAACGTCGTTTTGCCCGCGAGTGCGTCCGTTCGGCCCCGGATGCTGCTCCGGATCGCGTTCGGCTGTTCGTGAATCTCTTTGAGCATGTAGTGGTCGTATCCGCCCCGTCCGGCTGCTTCGGGCTTCCAGTCGACGCGGTGAACCTCCCGGTCGACCGTCGATCCCGTCCCGTCCCAGACGGTGTATCCGTCCCGGGAGACCGCGACGAGGTCGTCGTCCTCGAGGTAGACGACCTCGTCCGTGAACTCCCTGAACGCGGGAACGTCGCTCGCGAGGTAGTAGCCGTCGTCGTCCCGCCCGATCACCAGCGGCGATCCGTTCCGGGCCGCGTACATCTCCTTTTGCCCGTCGATCATCCCGACGAGCGCGTAACTTCCGGAGAGTCTGTCCCGCGTTCTCCTGAACGCGTCCACCGGTTCCCTCCCTTCGGAGAGTTCTTTCTCGAGGAGGTGGGCGACGACTTCCGAGTCCGTCTCGCTGGTGAACTCGTGGTCCGGCAGGGCCCCCTTCAGCGCTTCGTGGTTGTCGATGATCCCGTTGTGGACGACGGCGACCCGGCCCGTGCAGTCCGTGTGTGGATGCGCGTTCCGGTCGCTCGGGGCGCCGTGCGTCGACCAGCGCGTGTGCCCGATCCCGATCGAACCGCCGGGGTCGCTCCTCTCGACGGCCCGAACGAGTTCGTCGACCTCGCCCTCGCGTTTCACCACGTTCAGCCCGTGCCCGTTGTTGATGGCGATCCCGGCCGAATCGTATCCACGGTATTCGAGGTTTTCCAGCCCCGTCAACAACTGCCCCGTCACGTCGTCACGACCGACCCGCCCGATGATGCCGCACATCAGCCCATCACCCTGGTTCCCTCGGAGACGTCCCCGGACACCCGTGCGCCGGTCGGGACGACGGCGTTCGCGCCGATCCGACATCCCGGTTCTATCGAGACGTTTGCCCCGATCTCGGCCCTGTCGGCCACGATCCCGCCGAGACGCCGATCCGTGTATTGGGTGCGGTTGATGACGATCGACGCCGACCGACCCGGGGAGACGGTTCCGTCGCCGATCGACGCGCCGCCGCCGACGATGCTGTCTCGGATCGTCGCGTTCGCACCGATCCTGACGTCCGGCCCCACGATCGATCGATCTATCACCGAGTTCGCGTCCACTCTCGTATTGGCGTGAAGACAGGTCCCCCGTCCGATCACGACGCCGGGCTGGAGTTCACAGTCCGCGCCGACGATGGCGTGCTCGTCGATCACGGCCGTCTCGTGGACCTGGGCGGATTCGTGGATTCGTTCCCCCACGTACGGTCGGGCGGCCGGTTCGGATCTCTCTCGGGCGGTAGCACTCGGCAATGCGCGACTGCCGTCTCCCGGCGGGGTCCGGTCTCTGTGCGCTCCCTCCGCCGAACGGTTCTCCTGTTTTAAGAGGAGAGCCTCCGTGGCCGACAGGAGTTCCCACGGATAGGACGGCGCACACCAGAGTCCTCCGGGTGCGGTGGCGACCACCGGTTCCTCGAGTTCGTCGGTGACAGCAGGAAGCGGCCGTTCGCCTTCCTCGAACGGCACCCGCAACAGCGCGTCGAACACGTCGGTATCGAAGACGTAGACGCCCGCGTTGACACGCGCCCGGCCGTTTCCCGACCCTTCCGCTATCTCGACGACCCGCTTCCCGCGGGTCTTTACCTCGCCGTATCTGTCGGGCGTGTTGGAGGCGATGACGGCGACGCTCGCGGCCGAATCCGTCCGCCGGTAACTGTCGATTGTTCCCTCGAGCATCACCTCGTCGACTATCGTGTCCCCGTTGACCGCGAGAAACGGTCCGTCGAACTCCGAAGAGCACTGCTGGAGAGCGTGGCCGCTCCCGAGCTGGGACTGCTGGTGGACGTACGAGAGGTCCATCCCCTGGAAACTGTCCTCGAAGGTGTTTTGCACTCGCTCCCTTCCGTGGCCGACGACGATGCTCGTCCGGTCGATCCCGACGTTCGACAGGGCGGTGAGGACGTACTCGAGGATGGTCCTGTTCCCGACCTGCAACATCGGCTTTGGCTGATACCGCGTGAGGGGCCACAGCCTGCTACCCTCCCCCGCCGCCAGGACTGCCGCGTCCGTGATGCCGCTCATCTACCGTCCGTCCTCCCGTTTTGGAACGCGTTCGTCGTCCTGGCAATAGCTGATTCGGTGCAGAGGGAGCGTCTCATACCGTTGGTCGTAGCCGAACCGAGCGTATTGTAATAGAGTGCCTGAGGCGTCCCCCGAAAGACCGATCGGGATTAATCGAGGGCTACCGTCGTCGCTCTAACGGCGTCGTCTCTCACGATGCGAAGGTGTCGTTGGAAGAGAGTAGGTCGCCCGTTACCGCCGACTCGGCCGATCCCGTCCCGCTTCCCGAGTGGAACCGACGAACCCCGTCGACGATCACGCAGTCGACAGTCGGGACCGGTTCCGGGTCGACGACGACGACGTCGGCACGGGCACCGACACGGAGCCGACCGCGGTCCTCGAGTCCGACGGCGTCCGCCGGGGCGGCGGTCACACGACGGACCCGTTCGTAGAGCGGTTCCCCCGACGTCACGAACGGTGCCGCAAGGAGGGAAGGCGGGTGGTAGTCCGAACAGAGGACGTCGAGGGCGTCGTGTTCGATCAGCGTCTCCGCCCCCAAGTTGCCCCAGAGGCTACCCCCACGAACCAGGTTCGGGGCCCCCATCGCCGTCGTCACGCCCAGCTCTTTCGCCCGCTCTGCGGCCCGGCGCGTCACCGGATACTCGCAGATCTCGACCCCGAGGTCCGCCACCCACTCGACGCTTTCCGGACGTTCGTCGTCGTGAGAGGCGACGACGGCGCCGGCATCGAGCGCACGTCCGACGATCCACTCGGCCCGCCGGTGGAGCGTCCGTTCGTCGACGCTTTCACGCCGTCTGAGGAACTCGTCCATTCCCTCCACGTTCTGTCGGTTCCCGTGGAACCCGTCCTTCTTTTCGGGGGAGTTCGGGTCCGTCTCCCCGTAGCGTTTCCGGAACACGACCTCGTCCGCGAACTGTCCCTCGCCGGGGGAATGATGCATTATCGAAACGAGGTCGACCTCGAGGCGACCGAGTACCGATTCGACTGCCGCGACGCTCGATTCGCCCAGTTCACACCGTGCGTGTATCCGGTTGTCGACGAGCAGGTCGTCCGCGGCCGCGATCGACTCGGCGATCTCCGTCGCCGTTGCGATGCTCCGGTCCTGCTCCGGCGTGTCCTCGAACGCGATGGCGTGAAACTTCGTCGTGATCCCGCTGGTGAGGTTCGTCCGATCCGAACTCCGCAGCGCCGTCTCCGTGTCGATCCTGGCCTCCGGACGGGGATACAGGTGCTGCTCGATGTCGTCGCCGTGGAGGTCGACGATTCCGGGCATGACGATTCGACCCTCTGCGTCGATCCGATCGCGCGCCCGCCGAGCCCTCGAACCGGCGTCCGGGTCGATCCGGTGGATTCGGCCGTCCGTTATCGTGAGCCGGCCGCCGCTGTAAACTGCGTCCGGGGTGACCAGCCGACCGTTGCGGATCTCGATGTCACAGACCATCGGTCGTTCCAACGCCGTTACAATCGGCCACCCCGCTACCCGTTCGACTGTCCGCACCGGGCTCGTGGCGCGCGCGGGTCGGTCGGTTTGATACCAGGGAGTGATTCATGAACCGTCCGGGAACATCCCTCCCGGGACGTATAGTTAATAAGCGCCGAAGTCTCCGAGGACGACAGGGTCGCCGTCGAGAACGGGAACCCGCACGGTTCAGGTACTCCGGCAGACCACTCGCTCGTCGATACCTAACTGTTTCGGGCGCGGTTTACGTTCCGGTTATCCGGCTACGTCATGCAGTCGAGCGACTCGTGCCGTCGATTCCGTCCGCTTCGATAGCAGGAGATTACTGGGAACTGGACTATGTTAGTGCATAGCAAACAGTGTCCCCGGTCGGATTAGTTTGGTATTACCTATGTATGTCACGTATCTGTGTATACGACGACCATGAGTTCCAGTGTTCGGCCGGCCCCCGCGGAAACGAACGGAACGCCCCCTGAAGAAGGATCGCCCGACGCGGACGCCGACAGCGACGGGGGGGACGCAGGTAGCGACGGGAAAGCCGTGTCTCGGTCGACGTCGGCCGAGACCGACGGGACGACAGCCGACATGCTCGAGTTCGATCGGTGCGAGAACGGGGAGGATCTGGATCTCGACGACGTGTTCGATCTGCTGAAAAATCAGCGGCGTCGATGGGTGATCGAGTATCTCAAAAGCGAGGGCGGGGCCAGCACGCTCAACAGGGTGGCAGAGACGATCGCCGCGAAGGAAAACGGGATCGACGAGTCGATGCTGTCCTCCAGCCAGCGAAAGCGGGTGTACATTGGACTCTACCAGTGCCACCTCCCGAAGATGGACGAACTCGGGGTCGTCGAATACGACAAGAACCGCGGGACGATCGAACTCCAGGACGTCTCCCAGCTCGAGTTCTACCTCGAGAGGGGGTCGGACGACGAGGGCCGTTCCCGGTACGAACACGTGGTCGGTGGTTCTGTCGGGGCGCTCGTGTTGACTGGACTTGCCAGCGTCGGTCCGTTCGCAGCGATATCGGGAACGCTCTGGGGGATTCTCGGCGCGGTCACGCTAATCGGGCTGATCGCGTATCAACAAATACTGGACTCTGGGAGCCACGTCGATCTGAGCCCACGTAGCGATTGAACGGGTGGGAGGGCCTGTTCGTCGTCGTTCCGATGGGTTCACGCCGGTGGAGCGAGCATAACGGCTCTTAAATAGCTGGTAACAAAGTCGGATACTCTCCCGTATGGTTACAATGTCTCTGTTCGGATTAACCAGTTTCCAGCGGGACCTGTTGTACGTCATCACTGGGAAGTCACAGCTGTCCGGACAAGATATCAAGGACGAACTCAGCGACGACTTCGGTGAGATAACCCACGGTCGACTCTATCCGAACCTCGACACGCTCGTCGAGAAAGGGTACGTGAAAAAGGGGAAGATCGACCGCCGATCGAACTACTACGAGATCACCCCCTACGGCAGAAAACAGTTGCAGGCACGAAGGGAGTGGGAAAACCGATACGTCTCGTTTACCGAGTGACCGGCGTCGGTGTGGGCGCATCCCCGGACCTATCGGGATTACTCCGAGAATAACAATGCAGGCAGGACTCCAGGAGCGGACGATGACACAGTTCACGGGCCCGAGACGAACCGATCCCGCCGTCGAGGCGGGACGGAACCGCGGTCCCCGACGACACCGCCCGCGTGGCGCTTCATGATCGACAACGAATCCGGCCGGACGACTGTGGGGGCCGATCACGGAGTAGCGAGCGGCTTTCCCGTCGACGCGGTTTTGGTCGGGCTCTACGCACTCAGCGCCCCCGTCGCGGACGCAGTCCTCGTGGGTTCGACCCTCAGGCTGCTCTTCCTTGGTCCGCTGCTGCTTTTCGTCCCGGGGTACGTGCTGCTGCTGGTGCTTTTTCCCGCCTCCCCGGAGGCCGCCCCCGCCGGAGGTGACCGTCGCCGTTCGACTCGAACCCTCGACGGGGCCGAGCGTGCTGCGCTGTCGGTCGGCTCGAGCGTCGCTCTCCTTCCGTTAGTCGGGTTCGTAATGTTCCTGGCGTTCGGCAGCGTCACTGGGCCGCTCGTCCCGATTCTGTCGGCGTTCACGCTGGTCGGGCTCGTGGCCGGCGTCCTGCGCCGACGGGCCGTTCCCGAGGGGCGGCGGTTCGTCGTACCGTTCGGTCGCTGGGCGCGGAAAGCGACCGCCGGAGTCACGGAGGTGTCCCGTTCGAGAGCGCTGGTGAACCTGTTTCTGGGCGTGTGCGTGGCGAGCGTGATCCTCGTTCTCGCGATGGGGCTGGCCGCACCGCAGTCGGACACGGCCATGACGAACGTCGCTATCGGTACGGGTACCGGCGAGGAGTTCACCACGACGGGGTATTCCGGGGGGGCAAACGCGACCGAGACCCGGAGCTACACCCTGCTGATCGAGAACCAGGAGGGACGACAGGTCGACTACACGGTGGTCGTTCAACTCCAGCGCGTCTCCGACGGTTCGGTCGTAGAATCGACAGAGACCGATCGATTCGTCGTTTCACTGGAGAACGGCGAATCGAACTTCATGACTCACACCGTGGATCCGGTTCTCGTCGGTGATTCGGTCCGCCTCGCGTACCTGATTTACGCCGGCGACATCCCACCCAACCCTCGCGGGGAGACCGCGTATCGGACCACCCACGTCTGGATCGGATCCGGGGAACAGGACGCTGGCTAACGGCCGTCAGATCCCCCGGCGGGTTCAGGCGGTGTATAACAAACCCTCTACCGGTGATTCACTCGGACGACTCACCGGAATCCGCTGTCGCAAACACCGGGAGAGCAAACAATGGAAGGAGCAAATCTCGGCTCGAACTGCACGATTGAGGGCGCCACGATCGGACACGCTCACGAAAGGCTCGGCGAACCAACCGTCGTCGGATCGAACGCGACGATTCGCTCGGGCAGCGTCATATACGGCGACGTCGACATCGGAGACGGGTTCACAACGGGTCACAACGTTCTGGTCCGGGAGCGAACCACTATCGGGGACGACGTGCTCGTCGGGACGAACACGGCGATCGACGGCCGAACGACCGTGGGATCGAACGTGAGCCTGCAGACGAACGTCTACGTCCCGGCCGAAACGGAGATCGGAAACGACGTGTTCGTCGGGCCTTCCGCGGTGTTGACGAACGATCCCTATCCCGTCCGAACCGAGACGGACCTGCGGGGACCGACGCTGTCCGACGGCGCGTCGATCGGCGCGAACGCGACGGTCGTGCCGGACACGACGATCGGCGAGGGAGCGTTCGTCGCCGCCGGGGCGGTCGTCACCGACGACGTTCCCGCGGACACGCTCGCCGTCGGGGTTCCAGCGACGCATCGCGAACTTCCGCCGTCGCTGGCCGGGAGGAATCAACTCCCATGATCCCGATCGCCGATCCACAGATCGGGACCGCCGAACGGGAGAACGTCGAGGCGGTGTTCGACAGCGGTCACCTCGCCGACGGGGACGTCGTCCGGCGGTTCGAATCGGCGTTTTCGGAGTACTGCGGCGCCTCGCACGGCGTCGCGACGACCAACGGTACCACGGCGTTGCACGCCGGACTCGAGGCGGTCGAGATAGGCAGAGGCGACACCGTGCTCACGACGCCGTTTTCGTTCATCGCGACCGCGAACGCGGCGCGGATCGTCGGTGCCGACGTCGGGTTCGTCGACATCGATCCGGCGACGTACAACCTCGACGTTGATCGTCTGCGCGAACGGCTGCAGGACGGGGAGGACGTCGACGCGGTCATCGCGGTACACCTGTACGGGCTTCCGGCCGACCTGGCGCCGCTTCGGGAACTCGCGACGAAGTACGATTTCGCACTGATCGAGGACGCCGCCCAGGCGCACGGGGCGACCTACGAGGGGGAACGGGTCGGTTCGTTCGGCGACCTCGCGTGCTTCTCCTTTTACCCGACCAAGAACATGACGACCGGCGAAGGGGGGATGATAACCACCGATCGGGCCGACGTCGCACGGCGGGCCAGACGGTTCATCGACCACGGTCGGACGGAGGGGTACGAACACGCCACCGTCGGTCACAACTTCAGGATGACGAACGTCGCTGCGGCGGTCGGCAACGCGCAGCTCGATCGCCTCCAGACGAACACCACCCGGCGACGGCACAACGCAGACGTTCTGACCGCCGGGCTCGAGGGAACCCCCGTACGGACTCCTCTGACTCCGCCGGACAGGACGCACGTTTTCCACCAGTACACGATCCGGTACGAGGACCGTGACGGACTCCGGTCTCATCTGGAGGATCGCGGCGTCGGGACGGGGATCTACTACCCGATACCGATCGACGACCAGCCCGCCTACGAGGGGGTCGGGAGCCGGTCGCCGGTCGCGAGGCGCGCAGCACGCGAGGTTCTCTCGTTGCCGGTTCACCCCGGGGTCTCCGAGGGGGATCTGGAGTATATCGCGGACGCCGTCGCCGACTACACCGGGAGGGAAGCATGAGCGAACGCGAGCTGTCCGTCGGGGTCGTCGGCGTCGGCAGCATGGGCGAAAACCACGCACGGGTGTACAGCGAGTGTCCGGAGTTGAGGCTCGCCGGCGTCGTCGACCGGGACAGTCCGCGTGCCGCCGAGGTTGCCGCGAAGTACGGGACCGAGTCCACGTCCCTGGAGAAGCTGTTGTCGGAGGTGGACGCCGTGTCGATCTGCGTCCCCACCAGGCACCACTACGCCGTCGCCAGCGACTGTCTCGAGGCGGGGGTCGACGTTCTGGTGGAGAAGCCGTACGTCCTGGACCGCAGCGAGGGGGAGGAACTGATCGAGCTGGCCGACGCGAACGACGCCCTCATCCAGGTGGGCCACATCGAACGGTTCAACCCGGCGGTGCAGGCGCTTTTCGACATTTTGCAGGGCGTCGATCCGATCGCGGTGACCGCCCGGCGACTCGGGCCGCCGACCGACCGTCAGATCGACGACAGCGTCGTCTTCGATCTGATGATACACGACATCGACATCGTCCTGGCGCTTTTCGGCGAGGAGCCCACCTCCATCGCCGGATCCACCCGTCACGACGGCCAGTACGCGAGCGCGCAGCTCGAGTTCTCGAACGGGATCATCGGCACGCTGGTTTCCAGCCGGGTGACCCAGCAGAAGGTACGACAGCTGGAGGTCACTGCCGAATCCTGCCACATCTGTCTCGACTTCATCGACCAGTCGATCCAGATCCACCGGCAGTCGCATCCGGAGTACACCCAGGAGGAGGGCGGACTCAGATATCGCCACGAGAGCGTCACCGAGCGGCCGATGATCGAGTCCGGGGAACCGCTGAAACTCGAACTGGAGTCGTTCGTCGGGGCCGTCCGGGACCGAACGGACCCCGTCGTAACTCCCGAAGACGCGCTCCGGGCCCTCTGGATCGCAAGCGAGATCGAAGGGCAAAGCCAGGGGCAGTCCGTGCCGGAGGTGATGCGGCCGTGAATCCTCCCGGTTCGACGGAGAAAGCGAGCACCGGTCTGTACCACAGTACGGACGCCGTTTCAGTCCAGGGAAGGGCGCTTCGCTCGGGCGACGTTCCGGTCGGCGTCTACGGGCTCGGGAAGATCGGTCGCCCGGTGGCGGCCGCGTTCGCCGATCTGACGGGGAACGTCGTCGGCGTCGACACCGACCCGGCGGTTGTCGAGGCGATCCAGCGGGGGGAGGGCGGTTTCGAACACGAACCCGGGTTGGAGTCCGCACTCGCCTCCTGCGTGGAGACTGGATCGCTGTTCGTGACGACGGACGGTCGGAGGGCAGCCGACTACGCGAGCGTCCACGTCGTCGTCGTTCCCGTCGGCCTCACGGCCGAGAAAACGGCTGACCTGGGGGTGCTCTCCGCGGCGACGAAGACGGTCGCGTCGGGGCTTTCTCCCGGCGACCTGGTCGTCGTCGAAACCACGGTTCCGCCGGGGAGCTGCCGGGACACCGTCACCCCGCTGCTGGAGGAACACAGCGGGCTCGACCGGGGACAGTTCGGCGTCGCACACTGCCCCGAACGGACGTCGAGCGGTCGCGCGCTGGCCGACGTCCGCGGGACGTATCCCCGCGTAGTCGGCGGTATCGACGAGGAGAGTACGCGCGCCGCCACGCTCGTGTACGACGAACTGGTCGACAACGACATCGAACAGGTCGCCGACGCCGAAACGGCGGAGGTAGTCAAGATCGCGGAGGGGCTGTACCGCGACGCGAACATCGCCCTCGCGAACGAACTCGCCAAACAGACCGACGAAATCGGCGTCGACGTACGCGAGGTGATCCGGGCCGCGAACACGCAGCCGTACTGCGACATTCACACGCCGGGGGCGGGCGTCGGCGGCCACTGCATTCCGTACTATCCCCACTTCCTGATCTCCGCCGTCCCGGACCCGATGCCGGTCGTCGAAACCGCGCGGGAAACCAACGACAGCATGCCTCGATTCACGGTCGAGAAGACCGTCGACCGGCTCGCCGCCCACGGCCCCGGCGTGGAGGGCGCAACCGTCGCGGTGTTCGGGCTCGCGTACCGTCCGGGGATCCCGGAGACGGCGGCTTCCCCTGCCGAGGGGGTGATCCGAGGCCTCGCCGAACGGGGAGCGAACGTGATCGCGGTGGACCCAGTCGTCGACGGCTCGGACCTGTTCGGCGCCCCGATCGTGCCGCTGTCGAACGTCGACGATTTCGACGTAGACGGTGTCGTCGTCGTCACCGCCCACGAGGAGTTCTGCACCTTCGACTGGGAGCGGTTCGACGACGTGGTCGTCGTCGACGGACGGGACGTGGTCGACCGTCCCGTACATCCGACGTACACTATCGGTCGGGGTGATCGCTGATGTATCGGGGATCGACTGTGGGAGTCGTCGTTCCGGCGTACAACGAGGCGGGACACGTCGGAGAGGTAATCGACACGATGCCCCCGTTCGTCGACCGGATCTACGCCGTCGACGACGCCTCGACGGACGACACCTGGAACGAGATCCGACGGCACGCCGAACGGGCGAATCAGGCGGTCGAGGACCCCCCGACGACGAAGAATGGTCGCGAGCTGTCGCCCCGGGTGGTCACGATACGTCACGAACGCAACCGCGGCGTCGGAGCCGCGATAAAGGCGGGGTACCGTCGGGCTCTTCGGGACGGTATCGACGCGACCGCCGTCATGGCTGGGGACGGCCAGATGAACCCGAACCACCTTGGCCGGCTGGTCGATCCAGTCGTCGAGGGAACCGTCGACTACGCGAAAGGAAACAGGCTCCACAGCCCGGAGAATCGTCGGGACATGTCCCGGTGGCGACTGTTCGGAAACGGGGTTCTGACGCTTCTCACCAGAATATCGAGCGGGTACTGGTCGATGACTGATCCCCAGAACGGGTTCACCGTCATCTCACACGACGCCCTCGACAGGATTCGGCTCGACCGGCTGTACGACCGGTACGGATTCGCCAACGAGCTGCTCGTGGAACTGAACGGCTCGGAGTTTCCGATCGCTGACGTGTCTCACCCGGCGGTCTACGGGGACGAACGCAGCCACATCCGCTACGCGTCGTTCGTTCCAACGCTGTCGTGGATCCTGTTGTGGCGGTTCCTCTGGCGGTTGAAAACGAGATATTTGGTCCGCGAATTCCACCCGATCGTGGCGTGTTATCCGGCCGGGTTCCTGGGCATCGTCGCCGGGGTCGCCGGCGGGGTCTACGCCCTCGTTGCCTACGCCGGCAGCAGCTTCCTCGGCGGAATGATGTCGCTGGTCCTGCTGCTTTTGGGAGTTGTCACCGCCGCGCTGGCCGTCTGGTTCGACTTCGAGCGCAACGAGGAACTCGCGGTGTCGATCGTCCCCGAGGCACCGCGTTCCCGGACGGCCGAGGCGACGGGGTGGCAACCCGGGACGGACCCGGGACTGGTCGGAAACGGGGGCGAGGTCGTGACCTACGACCGCGATCGCCTGCCCGGGAGTGAAGTCGAGTGAAAGTGGTGTCCGTGGTCGGGGCCCGCCCGCAGTTCGTCAAGGCGTTCCCGGTCTCGAACGAGCTGCGGGAGGACCACGAGGAGGTGCTCGTCCACACGGGCCAGCATTACGACCGGGAGCTGTCGGGGATCTTTTTCGAGGAACTCCGAATGCCAACGCCGGAGTACAACCTCGGGGTCGGCTCCGACACCCCCGGCGCGCAGGTCGCGGAGATGATCCGGTCGCTGGAACCGGTCCTCCGCGAGGAGGCCCCGGACGTCGTGGTGGTTTACGGCGACACCAACTCGACGCTCTCGGCCGCGATCGCGGCGACGAAGGCCGACCCACTCCTGGCGCACGTCGAGGCTGGGCTCCGAAGCGACAACCGTGAGATGCCGGAGGAGACGAACCGCGTCCTGACCGACCACGCGAGCGACCTGCTTTTCGCGCCGACCCGGCGAGCCGTGGAGAACCTGTCCCGCGAGGGGCTCGACGATCGGGCCTCCTGGACCGGCGACGTCATGTACGACGCGCTGCGTGCGGTCAAACCGGTCGCCCTCGAGACCTCCACGATCCGAAGCGACCTCTCGCTCGAGGATCCCTACGTGCTCGCCACGGTGCACCGCGCCGGAAACACCGACGATCCGGATCGCCTCGGGCGGATCGTCGACGCGCTGGTATCGCTCCCCGAGCCTGTGGTGTTTCCGATCCATCCCCGGACCGTCTCCGCCCTCGAAGGCCTCGGCGAACTCGACCGGCTTCGGGAGGCGGTCGAACTCCTCGATCCCGTCGGTTACTTCGACTTCGTCGCGTTACTGGACGGCGCGCGCCGCCTCGTCACCGACTCCGGCGGGGCACAGAAGGAGGCGTTCCTGCTGGACACCCCCTGCGTCACGCTGCGTGCGGAGACCGAGTGGACGGAGACGGTCGACGCGGGGTGGAACGTGCTCGTCGACGCCGATCCGGAACGGATCCGCGCGGCCGTGCGTCGGGACTTCGATCCCGGGGAGAAACCCCTCCCGTACGGCGACGGGAACGCCGCCGCCGCCATCCGGCGACAACTGGTCGACGCCGTTTCCAGATAAGCGAGGGTATAACTTAGCCCGAGCGACCTGTCGGATCGGTACTGATGCACCCCGATGCGAGTGTCGAGACGGGTTCGGACGGTTCCGACAACTCCGTGGCGGCGCTGTTCGAGGAGGCGTTCCAGTGGGCGAAACGACGCGATTTCGCCGGACACGACCCCTACGACGGGCTGAACAGTCCGATACTGTCGCCCCTTCGACGGAACTGGCTGACTCGACTCGTCGGAATGCACGCCGTCCGAATGTCCCCGGTGAACCTCCGCGGAATACTCGGGGTTCCCCGCGAGCGAAATCCGAAAGCGATCGGGCTGTTTGCGGACGCCTGTCTCCTCCGGTACGAGCAAACCGGGCAGAAGCGGTACCTCGAGGAGGCGGAGTCGCTACTCGAGTGGCTGGAGGGGGCCAGGACGGACGCGTTCGAACAGCCGGCCTGGGGGTACAACTTCGACTGGCAGAGCTCGCGGAAGTTCTACCTGCCCGCGTTTCACCCCTGCGTGGTGGTGACGGTGTTCTGCGGACGGGCCTTCGTTCGACACTACCGGCTCACCGGCGACGAACGGTCCCTGGAGCTGGCCACGGGGGCGGCGCAGTTCATCCGGGACGAGATAAATACGGTCGACGTGGACGGCGTCGACGCGCTGTCGTACACACCCTACGACAGTTTCGTCGTCGTCAACGCGAACGCCCTTGCCGCCGACTACCTGTATACTATCGGGCGACTCGCCGACGACGGAGCGCTCGTCTCCCGGGCCGAGGAGCTATTCGAGTTCGTGGTCGACGCGCAGGTCGACAACGGCGGGTGGTTCTACGCTGTCCCGGCCGACGAATCGCACCTCGATCACGACAACTTCCACACCGGATTCGTCCTGGAGAGCCTCCACGACTACGCGATGGCGCAACCGGTCGGACACCCGGCCCGGATCGCGTACGAACGGGGGATGGGCTTTTACCGGTCGTCGCTTTTCGAACCGACCGGCGCGCCGAAGTTCCAGCACGACCAGTCGCTGCCCTACGACGTCCACGGCGCCGCGCAGGCGATCATCACGTTCAGTCAGCACGCGACGGCTCCGGACCTCCGAACCGCCGAGCGGGTGCTCGAGTGGACCCGACGCAGGCTGTACGATCAGGAGGGATACTTCTATCGGCGCGTCGGGCGGTTCGGCGTCGACGAGACGCCCTACATGCGGTGGAGTCAGGCCTGGATGTGTCGCGCGCTCGCGGGCTACCTCGCCGGGTCAGACGGCCTGTCCGGCACCCCGAGGTGAAACGCCGGCCACCTCCTCCAGTCGGGCCTGCGTCCTCGCGACCTCGACGATGACGTCCGTCAGGTTCACCATCGATTCGACGTACTCTCGGCGTCGCCGTCGCCACCGATCCTCGGTCGAATCGTCCGCGAGGAGTTCCCCGGCCAGTTCCAGGACCGCGTCGAACTCCCTGACGTTAGCGATCAATCCGGCCTCGGCGAGCGCGCGGAAATTCCCCATGTCGTCGTCGCCGACGAAACTGTTCGATCGGATCGTCGGCGTGCCCAGAAGCGCCGCCTCGGTGGCGATTGTCTGCGTGTCGGCCACGAGCAGGCTCGCCTCCGAGAGCGCGTCGTGCAGTCGGGCCGGGTGGAGATCGAATGGCCGGGCGTTCACCCCCTCGTAGTTCATCGTCCCGCCCTCGTCGGAGACGAACACCGTCACGTCTTCGTCGAGACTGTCCACGAGCGTGCGCCGTTGCTCCGGCGTGAATCCCTCGTGACCGACGTCGTGGTGGGAACCGAAGGCGTTGAACCGGACGATCGCGTACCGCTTTTCCCTCCCGACTCCCAGCTCCTCGCGGACGCTTTCGTCCGCCTCGAACACCGCGGGATGGAGGTACGCGCTCTCTTTGAATCCGCTGAACTCGTAGTGCTTCGCCCCCAGTTCCTTCCTGAACGCTCGCGGCGTCAGGATTGCCCTGGCGAACGGGCGCGATATCGCGTGGTCGAGGCCCGTCGGCTCCGAGTCGTGGATCAACACGCACGGCGCCCGGACCAGGGCCGACGCATGGGCCGCGTACGCGCCGATCCCGAAAATCATGTCCGGATCGAAGCGTCGGGTTTCGATCGCCAGACGGAGGTAGTGACGGGGGAGTTCGCGAAGCAACGATCCTTTGGTCGTCTCGCAACGCCCGTACACGACGTGGGGGAGGTCGTAGTACTCCAGCAGGTCGACGGTGCATCCGTAATCGCGGGCGAGTAGCAAAACGTCGTCCCCGTCGGCGGCCAATCTCTCCGCCGCGTGTTTGTACAGGTGGACGTGAGCGGGAGTGTTGGTGAAGAACAGGTAACGCATTCGTCCGTCCCTGGGTCGAAACCCACCTAATTACACGGCGGATAACCGTCGCGACCGGTCGGAAACGCGATCATACTAATCCGTTCCCGGGGATTACGCGTGAGTCGGTGAGAAACGACCAGTCAGCACCCGCCGACCAGTCGGTTCAGCCGCGGTTCGACGCCTTCGGAGATCACTCGTTCGCGCTCTGTCTCACGCACGACGTCGATCGGGTGTACAAGACGTACCAGGCGATTTATTACGGCCTCAGGGAGCGAGATCCGTATCACTTCAAAACGCTCCTGAGCGGGGAGCAGCCGTACTGGCAGTTCGAGGAAATCATGTCGATCGAGGACTCCTTCGGCGTGCGGTCCTCGTTTTACTTCCTCACGGAAAAACGGCTGTTCCGCGACACGCCGCCGAAGCGGTGGCTCCGCCCGAAAAACTGGATCCGGTACACCGGCCACTACCGCGTGTCCGAACCGCGGGTCGCCGAAGTGATCCGTCGTCTCGACGCCGGGGGGTGGGAGGTCGGCCTCCACGGTTCCTACGACTCCTACGACGACGCCGAACGGCTCGAACGGGAAAAGGTGGAGCTCGAACGCGTGCTCGGGGACGCCG
>JAZKTH010000141.1:0-6301 GCA_036625675.1 Haloferacaceae archaeon
ACCGCGGGGCTTCCGCCTCGGATTTCCCGGGAGACAGCGACGTCATATACCGGCGCGACGTTCGACCGACGGCGTGATGCTGTTTGTTGTCGGAAGTCACCGTGTCGACCGTCCGAGGCCGTTACGGTCGACCGGGAACCGTCTACAACAAACAGTATGAAGCTTTTTGCTCCGTCCCCGTGACCTCACTGACGTGGCCACAGTTGGCGTCGAACTCAGTCGCGGCCGGACCAACGAGGTGAGCGCGCCCGAGACAGCGACAGTCTCCGGTCCGTTCACCGTCGAACTCGAGAACCACGGCGCGCCGGCCCACGTCCACCTCAACCTCGACGAGGACCTCTCCCGGGTGGCGACCCTCGCGGCGGGGAACCACTACGTCGAAGGTGACGACGCCAGGGAGGTATTCGTCGACGTGGACCCGGCGGCCGAGCCGGTCACCGGCCGGCTAAAAATAGTCACCGGATACGGCACCGAGACGGCGTACGTCACCGTGGCGGTCGAACCGGGACCCGCCGAGAAATCGCCTGTCGAGGTCGACGAGTCGCTGGGGAAGCCGGGTGGCAGCTCGGGTCCGCAGGGGAGAGACCCGGTGGGGCCGGACCTCCGGGAACGCATAGAGAGGGTTCGCCCCCGGGGTCCGCAGCTCGTGCTCGCCGTCGTCGCCGGCGTCGCCGTCCTGCTGGCGCTCGCGGTCGGGATCGCCATCGAGTCGACGGTCGTCCTCGTGGGGACAGGCGTCGTCGTGGGGGCGGCGATCGCCGCGTTCGTGTTGTCGGACTAGCCGGGTCGTTCGGCTTCGCGAGGGACGAAACGGCGACGCGCGGCGGGTGCTTCGGGTTCACACGGCGACGGTCGCTTCGACGCTTTTAAGGCCGCCTTGGGCTTCCTTCCGATGAGACAGGCTACGCCTGTTTCACTGACCCGTAGCAGCGGTCACGCGTACTACGGAGGTGAATAATGGCAGACTCAATAGAAGAAGCAGTTACTCGCGCACTCGAGGAGGCGCCGCCCCGGCAGTTCCGGGAGACGGTGGACCTCGCGATAAACTTGCGCGATCTTGACCTCAACGATCCGTCGAATCGCGTCGACGAGTCGGTGGTCCTGCCGGCCGGCACCGGCCAGGACACCGTCATCGTCGTCTTCGCGGAGGGCGAAACCGCCGTCCGCGCCCGGGAAGTCGCCGACGAAGTGCTCGACAGCGACGACCTCGAGGAACTCGGAGACGACGACGACGCCGCGAAAGACCTCGCGGACGACACCGACTTCTTCGTGGCTGAAGCGAACCTGATGCAGGACATCGGCCGGTACCTCGGGACCGTCCTCGGTCCCCGCGGGAAGATGCCGACCCCGCTCCAGCCCGACGACGACGTCGTGGAGACGGTGAACAGAATGAAGAACACGGTACAGCTCCGCTCTCGAGACCGGCGGACCTTCCACACCCGCGTCGGCGCGGAGGACATGTCCGCCGAGGAGATCGCCGACAACATCGACGTCATCATCCGTCGACTGGAGGCCGATCTCGAGAAGGGCCCGCTCAACATCGACTCCGTCTACGTCAAGACGACGATGGGACCGGCGGTGGAGGTGCCCGCATGAGCTCGGAAGCCCGACGTACCGACACGATCCCCGAGTGGAAACGCGAGGAGGTCGACGAACTGGTCGACTACCTCGAGACGTACGAGTCGGTCGGGGTCGTGCGCGTGACGGGGATCCCGAGCCGGCAGCTCCAGGCGATGCGGCGGGAGCTCCACGGCTCCGCGGAGCTCCGCATGAGCCGCAACACGCTCGTCGTTCGCGCGCTCGAGCAGGTCGACGAGGGGCTGGAGAGGCTGACGGAGTACGTCGACGGCGAGGTCGCGCTCGTCGGGACCAACGACAACCCGTTCGGCCTCTACCGACAGCTCGAGGAGTCGAAGACGCCCGCGCCGATCAACGCCGGCGAGGTCGCACCGAACGACATCCTCATTCCCGAGGGCGACACCGGCGTCGACCCGGGGCCGTTCGTCGGCGAACTCCAGCAGGTCGGAGCCTCGGCCCGCATCATGGACGGCTCGATCAAGGTCACCGAGGACTCGACGGTGCTCGAGGCTGGCGAGGTCGTCGACGAGCAGCTCGCCGGCGTCCTCTCGGAGCTGGGAATCGAGCCCAAGGAGGTCGGCCTCGACCTCGAGGCAGTCTACTCCGAAGGCGTGCTCTTCGAGTCCGAGGAGCTCGAGATCGACGTCGACGAATACCGCGCCGACGTCGAGTCGGCCGCGGCCGGCGCCCGGAACCTCTCGGTCAACGCGGCGTACCCGACGGCGCGGACCGTCGCGACGATCATCGCGACGGCGACCGGCGAGGCGAAGGCGGTCGGACTGTTCGCCGAGATCGAGAGCCCGGACGTCGTTCCGGATCTCATCGGTAAGGCCGACGCCCAGCTCCGGTCGCTTGCGGCCTGGATCGACGACGAGGAGGCGCTTCCCGAGGAGCTTCAGGGCGTCGACGCGCCCGCTCCCGAGGAGGCCGACGCGGAGGAACAGGCGGACGAAGACGAAACTGAAGACGACGAGGCTCCTGCCGAAGACGAGACAGACGAGGAGGACGACGATGACGACGACGGCGCAGAGGGCCTCGGCGCCATGTTCGGTTAACAACGGAGACAAACAATGGAATACGTTTACGCTGCACTCATCCTGAACGAGACGGACGAAGAGATCAACGAAGACAACATCACGGCGATCCTCGAGTCGGCCGGCGCCGACGTCGAGGAGTCCCGCGTCAAGGCGCTCATCGCGGCGCTGGAGGACGTCGACATCGAGGAGGCCATCGAGACGGCCGCTGCCGCCCCCGCGGCCCCCGCCGGCGGCGCGGCCGAAGAGGAGGAAGCCGACGAGGAGGAGGCCGAAGAGGAAGAAGCCGAAGAGGCCGCCGAGGAAGAGGAGGAAGACGACGAGGAAGCCTCCGGCGAGGGTCTCGGCGAACTGTTCGGCTGAGGGCGACCGAGAGACGCGCATTTTTAAGTAGCATAGCGGGACCACCCCGGAGCGATGGATCCGTCCGTCCGCCTCGTCGTCGATCCGGGGTTCACGCTCGCCGCGCTCGCGTTTCTCCTCGGCGGAGCGACGTTGGGGACGGTTTCGGGCCTCGTGCCGGGCTTGCATGCGAACAACTTCGCGTTGCTCCTGGCGAGCGTCGCTCCGGGGGTCCAGGCCGATCCACTGCTGGTCGGGGTCGCGATGCTTGCCGCGGGCGTGGTCCACACCTTTCTGGACATCGTGCCGGCGCTGGCACTGGGCGTCCCCGACGCCGCGATGGCGGTCGCGGCGCTCCCCGGTCACAGGCTCGTGATCGCGGGTCGGGGGCGGGAAGCACTTCGGCTGTCAGCGGTGGGGTCGGCTACCGCCGTGGGGTTGGCGGTCCCGCTCGCGATTCCGGTGACGTGGGCGATGACCAGGGCGTATCCAACCGTTCGCACGCACCTCCCTCTCGTGCTGGCCGCCGTCGTCGCGACCATGCTTCTCACCGAGTCGTCGCCGCAGGCGGCCGTCGTGGGAGCGACGGCGTTCCTCGCCAGCGGCGCGCTCGGGCTCGCGACGCTGGACCTCGATCCAGCCGCGCCGCTGGACGCGGGTGGGATGCTGGTGCCGCTTTTCACGGGCCTTTTCGGGGCACCCGTGCTGGTCGAGGCGCTCGGCGGCGAGGGCGTGCCGCCGCAGGCCGACGCGAGGATCACGATGTCACCTCGGGGAATCGGAGTCACCGCGGGGGCGGGCTCCCTCGCGGGGGCACTCGTGGGCTACCTCCCGGGAGTCTCCGCCGCGATCGCCTCGGTGCTGGCCCTGCCCGGGCTACCGACCAGCGATCCCGACAGGGAGTTCGTCGTCTCCACGAGCGGTGCGAATACGGCCAACACCGTCTTCGCTCTCTTTGCACTGATCTCACTTGGAACTCCCCGAACCGGGGTGATGGTCGCGCTCGACCGGATCGACGTGCCGTTCGCGCTGCCGGTGTTGCTGCTCGCGACCGGGACCGCGGCCCTGATCGGCTTCGCGCTGGTGTTGCTCGTGGGGGACGCCTACCTCTCCGTCGTCGGAACGGCGGATTACACGCAGCTCTCCCTGGGCGTACTGGCGACGCTGGCGTGTCTCTCGTGGCTGTTCGCGGGCCCGATTGGGGTTGGCGTCTTCGCCGTGGCGACGGGCCTGGGCGTGCTCCCCCCGCGGCTCGGCACGCGACGGGTACACCTCATGGGAGTGCTCATCGTCCCGCTGGCGCTGCCGGCGTAACCTCGGCCGGTTGGCCGCCGCGGAGGACGGAATGCTATTCCCAGAAACGATATTTGGGAAATTGAACCCGCGAAAATCGATAGTCTCCCCCGGGTATTGCAGTATTTTACAAATTTTTCGTAACCTGTACCGAATATCTTCGATGAGAACGGTCGGAACGCTTTTTGAACGAGGGAGTATGGATCAAACGATGACTGCCGAGGACGCCGACGGCCCCGATGCGGGGGAATCGACGGGGGAAGAGGGGGTCGAGTCCTCGCCTTCCGCGGAGGAACCTGCCTCCGCGGAGCCGCCGGAATCCGGGCGAGATCTCCCCGAACCTGCGGACAGCGACCGGGAGCTCGAACGGGAGTCCGCCGAGTCCGAGGGCGGGGAGCTCGAACGGAAAACCGGAGAGTCCGGCCCGGCGTCGAGCGAGGGGAGTTCCGCCTCCGAGGAGACACCGGAACTGGACGGGGAGACCGAACCGGCGCCCGACGAGGGCGACCGCCCCGAACCCGGACCCGGGGACCGGGCGGACGACGCACCCGAGCAAGGCGAGGACAGGGAATCCGACGACGCGGCGGGAGCCGAATCGGTTGCGACCACCGCGGTCGTGGGCGAGTACACCTGGGACGACTTCCTGCGCGAGCACGGACACGAGGAGGCTGCGGAGCGGCTGTATGCGCGATTCGACACCGCCCCCGGCAGCGAGCGCTGGGGCGACGGCGAGGTCGACCGGACCCTCACCGAGGAGGACTGGGAGCGGGCGGGCGTCGATCCCGCCGAGTTTCTGGGCTTTCACCCCACCGAACTCCCGTGGCGACTCGGGGCGGCGGGCGCCGTCGGGACGCGGCTCCGGGAGATGGCCGCCGAGATCCACGACCTGTCGAAGACGCCGCCGATAAAGGGGTACTACACCTGGGAAGACTACAAGAAGGAGTTCTTCTACGACGAGGACGGGAACCCCCCGGTCGACGAGGAGGGGGAGCCGCTGGAGTTCGACCGCGGCGAGGCACTCGGGTTCGATCCGGACGCCATCGAGAACGTTCTCTCGGCGGGGGAGGAAACCGCCGAACGGATGCTTGACCTCGAGGACGAACGGACGGTCGACGTCCAGGAGGACCTCGACGAAGGGGAGTTCTTCACCACCGTCGAGGGGAACACCACGCTCGTCAACCGGTACGACCTGGAGAAGGCGGTCCCGATCGAGAAGAAGTCCCACTTTCGGGAGATCGAGCGTTACTGGGTGAACAAGCCGTACTCCTTTGTGATCATCTTCCACTCCCGCAAGGAGAACGAGAAGAAGTACTACGCCGTCCAGCCCCACATGAACGACATCGAGTCCCGGATCCAGTCGTACCTGACGGACAAGATCCGGACCTCGATCAAGTACTCCGACGAGAACGTCGCCGGCGCGGGGGAGGACGAACGCCGGGAGGTGATCAAAAGCGAGGCGTACCAGCTCCTCGACCGGTACGACCTCTACGAACGGGAGGACGAGCCCCTCGCGAACAGGATACAGGGCGCACTGGGGCTCGAACACGAGGGCTGGATCGGTAACCTTCTGGATTCGATGGGGTACGAGGAGCCGTCCGTGGACACGGAACACCTGGCAGGGCTCAGCGCACGCCCCGAACGGGCGGTCATCGAGGACGATCCGGACACCCTGACGGAATACCAGGTCGAAAAGCTGCTGTATTATCTCGTTCGCGACTTCATCGGCTACGAGCGGATCGACCCGATCAAACACGACATCAACGTCGAGGACATCTCCTGTGACGGGTACAACTCGCCGGTGTTCGTCTATCACAGCGACTACGAGCAGATCATCACGAACGTCTACCACGGCGAGGGGGAGCTGGACGACTTCGTGGTCAAACTCGCACAGCGGTCGGGGAAAGGTATCTCGAAGCGTTCCCCGCAGGTCGACGCGACCCTGCCGGACGGCTCTCGGGCACAGCTCACCCTCGGGAAGGAAGTCTCGGATCACGGGACGAACTACACCATCCGCCAGTTCAAGGACGTCCCGTTCACGCCGATCGACCTGATCA
>JAZKTH010000142.1:0-6290 GCA_036625675.1 Haloferacaceae archaeon
GATGACGTCGCCCAGTTCGTCGCCGTCCCCCGCGCGCACTTCCGCCATCAGCATGTGGTCCCCCGAGGAGGTGTACAGGGACTCGACGGAGGCGAGCTGTTTGAGCTTCCGGGTCACCTCGACGTACTGCCCGCTGTCGACGTCCATCCCCACCATCGCGATCGACTGCGAGGAGAGCTTCTTCGGGTCGACCTCCGCGGAGTAGCCCACGATGACGCCCTCCTCCTCCAGTTTCTTGATGTACTTCCGGACGGTCGGTTTCGAAACCCCGGCCTGCTTTGCGATCTCGGCGTACGACGCCTGCGCGTCCTCCTCGAGGGCCTCGAGGATTCGATCCTCCGTCGGGGCAGTGCTCATGCCAGGCACTTTGGCCGGATAGAAAAAATACCTTCCGAATTACAAAAACGGTTGTCGGGTATCATATCCTGCCCTCCGTCTTCGACAACACAGGTTTCGGCCGACCGAAAAACGCGCCTCAGTACGGGATCGACGCCGTCGACGGGCGTCGTCCTCCGGGTCGTCGACCTACCGGTGTTTGTCGATGAACTCGTCGTAGGAGCGTTCCCACTCGTAGTCGTCGTCGAAGTACCGTTCAGCCAGCGGCGTCTCGGGCATCTCTCCGATGGCCTGTTTTTCCGCCTGGTAGGACGGTCGGGAGTCGTCGACGTAGAACCGTCCGGTCAGCACTTCGCCTTCCGACAGCGCGTCCTCGGCGGTCCGCATCGCCTCCTGCGCCTCGACGCGATCGTGCACGTCGAAGTCGTAGTCGTCGGAGTCCTGCACGTCGATGTACGGGACGTACTGGCGGGCGTCCTTGTTCCAGGTCGGACACTGGGTGAGGAAGTCGACGTGGGCGAAGCCGTCGTGTTGCATCGCCTCCACGAGGATCTCCTTGGCCTGGTTCGGATTCACCGCGGCGGTCCGGGCCACGTACGTGGAGCCGGAGGTCAGCGACAGCGACAGCGGCCGGATCGGATCCTTCGCGCTGCCGTGGGGTTGCGTCTTCGACTTGTGACCCTTCGGGCTCGTCGGGGACGTCTGCCCCTTGGTGAGGCCGAAGATCTCGTTGTTGAAGACGATGTAGGTCATGTCGTGGTTCTCGCGGGCGGTGTGCATGAAGTGGTTCCCGCCGATCCCGTAGCCGTCGCCGTCGCCGCCGGCGGCGATGACCTCCAGCCCGGGATTCGCCAGCTTCGCCGCGCGGGCGATCGGGAGCGACCGCCCGTGGATCGAGTGGAACCCGTAGCTGTCGAGGTAGCTGTTGAGCTTCCCCGAGCAGCCGATCCCGGTCACCAGCAGCGTCTCCTCGGGGGTCCGCCCGACCTCCGGCAGCGCCTGCTTGAGCGCCTTGAGGACGCCGAAGTCCCCACAGCCCGGACACCAGGTCGGTTGCGGCTCGATCCCCGGGGTAAACTCCTCTCGGTCGATCTCTCGGTCCTCGTCGATCGCGTTGAATGCACTCATGATCAGTCACCCGCCGCAGGTACGAACGTCGTTTCGATCCCGGGCACGTCGTCGTTGCCGTCGACGATCGCCGACTCGAAGCCGTCGACGATGTCCTTCGGCTCGAACGGATTCCCGTTGTACTTCAGCAGGCTCGAGAGCTTCTCGCCGTACCGCCCGAGCTCCTTCTGGGTGAGCCCGCGGAACTGTGCAGACGCGTTCATCTCCACCACCAGCGCTTCCTCGACGCTCTCGAGGAACGCCTCGACCTCATCGACCGGGTACGGCGCCATGTCCGAGACGCCGAGCGACTTCACCGAGTGCCCCGCGGCGTTCAACTCGTCGACCGCCTCCTCGACGGTCCCCTGCTGGCTCCCCCACGTGAGGATGCCGTACTCGGCGTCCTCGGGGCCGTGTGGCGTCTGGTTGCCCACCTCGTTGAGGTCCGCCCGGATCGCCTCGAGCTTCTCCGTGCGCCGGTTGACCTGGGCCACCCGGTTTTCCGGACTCTCGCTGATGTGGCCCGACGGTTCGTGTTCGTTGCCCGACGCGAGGAAGCGGCCGCCCTTCTGTCCGGGCAGCGAACGCGGACTCACGCCGTTCTCGACGTCGTGCTGGAAGCGTTCGTACTTGCCGGCGGCGTTGTGCGGAGCGTCCGCCAGCTCCGCCTCCGTCAGCGTCGACCCGAGGTCGGGGTTCGGTTCCCGGTCGAAGTGGCTCTCCGGCAGGCTGAGCAGCTCGCCGCCGAGTTTCTGGTCGTACAGCACGATCGCGGGCAGCTGATACTCGTAGGCGATCCGGAACGCGGTCCTGGTCTGCTCGTACGCCTCGGCGACCGTTCCGGGCGCGAACACCACGCGGTGGGTGTCGCCCTGGGCGGTGTACAGGACGTGCTCGAGGTCGCCCTGTTCGGGTTTCGTCGGCATCCCCGTCGAGGGTCCCGCGCGCATCGCCTCGACCAGCACCACGGGAGTCTCGGTCATCTCCCCCAGGCCCAGCGGCTCGGACATCAGCGCGAAGCCGCCGCCGGAAGAGCCGGACATCGCCTTCACGCCGGCGTGGGAGGCTCCGAGCGCCAGCGCCGCCGCGGCGATCTCGTCTTCGACCTGTTCGGAGATCCCCCCGAGCTTCGGGAGGTTCTGGGTCATGATGGTGAACACCTCCGTCCACGGCGTCATCGGGTAGCCGGAGATGAACCGACACCCCTCGTCGATCGCGCCGTAGGAGATTGCCTCCGAGCCGGACATCAGTAGCTGCGGTTCCTCGTGCTCCCCGGTCGGTACGCTGACGTCGTGGGCGTCGGGGTCGTACTCCTCGAGCACGTGGTCGTACGCCGTCTCGAGGATCTCGAGGTTGGGCTCGAGGATCTTCTCCGGCATCGCCTCGCTCATCAGCTCCTCGATGTACTCCAGCTCCATCCCCGTCAGCGCACACGTCACGCCGACGCCGGCCGTGTTCCGCATTACTTCCCGTCCCTGCTCGCGGGCCATCCCGCGGAGGTCGATCGGGTAGACGTGCCAGTCGTTCTCCTCGGCGCGCTCCTCGAAGCCCTCGATTTCGTCGGCGTCGAGCAGCCCCGAGTCGTAGACGATCACCCCTCCCTCGTGGAGTTCGTCGAGGTTCTCCTCGAGGGGTTTGAGCTCCTCGTTGCCGTAGTAGGCACCTTCCTGCGGGTTTCGGGCGAAGGAGTCCCCCAGCGCGAGCAGGAAGTTGTAGCCGTCTCCCCGGGATTTGACGGGCTCGTCGGACGCGCGGATCTCCGTGTACGTGTGGCCACCACGGATCCGCGACGGGTAGTGGCGGTGCGTGAACACGTGCAGTCCCGAACGCATCAACGCCTTGGCGAAGTTCTGGCTGGTCGAGGCGATCCCGTCGCCCGACCCACCCGAAATCCGCCAGATGAGTTCTCTTTCAGTCATAATTTTGGTCGCGGCCCGTTCGGGCCGAGTATATTGGACTTGCGAGGGCGAGGTAAAAGGGCTTGCTATGATTTAACACAAAAAGATCGTTATAGTTCTCCCACACGCAACTCCACAAGGAGGGCGCCACGTGGCCGCCCGACGATTCCGCTACCGCCGGCTCAGTAGCTGCGGGTCTTGGGTTCGTAGGTCTTTTCCTCGCCTTCGAGGACGACGGGCCTGTACCACAGCTCCGGCTCCCCGTCGTTCCACGAGAGCATCGTGTGTTTGAGCCACTCGTCGTCCTTGCGCGTCTGGTGTTTCTTCCGCCAGTGGGCACCGCGGAACTCGTCGCGGGCCAGCGCGCCCATCGTGATCGCCTCCGCCAGATCCAGCAGGTTGCGGGTTTCGATCGTATGCAGCAGGTCCGTGTTGAACGTCCTCGAGGGATCCGAGACCGCGACGTCCCGGTAGCGCTCGCGCGCCCGGCGGATGTCGCGAAGCGCCTGCTCGAGACCCTCCTCCTCCCGGAAGACGTTGACGTGACGGGTCATCGAGTCCTGGAGTTCGGTGCGGATCTCCGCGTGGTGGATCCCCTCCTCGCGTTCCAGCACGGTGGTGATGAACTCGCGTTCGGCCTCGACGGCGCGCTCGACCAGTTCCTCCCCGTCGGGTTCGCCCGCCCGCTCGACCTCGCCGCCGTCGGACGCCACGGGCTCGCCCGCGGAGTCGATCTCGCCCACCTCGACCGGGGATTCGAACTCCCCGAGCTCGTACTCGCCCCGCTTGCCGGTCTCGATTTTCGCCTCCCCGATGTCCTTGCCGGCGGCGTGGTGTCCCGCGCGCTTCCCGAAGACGGTCAGCTCCGGCAGCGCGTTCCCACCCAGCCGGTTGGCGCCGTGGACGGACGCGCACGCGCACTCGCCGGCGGCGTACAGCCCCTCGATGCAGGTCTGGCCGTTCTCGTCGATTTCGATCCCGCCCATCGCGTAGTGTTGCCCCGGCTTCACCGGCATCGGCTCCTCCAGCGGATCCACGCCCTCGAAGTCCTCCGCGAGGTGGACGATGTTCTCCAGCCGGTCGATGATCCGTTCCTCCCCGAGGTGGCGCATGTCGAGGTGAACGTACTCGTCCTCGATCCCCCGCCCCTCGTTGACCTCGGTGAGCTCCGCGCGGGACACCACGTCCCGGGAGGCAAGCTCGCCGTCGTTGTTCGCGTAGCCGTGCTCGAACATGAACCGCTCGCCTTCGGCGTTGTAGAGGATCCCGCCCTCGCCCCGGACGCCCTCCGTGATCAACACTCCCGTGGAGGGGAGCGTCGTCGGGTGGAACTGGATGAACTCCATGTCCTCGAGTGGGACTCCGGCGCGGTAGGCCATCGCGGTGCCGTCGCCGGTACACGCGACCGCGTTCGTCGTGTGATCGAACACCTGTCCCGGGCCGCCCGTCGCGAGGATCACGCCGTCGTTCGCCTTGAATCCGGCTATCTCTCCGGTCTTGACGTCGTAGGCGACGATGCCGTGGCAGGTGCGGTCCTCCGGCCGCTCCTCGTCGGAGACGGCCAGGCGCGTGACGTGCCACTCGTCGTACACCTCGACGCCGCGCTTGACGAGCTGTTCGTAGAGGGTGTGGAGCAGCTGGTGGCCGGTTTCGGCCCCGGCGTAGGTCGTCCGCGGGAACGAGAGCCCGCCGAACGGCCGCTGGCTCATCCGTCCGTCCTCGTCCCGGGAGAACGCCATTCCCCAGTTTTCCAGCTGGACGACCTCCTCCGGACTGTCCTGACACAGCGTCTCGATGGCCGGCGCGTCCCCGAGGTAGTCGGAGCCTTTCATCGTGTCGTAGGCGTGGTCCTCCCAGGAGTCCCCCTCGCGAAGCGCCGCGTTGATCCCTCCCTCGGCGGCGCCCGTGTGGGATCGCACCGGGTGGAGTTTCGAGACGATGGCCACGTCGGCCCCCGCTTCCTGTGCCGCAATCGCCGCTCGAAGGCCGGCGCCGCCGCCGCCGACCACGATGACGTCGTATTCGTACATGGTTTCGTTAGTTGTCTCTCGTGTGCTGTCTGGCGTTACCAGAACTGCAGGTTGTGCTTCACCGCTTCACGCTTGAGCGCCTGGATGTGCTCGGTGAGCGGGATGTCCTTCGGACACACCTCGGTGCAGGAGAACTGCGTCTGACACCGCCAGACGCCGTTCTCTTCCTCGATGAGTTTCAGCCGGTGCTCCGTCATCTCCTCGCCCTCCCGCTCGTCCATCGCGAACCGGTACGCCTTGTTGAGCGCGGCCGGGCCGAGGTACTCGTTGTCCCCCGCGGCGATGTTGCACGAGGACATGCACGCGCTACACCAGATGCAGCGGGTCGACATCTTGATCTTCTCGCGGTTCTCCCGGGACTGTCGCTGTTCCTCCAGTTCGCCGTCCGGCAGCTCGTTCGTCTGGAAGTACGGTTCGACCGCCTCCATCTGGTCGTAGAAGTGCTCCATGTCGACGACGAGGTCCTTCACCACATCGGCGTGCGGCAGCGGCTCGACCCTGACCGGATCGCCCACCTCGCTGATCTGCGTCTTGCAGGCCAGCCGTTGCCGCCCGTTGATGAAGAGTGCGTCCGATCCGCAGATGGCCTGCCTACAGGAGTGCCGGAACGTGAGCGACGGATCGTAGTAGTCCCGGGCCCAGATCAGGGCGTCCAGCACCGTCATCCCCTTCGTGAACGGGACGTGAAAGTCGTCGAAGTGCGGTTCGGTCTTCCCCTCGACGTCGGGATCGTACCGGAACACCCGCAGGTGCGCCGTCTCGTCGGCCGACGAGACGACGTCCTCGGCCTCGCGGCGGGCCCGAGCGTCCCGTTTCGAGAGCCCCTCTCGCTTCGCCTCCCGCCGTCGGTCGCCGGGAGACGGCGCCCCGGCCTCGGCGTCGGTCGTCGCGTCCGTTTCCGCGTCCGTCGTCTCCGGTG
>JAZKTH010000008.1:0-28925 GCA_036625675.1 Haloferacaceae archaeon
CCCGACGGCGTGGATCCAGATCCAGCTGCCGGCCTTCGTCCGCATCCGGTGGTCGCACTCGTAGTACTCCGACTCCCCGTCGAGGTGGGACTCGAGTGCCGCCTCCACCCGCTCCACGTCTTCGGGATGGACTCGACTCTCCCAGAAGTCGAGCCTCGGCTCGACCTCGTCGAGATCGTACCCCAGCATCTCCGCCCAGCGCTCGTCGAACGTGACCTCGTCGGTCCGGACGTTCCAGTCCCACACGCCGAACTGCCCGGCCTCCAGCGCCAGGTCCAGGCGTTCGTTCACCTCCTCGAGCTCCTGTTCGCGCCGCTTCCGCTCGGTGACGTCCCGCGAGCTGACGACGATCCCCTCCACGACCGGATCGTCGAGTTTGTTCACCCCGCGCGCCTCGATCCACCGCCACGACCCGTCCGCGGTTTCCACCCGCATTTCGGCGGTCGCCTCCTCGTCGGGCCGCTCCACGACCGAGGAGAAAAGCTCCGCGAGTTCCTCCCGATCCTCCGGGTGGACGTACTCGAATCCATCATTGCCGGTCACCTCATCGGGGGAAAAGCCGGTGATCCGCTCTGTGGACTCGGTCTGGAACTTCACCGTCCCGGACGCGTCCACCACGGTGATGACGTCGTGAGACTGCTCCAGATACGCCTCGTGCCGCTCGAGTTCGCGTTCGCGACGCTTCGCTTCGGTGACGTCCGTCCCCGAACTCAACACGCCGACGACGTTCCCGTCGCCGTCCCGCAGAACGGCGTTGTGCCACCGCACGATCCGCCGCTCGCCGTCCTTCGTCACGACCGGGTTCTCGTTCACCTCGACCGGGTCGGTGCCGTTCGAGGTGAGGCTCTCGAAGATGTCGTCCACCGCGGATCGACGCCCCTCCGGGACCGCGAGTTCGAACCAGTCCTCGCCGATCAGCTCCGCCCGGTCGTAGCCGAGGCGGTCACAGCCCCGCTCGTTTATCCGCTCGACCCGCCCGTCCTCGTCGAGCACCAGCATGATCGTCCCCGCGGCCTCGAAGATCCGCTCGGCCCGGTTTCGCTCCGTCTTCAGTTGCTGTTCGCGCTGCTTTTCCCCGGTGACGTCGCGGTACAGCCAGAGGTTGGCCTCGCCGTCGGGGTGTGAAAAGGGGACGTAACTCCGGGCAAGCGTCCGCCCGTCCGCCATCGCGAGTTCCTCCTCCAGCACCCGTTCCCGGGTATCCAGTATCTCCTCGATTCGATTCACGAACGCGTCCGGGTCCGCGAACTGCCCCTTGCTCTCCTCCGCGGTCGCCGCGCAGTCGCGGCCGACCAGTTCCTCACACGACATCGGGAGATCGAAGATCTCGCAGAACCCCTCGTTCGTGGCGACTATCTCCCGGTCCGGGTTCTCCGCGAGCACCCCCATCGGGAGGCTATCCATCAGGGTCCTGAGCACCGTGTTCGTCTCCCTCAGCGTCTCCTCCCGGCGCCGCTGTTCGGTCACGTCCCGGAACTGGCAGTGGGTTCGGACCGGATTCCCGTCGTCGTCGTACTCGATTCGCCCGTCGTACGACACCACGAGCCGGTCCCCCTCGGCGCGACGCATCTCGAGTTCGACGTTCGAGACGCCCCCGGCTCCTTTGAACTCCTCGAACCGAGACCGGAACAGTTCCCGCGACTCATCGGTGAGGAACTCCCCGAACGGTTCCCCCTCGACCTCCTCCCGATCGTATCCGAGCGCCTCGAGCCACGCGTCGTTGACGGCGACGATCTCGCCCGACTCGTTCAACGACTGGTACGGGTGTGGCGCGAACTCCCGAAGGACAGCACTGGAAGAAAAAAAGGGTCCTTCGGGTCCCCCGCCCCCTGTCGTATCTGACATGTCACACGAATATCTCCCCGGTACTTAATTGATTCCGGTTTTGAAGGCCGCCCCCGTCACTCCGCTTCGGCGTCGCCCTCGGCGCGCTTCTCCAGCAGCAGGCCGGCGACGCCGGCGGCGATCAGGCCGATCCCCGTCGCCCTGAGCTGCCGGAGGTACGCCGGCTTCGCTTCCAGTTCGGACGCGTTTTCGAAACTTTTCCCGATCAGTTTGCCCACCAGCCTGGCCGTCACTCCCGGCGCGAGTGCGGCGAGCACACCCTGCCCGATCGCCCAGGCGGAGCCGGCCTTCCGGCAGTTCGATCTCTCCATCATGCGTTCCAATACGTGGCCGAGACGGTTAAATCGCACACTCGACTTTTAGCCCCTCCCTGTACTGTCCGGTTCTGCGACACACATAACAGCGTTCGAGACCAACAGTGAACGATGCGCCGTTCAGTCCTCCTCGGCTCGTTGCTCCTCCTCCTGCTCGCCGGGTTCGTCGTCGCGGCGGCCGGGGTGCCCGACGCCCGGCTCGTCGTCTCGGACGCGGAACCGCGGCAGGGGACGATTGCGGCGGACGCCCCGGCGACGATCGACGTCACCGTCGACCTGGCGGCCGGGAGCGACAGCGCGGTCACCCTCGATCGGGTGGTGCTCCGGGACGAAGACGGGACGGAACTGGGTTCGGCCTCGGAGCTGGGCGCTCTCGGGCCGGGCAACTCGCTGACCGTCCCGGTGACCGTCACGTTCGAGGACCCCGGCCACCGCGAGCTCCGGGTGGTCGCGGAGGCCACCGACGAGGAGAACGCGTCCGTGAACGCGACGCGCCCGGTTTCGCTCGTCGTCGAGGGGGCCGGCCCGCTGGTCGACGTCGACCCCGTCGAGGAGGTCGTCGGCGTCGGGACGACGCTGAACCTCTCCGTGAGGAACCCCTCCGCCGACCAGCTCAGGAACGTCACCGTGACCGTCGAAGGGGAGGGGACGGAGGTCCGAACGGATGGCCGGTCGATCGCCACCCTGGGGTCCGGCGAGACCGCGGAGCGCGCGTTCGAGATCGTGCCGCAGACGCCCGGCGCTCGACCCCTCGAAGTCACGATTCGATACGCGACTGCGGAGGGGTCCGCCGGCGCCGTCGAGCGAACGACGACCTACGAGGCGGTCGAGCCGGTCACCGACGTCGGGGTTCGCGTCGCTCCGATATCCGCCTCGGCCGACGGAACCGACGCGGCGGCCGGCGACTCCCTCGTCCCCGGCGGGATCGGCGGCATCCTCGGCGGGCAGGTCCAGGGCGGGGGACAGGACGACGAGGAGCCGGAACGCGAGGACGCGATCCGGGTGTCGGTGACCAACTTCGGCAACGCGCCGGCCGAGCGCGTCGTCGTCACCCCCCAGGTCGGGAACGAGACGCTCCCGCGGCTGTCGGTCGACGGGCCGCTCGAGCCGGGCGAGTCGGACTCCGTGCGGATCGATCTGAGCCGGTTCGGGCCGGCCGAGGTGACCGTCGACGTGGCCTACGAGACGGCCGGCCGGACGGCCACGACCTCGACCCGGTACGACTACCGGATCGAGGCGGCCGACGTGACGCTGACCGGGGTCGACCTCGAGGCGATCGGCGACGAGGGCGACCGGCCGGGAGCGAGATCCCCGGACGCGGTTCGCCTCTCGGGCAACCTCGGGAACCCGACGGGCCAGCGCGTGACCGGGGTGGTCGTCTCCGTGGTCCCGTCCGAACACGTCGAGCCGGCGTACCCCCGCCGCGACTACTTCGTGGGGACGCTCGAACCGGGCGAGTTCGCGCCGTTCGACGTCACGGCTGCCGTCGACGGCCCGAACGCCACGGCCGTCCAGGTCGACGTCGCGTTCAGATCCGGCGGCGAGGTCGAAACCCGGACGTTCGAACTCCCGTACGACGACGCCTACGTCTCGCCACAGCCCGACGGCGACGGGGGATCTACCGCCGTAATCGTCGCCATTCCGGCGTTCGCCCTCCTGTTCGTGGGGACGCTCGCGATCCTCTACCTCCGGCGATCATGAACGAACAGGACCCGTCCGAATGGCTCCGGGGGACGGCCGTCTCGGACCCGAGCACGCGATCCTCGCGGCGGCCGCCGCCGATCGAACTCGACGGCGTGGTAAAGCGGTACGAGCGCGGCGGGGAGACCGTCACCGCACTCGGGGGGGTGGATCTCGCCGTCGAGTCGGGGGAGTTCCTCTCGATCGTCGGCCCGAGCGGGAGCGGCAAGAGCACGATGCTCAACATGCTCGGGCTCCTCGACGTCCCGACCGCCGGGACGGTGCGGCTCCACGGCCGCGACGTCACGACCCTCGACGACCGGGAGCGCACGCGGGCCCGAAAGGAATCCGTCGGGTTCGTCTTTCAGGACTTCTACCTCCTGCCGAAGCTCACCGCCACCGAGAACGTCCTCGTCCCCACGATGTTCGATCCGGACCGCGACGCCGAGGACCGGGCGGTCGACCTGCTCGAACGGGTCGGGCTCGGCGATCGGACGAGCCACACCCCCGACGAACTCTCGGGTGGACAAAAGCAGCGCGTGGCGATCGCCCGGGCGCTGATAAACGAGCCGGAGATCCTGCTCGCGGACGAGCCGACCGGCAACCTCGATCGGGACACCGGATCGACCATCCTCTCGGAGTTCGGCCGGATCTGCGAGGAGGGGGTCGGCGTGATCACGGTGACGCACGACCGGCTCGTGACGACCTACGCGGACCGGACGGTCGAACTCGTGGACGGGGTGATCCGGGATGCCGAGTGACCGCGGCCGGCTCCGCGGCCGGCTCGATCGACTCGCCCCGGCGGCGTCGATGGCCCTCCGGAACCTCGGGCGGAACCGGTTGCGGACGGCGCTTGCCGCGCTCGGAGTGTTGATCGGGGTGTTCGCGATCGCGTCGCTCGGGCTGTTCGGAAACGTACTGGCGGTGTCGGCCGACGCCGAACTCGGGGGGCTGGGCGACCAGGTCGTCGTCACGCCCAACGACGGGGCCGGCGTGACGTCGCTGGACGCGCGCGACGTCGAGGCGATCGCCCGCGCGACCGGCACCGACGGGACCGCCGTCCCCCTGAAGACCGACGGCGGGGTCGTCTCCGGGGCCGGCGGCCAGACGTTCGCGCAGCTGTACGGCACCGAGACGCCCGGGGCGCTGTTCGCCGCGAGAGAGGGGTCTATCCCGGATCGCCACCGCCAGGGCGCGATCGTCGGCGCCGCAGTCGCCGACGACCTCGGGCTGCGCCTCGGCAGCGCGATCGAGGTGGGCTCGGAACGCTACCGCGTCGTCGCGATCATGGAGGAGGAGGAGACGATCTCGCCGGTGAATCCCAACAACGCCGTCGTGTTGCCCGAGTCGGCGTTCGGCCGGCGGACGTACGATCAGGTCGTCATCAGCGCGGAATCCAGCCAGGTGGCGGGACCGATCGCGGAGCGGATCCGCGAGCGCGTCAACCTGCGCGAGGAGCGGGTCGAGGTGCTCGAACTGTCCAGCATCCTCGACACGATCGACGAGTTCTTCTCGCTTCTCAACCGGTTCCTGCTCGGCATCGGCGGAATCTCGCTGGTCGTCGCGGGGGTCAGCATCTTCAACGTGATGCTGATGAGCACGGCGGAGCGACGCCAGGAGATCGGGGTGTTGCGCGCCGTCGGCGTGCAGCGCCGCCAGGTGCTCCGCGTGCTGCTGGCCGAGGCGGCGCTCCTCGGCGTCGTCGGCGGCTTCTTCGGCGCGGTGTTGGCGGCCGCCGCCGGGGTCGGCCTCGTCCTCGTCGCGCCGGTCGGGTTCGACGTGCTGCTGGTCCCTTCCAACGGGCTGTACCTGGTCGGCGCGTTCGCGTTCGGCGTGTTCGTGTGTCTGCTGTCCGGGCTCTATCCCGCCTACCGCGCGGCCACGCTCCACCCGGTCGAGGCGCTCCGCGGTTGAATCCGCCGACGGATTCCGCCCCCGGCTCCGGTCGACGTTTCCACCGTCGAAGGTTTATTCCTCGTGGTGACCGAACCTGTATCATGGCCCAGCGAAACAACCGAATACCCGTCGAATGCGGCTGTACTCGCTGTATGTACAACCAGAACAGGACCTGCAACTTCCAGGGGCGCCTCCAGATCGACGGCAACGGCAACTGTGCGAGCAAGGAGGAACGACCCGGCGGCGGCGGCCCCGGCCCCTTCGGCGACGACTAGCGGCGCGAAACGGGCGTCGTCCCCGTCGGACGTCGGGGTTTTCGACGGGTTCCGCTCCCGAGCGACTCTTCCGCCCCCCGAGCTGCCTCCCCCGGGACGCCAACGTTGATTAGCCGGGCTCCCCACCCTCCGGTATGCCGTCCACTATGGAGATCAAGTGCACGAACGAGGACTGCTTTCTGGACATGTGGGAGAACCACTACACCTACGACCTACCCGAGGAGCACTCCCTGGCCGACCTGTCGTGTCCGGTGTGTGGCGGGACTGACTGCCTGGAGCAGATCGAACTGTAGCCTCGCCCGTCCTTTCGTTCTCGCTGTCCCCGGCCGAGCTGTCGGGGAATATAAATGCGCCGCGACCCTTGCTCGAGGTGTATGCAGTCCCCCGAGAGCGGGTCCGGCTCCGTCGTCAGTCCGTTCGGGTCGCAGGCCCCCCGTCGTCCCCCGGGTGGCGGCGGCGGCGCGGCGGGGTGGGAACCGCCTCACGAAGATGGGGGGCTCGGCGATACGCGGCGCCCTCGAGCGGATCGGTCGCGGACTCGGCCGCTATCAGGAACGACGGCCGCTGGAACACGACCTGCTCGAGTCCGACGAGGAGTACCTGGTCGTCTTCGACGCCCCGGGCGTCGACAAAGAGGACGTTCAGGTCCGGTTCATCGACGACACGGTGGAGGTACGTCTCGAACGGTTCCGGCCGTTCTACGAGGGGTTCGACATGCGGTTCCCCGGTCGCGGACTGACGCTCACCGGCACCGCCACGCTCCCGGAGGACGCGAACGTCACCCCCGCGGGCGCGAACGCCACGCTCACCGACGCGGGCACCCTCGAGGTCCGTATCCGGAAGGACCCCCGCGTCACGTCGGTCAGCGTCGAGGACGACTCCCGGACGGACGAGGAGTCCGGGAACGGTGAGGACGGGACCGCCGCCGGAGACGCGGACGACGCCGCCGGAGACGCGGACGACGCCGCCGAGGACGCCGACTGAATTCGGCGACGCGGCGCCCGGTCCCTCGACCTCTGCCCCGAACCCCCCGGTTTTCTGGCCGAGACTTATATTGCCCCCCGTCCAGTACGCGTGTATGCAGGACCGATTGAACTGCCACGCGCGGTCCGACCGTCGCGGGAGGGGACCCCGGGGGGACCGGCGGTGACGGAACTGGTGACGTTCGGCGAGACGATGCTCCGGCTCTCCCCGCCGCCCGGGGAGCGGCTCGAGACCGCCGACCGGTTCGACGCGGGGGCCGGCGGCGCGGAGAGCAACGTCGCCGCCGCGGCGGCCCAGCTCGGAACCGACGCGGTCTGGCTGTCGAAGCTCCCGGATTCGCCGCTCGGCCGGCGCGTCGCCCGCGAACTACGGGGACACGGCGTCCGGACCGGCGTCACGTGGGCCGACGCCGACGAGAGCCGGCTCGGGACCTACTACCTCGAGTACGGCGGTGCACCCCGGGGCACCGAGGTCGTTTACGATCGCGAGAACGCGGCCATAACCTCCGTCACGGCCACCGAGCTCCCGACGGGGGCGATCCGCGGCGCCTCCGTGTTCCACACCAGCGGGATCACGCCGGCGCTCTCGGACGCTGCCGCCGAAACGACCGCTGCGCTGCTCCGGCTCGCCGGCGAGTCGGGGACGACGCGCAGCTTCGACGTGAACTACCGCTCGAAGCTGTGGCCGGCCGAGACGGCCCGGAAGGCGTACGAGTCGCTGTTCGAACACGTCGACGTCCTGTTCGTCCCCCAGCGCGACGCCACCGGCGTGCTCGGGTACGAGGGCGACGCCGTCGACGTCGCTCACGGCCTCGACACCGACTTCGACTTCGAGACCGTCGTCCTCACCCGCGGCGACGCCGGCTCGCTCGCCCTGCACGGCGGGGAGCTCCACGAGCAGGGGACCGTCCCGGCCGACACCGTCGACGAGATCGGCACCGGCGACGCCTTCGTCGGCGGATTCCTCTCCCGACGGATCCGCGGCGGCGACGTCGGCGACTCGCTTTCGTACGGCGCCGCCGCCGCCGCACTGAAACGGACCGTCTCCGGCGACGTCGCCGTCCTCACCCGCAGCGAGGTCGCGTCGATCCTCGAGGACGAGCGGGACGACGTCTCCCGGTGAGTCGGCGAACCGACGTCTCCCGGTGGGTCGGGCGTCCGACGCGTTCGATCCCGCCGCGCTCAGCCGAACCGGTCGCGCAGCTCCGTCCGGAGGTCGTCCACGTCCATCCCCTTCATCGCGAAAAGCACCAGCAGGTGGTACACGAAGTCCGCGCTCTCGTGGCGCAGTTCGGCCTCGTCGTCGTCCTTGGCGGCGAGCACGATCTCGGTCGCCTCCTCCCCGAGCTTCTCGAGGACGGCGTTTTCGCCCTTCTCGTGGGTGAGAAGCGACGCCGTGTACGACCCCTCCGGCAGCTCGCGTTTCCTGTCCTCGATGGTCGCGAACAGCTCGTCCAGGACCTCCCCGGGGTGTTCGTCCGCCATGCGTTCCGATGGGCGAGGCGCGCACAAAAACCACCCGTTCGCCCGTTCGGTCGGAGCTATCGGAATTCCTCGATTCCGCGCGCGGGATAGCCGACGACGACGTCGGCGCCGGCCTCCCGGAGCGCGTCGACCCGATCGCGCACGGTTTCGGGGGCGCCCACGAGCGCGTAGTCCCGGACGGCCGCCGACAGCACCTCCCTGGCGCGGCCCGTCGCCGACGCGTCGGTCGCGGCCCCGTCCGGCAGGGCCCGGGCGACGGGCTTTCGCCGGGCGGCGTACGCCCCGACCGCGTCGAGGACGGCGTCCTCCCGGTCTGTCAACACCGTCGGCGCGTACACGGCTATCTCGCCGTCGAAGCCGGCGGCGCGAAGCGCCGCGAGGTCGCGCTCGCTGGACCGCGAGAGCAGTTCGTACTGGGTGCCGCCGGCCGCGAGCGCCAGCCGTTCGACGCCCTCGGTTCCGACCCACGCGTCCGGGGCGTCGCGCCTGGCGGCCGCGAACCGCGGCGCGACCGGGCGGCTCCGCTCCGTCTCCGAGAGGTACGCCGGATGTCCGGCGACGAGCACCCGACCCACGCCGGCCGGAATCTCCGCCAGCCGGTCGTCGTCGCCCAGCGGGTCGTAGCCGTCGGCCCGGACGGGGGTGGTGAGCCTGACGTCCCTGTCGGCGGCGAGGTCGGCGAGCGCCGACGCCGAGGGCACGTGTTCGGGACCCTCGTAGTCGATCGCCACCGCCTCGAGCGGCACGTCCAGCCCGCGGCGGACGTCGCACTCGGCCGGTTTGAGCGCCACCGCGTCGAGGCCGGCGCGGACGGCCGCTGCGGCCCCGCCGGACCCGACCTGGGGGGCGTCGAACCCCCCGGCGGTCCCGGCCGTCGTTCCCGCGCCGTCAGTCGCCACGGAGTCGTCGGCGGTTCCGTCGTCGTCGGTTCCCTCGGCGCCGTCGCTCATCGACAGCCACCCCCTGCCCGTCGGCGGTTCCTGTCGAGCCCGTCGCTGGTGGGTCGACGAACGAGAGAGACACAACTCGAGAAAGGTTCGGTTCTACCGTCGCGGAACTCGATCAATCGCCAGTGAGGCCATGTACCACGGCGTATGCGATTGGACGGCATAAACGTGTCGAGGGACACAGTATTGTCCGGGGCGGGTTCCGCGGAGCGTTCATCGCCCGCGAGTCGGGCGGTCGGCCGTCACAAATTACTCTGACCGGGGGGTTTATCGGCCCCCGTGAACGTTCCCGAACTGAGGTATGTGCTGAATGAGTTCAGAGGAGGCAGATCCAACCGAGGAATTCGAGGTCGAAACGGACGCACCCGAACTCGAATTCTACGGCGGACGGGCGACGAGCGCGGTTCCCATCCTGTTTTTCATCGCCTGGGCCATCCTGCAGTCCGCCCTGTGGCGGATCTCGGACACGACGGGCCTGGTCGTGGGGATGCTGATCGCGCTCATTTTCGGAATGTTCCTCGTGAGAGGTTCCTGGACCAGCTACGCGAACACGATTTTCGAGGGAATGACACAGCCCGTGGCCGTGACCGCGATCGTGGCGTGGTTGTGGGCGGGCATGTTCGCCGAGACGATGCAGGTCGGCGGGTTCGTCGAGGGACTGGTCTGGCTCTCGGACGTCGCGGGCGTCGGCGCGCTGCTGTTTCCGTCGATCACGTTCGTGCTCGCGGCGGTGCTCGCGACCGGCATCGGCACCGGGTACGGCACGGCGATCGCGTTCGTCGCGCTGTTCTTCCCCGCGGGCGTCCTGCTCGGAGCGAATCCGGTGCTCATGTTCGGCGCGGTCCTTTCGGGCGCGATCTTCGGCGACAACCTCGCCCCCGTGAGCGACACCACGATCGTGAGCGCGGTCACCCAGGACTCCGACATCGGGGGCGTCGTCGCCTCCCGGTTCAAGTACGCGATCATCGCCGCCGTCATCGCGTTCTTCGCGTACATCGCCGCCAGCAGCGTCATGCCGGGCATCGACGTCGCGGGGGACCCGGACGCGATCATCGCGGAGGCCGCCCAACCGGCGGGGCTGATCCACCTGGTCTCGATGGGCGCCGTCATCGGTACGGCCGTCGCGGGTCGACACATCATCGAGGCGATCTCGTGGGGGATCGTCGCTGCAGTCGTGTTCAACCTCGTCTTCGGGCTCGCGCCGGCGCGGGACATGCTCGTCTTCCGGGCCCCCGCCGACGGGCCCCTGGCGGAACCGCTCTCGTTCCTCCCGATCCTGGAGATCGTCGAGCCCGGTAACGCCGGAGTCGGCGGCAGCCTCCTCGAGGGCATGGCCGGCTTCTTCGCGCTGTCGCTGCTCGTGTTGTTCATCGTCGCGGGCGCACAGATCATGATCCGGGGCGGGGCGTTCGACGCGATCCTCGAGTTCGCGTTCGACCGGTTCGCCAAGGGGGTCCGCAGCGCGGAGCTGACGATGGTCGGCTCCGCGGCGCTGATCAACGCCGCCATCACGATCAACACCGCCGCCGAGATCGCGATCGGGCCGTTCATCTCGAAGGTCGGCGAGCGGTTCAACATCAACGGCTACCGTCGGGCGAACATCCTCGACGCCAACACGGCGGCGCTCGGCTACATCTTCCCGTGGTCCGGCGGCGTCCTGGCCGGGTTCGGGGCCATGCAGGGACTCCCCGACCAGTACGAGTGGTTCGAGGCCAGCATGGTCGTCAATCCGATCGAGGTCGTCCCGTTCGTGTTCCACGGGTGGCTGCTCGTCGCGGTCTTCGTCGTGTCGGCGATCACCGGATTCGGGCTCGAGTACGTCACCGACCGCGAATCCGAGGAGGTGGCCCGCGTATGAGCCTGCTCGAGAAGTACTTCAAGGGCTGGACGTTCCGCACGACGACGCCGTCGCTGCAGCCGGGAACCGAAGTCGACGTCTTCCTCGGCGAGTACCGTGGTGAGGGCGTCGGCCTCGTCAACGTCGGCGACACGAAACTGTTCGTCGAGGGCGTCGACTCCGGCCACGTCGGCAAGCGGATCCGCGTCGAGGTGACGGAGTTCGACGAGGAGGCCTCGACCGGCCAGGGAACGTTCCGGAAGGTCGTCGGCGTGAGCTCCTACACGGACTGATCGCGGATCGCAGACCGCGGATCGCGGATCGCAGACCGCGGATCCGCACTTTTTCGACGACCGATCGCTGGTCGGCCTCCGGCGGCGTCTCATCCCTTCGCCCGGGGACGACCGGGGCTTTCTATATCCGGGGGAGAGAAGCCGGAACCGTGCGAGTCGTCCAGATCACGATCCCGTCGGGGAAACAGCAGGCCGTCCTCGAGGTCCTGGAGGAAGGGGGCATCGACTACGTGCTGACCGACGAGACGAGCAACCGGGAGTTCACCTCCGTGGTCACGTTTCCGTTGCCGAAGGCCGGCGTCGAGCCGGTCCTGGAGGAGCTCCGTGCGGTCGGGATCGACGAGTCGACGTACACGGTGATCGTCAGCGCCGAGACGGTCATCTCCCGGCGGTTCGAGGAGCTGTCGGAGAAGTACGCCGAGGAGGGGGAACACGAGGGCGAACTCATCGCCCGTGAGGAACTGACGACGAAGGCGGAGGAACTGGTCCGCTCGACCCCCCTGTACGCGACGATGACCGTCGTCTCGGCCGTGATCGCCACCGCGGGGCTGTTGCTCGACTCCCCGGCGACGGTCGTGGGGTCGATGGTGATCGCGCCGCTGATCGGCCCGGCGATGTCCGCAAGCGTCGGCACCGTCGTGGACGACCCCGACCTGTTCCGTCGCGGCGTCCGGCTCCAGGGGTTGGGGATCTTCCTCTCGATCGCCGCGAGCGCCGCCTTCGCCGGCTTCCTCCGCGCGGCGAACCTCGTTCCTCCCGGACTGGATCCGCTACAGCTCGCGGAAGTCGCCGAGCGCGTCGCCCCGAACGTGCTCGCGCTGGCGGTGGCGCTCGGCGCCGGCGTCGCCGGCATCCTCTCGCTGACGACCGGCGTCTCCTCGGCGCTGGTGGGCGTGATGATCGCCGTCGCCCTCATCCCGCCGGCCGCCACCGCCGGACTGGGCATCGCCTACCTGGACCCGTGGCTCGCGTTCGGCTCGGGCGTGCTCGTGTTCGTGAACGTGCTGTCGATCAACTTCGCGGCGCTGCTGGTGCTGTGGTACCAGGGATATCGCCCGGAGAACTGGTTCCGGGCGGACCGGGCCCGTTCGGCGCTGGTGAAACGCGCCGCCATGCTGGCGGTCGCGATCGCCCTCCTCTCGGTGTTCCTCGGCGGCGTCACCTACGACACCTACGTCGCCGCCACCACCGAACAGGAGATCCGCGCAGGGGTGACCGACGAACTCGCCGCAGTCGACGACTCGCTGTCTCTCGTCGAACTCGAGGTGGAACGCACCGGCACGATCCCGCCGCTGGAGACCGAACGCGTCCTGATCACGGTCGGTTACCCTCCGGGGGACCCCCCCGCGCCGCTGGCCGAGCGTCTCGGCGCGCGGATCCAGTCGACCGCCGGGGAGGAAGTCATCGTCGAGGTCAGATACGTCCAGCGGGAGATGACCTGACTGTCGCGGGCGCGGCTGCGCTCTTGCCGTTCGGAGTAGCCGTTCGGAATTCCCGTTCGGGACCCGCCCCCGAGACGCGTTCCTACTCCCCGCGCGACGGCGGGAGTTCGCCCGCGAATTCCACGGCGTCGACCGCCAGCTCCAGCACCCGCTCGACGTTCTCGCCGGTCTCGACGCTCATGTACTCGTCCGCCTCGACGTCGGTCGACCGATCGCTCTTGTTGCACACGGTGATGAGGTCGATCCCCCGCCGGGCGAACCGCTCCTCGAGCTCCTCCCGCAGCGCGAGCTGCGCCTCGAGGGGGTAGCCGCAGGACTCGCTGGCGTCGACGAGGAACACGACCACGTCCGCGAGGTGCTCGAGCGCGCTCACGGCCTGTCGCTCGATCTCGTTGCGCTCCTCCTCGGGCCGGTCGAGCAGTCCGGGCGTGTCGATGATCTGGTACCGGATGTGGTTCCGGGTGAAGTGGCCGATCTGGACGCCCCTGGTGGTGAACGGGTACTGGGCGATCTCGTTCGACGCGCGGGTGACGTCGTTGACGAAGGAGGACTTGCCGACGTTCGGGTAGCCCGCGACGACGATCGCCGGCTCGTCGGGGCGGATGTCGGGCAGGTCCCTCAGCGCGTCCCGGGCCTCCCCGACCAGCAGCAGGTCGTCCTCGACCTGACGGACGACGTCCGCCATCCGGGCGAACGCCTGCTTCCGGTGTTTCCGTGCGGCCTCGACGTCCGTCTTCCGGAGCTTCGGCTGGTACTCTTCGCGGATCGCCCGCACCTGCCGGTTCGCCCACGTGATCCGCGAGAGCGACTGCCGGAGGTCGTCGACGCCGACGATCGCGTCGGCGAGTTCCCGGTAGAACGGGTCGACCTCGCGCTCGAAGTCCGGCCAGTCGGTGACCACGTTCTCCAGGTTGTCCGAGAGGATGTTCGCCGCCGTCGTGAGCATCGACTGCTGGGCCTCCAGGCCGCCCTTCGCGCGGCCGGCGCGCGCCGCGCGGGAGAACCCCTTGTCGATGAGTTCCTCCGCCCGCGGCGTCGTCGGGAGGTCCTCGAATATCATATCCCTGCCCTTGGCCATCCGGCCGTATAAGCCCGTCCGTTCGGGGTTCGGGCCGGCGAACTCCGCCGTGGTCGCACTCGTCTCCGGCCGGTCGGCCGACCACGAGCACCGAGGTTTTTGTCCGCCCGGGGCGTCGACCCGCGTATGGACGAACTCGAGACAGCGTTGCGGGACGCCTTCGAGGAGAACGGCTACGACGTCGCCGAGGTGAGCGTGAACCGGGGACGGGTTCGCGTCGTCGTGTTCGAGGGTGACGCGAGCGCCGACGACCTGGAGTCGATCGTCCACGGGGTCGTCGACCCGGAGGCGGCGCTCGGCTTGAACGTCGGCACCGAAACCATCGACGGCCAGGACGTCGTGGGGACGGTCGTGTCGTTCAGACGCCGCGACTAACCGGCTTCCGGCCTCGTCCGGTCGCGCGAGCGGTAGCCCGACGCCACCGCCGAATTATCGTTCCCGAGAACGTCTGACAAAGTTTTAAACTGTGCGCCTCAGTATCTCGACGAGAGGATGGGTGTGATCTCGTAATGCCGGCACAGGGACCGGATCCGGACGGGCAGCCCGAGCCGCGGGCCGGGGCGGAAGCCCCGCGCCGCGATCGATCCGACGGTGGATCCGCCGGCTCGCCGTCGCTCGACCAGGTCCGCGGGCTGGAGGTAGAGGAAACCTCGTCGATCCGAACGACCGGACGCGGTGCGGCCGACGACAGCCGCCCGGACGCCGGCGCGGAATCCGGGGAGGACTCGTCCGCGGACCGCCCTGCGGAAACGACCCGGTTCACCCCGCGGGAGTACGTGGTTCGGGTCCACGAACTCGTTTACGACGACCCCGTCGCGGCCGGGGACAGGGTCGGAGACCTGCTGGTGATCGCGAAGCAGGGCGACGCCGACCTGCGGGAGACCGCCGGCGAGACGCTGGCGTGGCTCGGCGAACGCCGCCCGGCGGAGTTCGAGGTCTGGGCGGACGACCTCGCGGCGTTCGCGGCGGAACCGGACCCGGAACTGGCGTACCTGGGGCTCCGGGCGCTGGCACAGCTCGCCCCCTATCACGAGCGGGCCGCCAGGAAGGGGCTGGAGCCCGCCGTCCGGCGGATCGACGCCGGCCACGAGGGACTGCGCGTCGCGTCGCTGGCGCTGGTGGCGGAGGTCGGCGACGCGGTGGCCGACGAACTCGGCGACGCCGATCGGCCGATCGCCGCCGCCACGAACGCGGAGGCGCCCCGGGTCAGGACCGCCGCAGCGATCGCCGCGGGCAACCTGCTCGCTGCGGCCCCCGGGCGGTTCCCCCGAACCTCGATGGCGCTTCTGGACGCGCTCGAGGACCCCCACGAGGAGGTGCGGACGTACGCCCACGTGGCCCTGATCTCCTTCGCCACCGAACACCCCTCGACCGTGCCCGAGAAGGAAACCGCCCTCGCCGCGCTCGAGGAGGTCACCGACGCCGAACTCGGGCTCCGCGACGGCGCCGTCGCCGAGGCGCAGAACGCCCTGCTCCGCGTTCGGGCCGGCTACCCCTGATTTTCGTCCGGTTTCGTTCCCCGTTCCGGTCGTTTCGATCCAGCTTCCCCCTGCCAGTCGGCAATCTCGACCAGGTGTGCCGCCCCCGGCCGGAAGCCGACGGTGAGCTCCGGCTCCGGCGGCTCCGCGGTCCGGAGCAACAGCTCCCGGCCGCGCCACTCCAGGTGGACGCGGGTCGTCTCCCCCAGGAACTCGGTGCCGGTCACCCGCGCCGTCAGCCGGTTCCGGGCCGCCCCGGGCGACATCGCCTCCGGCCGGACGCAAAACACCGCCCGCGAGCCCACCGCCGCCGGCCCGACTCCGCCCGATTCCCCGGGAGCGTCCCCCTCCGTCTCCCCGCACGCGATCGTCAATCGCGCGCCGTCGACGTCGACGTCGAGCCGGGACGGTCCGTCCTCGCGGGAATCGACCGCCAGGATCTCGCCCTCGAAGACGTTGTTGTCCCCGACGAACTCCGCGACGAACCGGGTAGCCGGGCGGCGGTAGACCTCCCGGGGTTCCCCGATCTGTTCGATCCGGCCGCCGTTCATCACCGCGACGCGGTCGGAGATGGCGAGCGCCTCCTCCTGGTCGTGCGTGACGTAGACGGTGGGTATCCCGAGGTCGGTCTGGATGCGTTTCACCTGCAGGCGGAGCCGTTCCCGGAGCCGGGCGTCGAGGGCGCTCATCGGCTCGTCGAGCAGCAGAATCCGGGGTCCCGGCGCGAGCGCGCGGGCGATCGCGACCCGCTGCCGTTGTCCCCCCGACAGCGACTCCGGATCGCGATCCCCCGTCCCGGCGAGGTCGACGAGTTCGAGCAGGTCCGCGACGCGTTCCCGGCGCGACTCCCCGCCCGGCGGGTCGGCGAACCGGAGCCCGTAGGCGACGTTCTCCCCGACGGTCATGTGTGGAAACAGCGCGTAATTCTGAAAGACGACGCCGACGTCGCGTGATTCGGGCGGTACGCCGGCCACGTCCTCGCCGCCGATCCGGACCGTCCCCGCCGTCGGCGACTCGAAGCCCGCGATCAGCCGGAGCGTCGTCGTCTTCCCGCAGCCGGAGGGGCCCACGAGCGTGAAAAACTCCCCCTCGCGCACCCGGGCCGAGACGTCCCGCAACGCGTGGGCGTCCCCGTACCGCCGGGAGACGCCAGCGAGTTCGACCGCCGCCTCCCGGTCTTCGCCCCCGCCGTCACGCTCCGCCGCATCGTCGCCCCTCCTCCGATCGGTCGAGCCGTCCCGAACCATCAGTGACGCACGTACCCCCCGAGCCGTTCGACGACGATGAAACTGGCGCTCGTGACCGCGAGCAGCACGACGCCCATGGCGGTCGCGGGGCCGAGTCGCCGCCCCAGATACCGCTCGACCGCGACCGGCATCGTGTAGCTGTCCGTCCCGGTCGCGAGGACGACCGTCGAGTTGAACTCGCCGACGCTGATCGCGACCGCGAACGCGGCGCCGGCGACGACACCGGGCCACACCAGCGGCAACTCCACGTCGATCAGCGCGCGGACCCGCGAGGCACCGAGCGCCCGCGCCGACTCCGTCAGGGAGGGGTCCAGCCCCTCGAGGCCGGGGGCGACGTTGCGCGCGACGAACGGGTACGCGCCCACGGCGTGGGCGGCGACGATCGCCACCGCGCCCGCGACGCTGATCCGCCAGCCGCCGATCTCGACGCCGAACACCAGCCCGCGGAGCAGTCCCAGTCCGACCACGATCCCGGAGACGGCGAACGGAGCCATCGCCAGCGCGTCGACCAGCTTCCGCCCGCGATATCGGCGCGTGGTCGCCACCGCGACCACCACCCCCATCGGCACCGCCACCACGAGCGTCGCCGCCGCGAACGCGAGGGAGTTCCGGACCGCGGGCCACGGCTGCACCTGAAACGCCGCCCCCGTGGCCTGTCGCTCCAGCAGGAACCGGTAGTGCGCCAGGGTGAGCCCGTCCGGGCCGGAGAGGCTCGCCCAGATCATGCTCGCGAGCGGCAGCAGGAACACCACGGCGGCGACGGCGGCGTAGCCGACGATCGCGAACCGCTCCGCCAGCGCCGTCGGCGTCCACGCCGCCGGGAGGAGCGGCCGGCGGTCGCCGGGGACGGCGCCGCCCCGCCGCACCGCGTTCGCGGCCTCGTACCGGAGGTACGCGTAGGTGAGCGACAGCGAGATGGCGAGCTCGACCACGGCCAGTCCCGCCGCCTCGGCGTACTCCAGGTCGCGGATCAGCCGGAAGACGAACACCTCGACGGTCGCGAGCTGGAACCCTCCCAGCGCCAGCACGATCGGGAACGAGGCGAAGGTGAACACGAACGTCAGCGTCGCGCCCATCAGCACGGCGGGGTACAGCTGCGGGGCGACCACGTCCAGGAACGCCCGGGGCGGCGACGCCCCGAGCGACCGGGCGGTCTCGACGGCCCGGGCGTCGACGGCCTCCCAGGCGGCGGTGACGATCCGCGCCACCAGCGGCGCGTTGTAGAACGCGTGCGCGACGACGATCGCCTCCAGCGTGAAGAGCAGCTCGACCGGCCCCAGTCCCACGGACGCGAGGATCGCGTTGAGCGTCCCGTTCCGGCCGAACGTGGCGACGAAGCCGACCGCGACCATGATCGACGGCATCACGAACGGGAGGATCGTCAGCGAGCGCAGCGTCTCGCGGCCCCGGAACTCGAACCGCGCGAGGATCCACGCCGCCGGGAGTCCGAGCGCGACGCTGGCGGCCGTCGACAGCGCCGCCTGGTAGGCGGTGAACCCGACGATGCCGAGCTGCCTGTCGGGGCTCGCCAGCCGCCGGAGCACCGTCCCGGGCGGGTCACCCGACAGCAGACGGCCCAGCTCGCCCACGTAGAAGGGGTCGGTGAGGATGCCGACGAACACCTCCCCCGTGAGGCGGCCGTCCAGCAGGAACGCCTCCCGGAACACCGTCGCCACCGGGTAGTAGAAGACGACGACCAGCACGATCCCCGTCGCCAGGGCTCCGAGCCCGATCGCGTACCGCTCCAGGCGGTCCCCGATCCGACGTAGCGTCCCGTCGCCGGTCGCCGGTGGCTCGTCGCCGGCCGCCGATCGCCGCGTCACGCCGCCGCACCCCCTCGGTCGGTCACGTTTCGACGACCTGCCTCGACCGTCAAATCAGTTGCCCGCGAACTGGCGTTCCCACCCGGAGATCCACCCCTCGAGCCCGTCGGCGAGCTCGTCGTAGCCGAACGTCACCGGCGTCGGGGGTTCGTGGGCGTACTGGGCGTAGTCCTCGGGGAGGTCGGCGTCGTCGACGGCCGGGAACTGCACGTTTCGCCGGGCGATTTCGCCCTGGATCTCCGGCCGGAGCAGGAACGACAGGAACTCCCGCGCGAGCTCCGGCTCGGTCGCGTCCGCAAAGACGGCCATCCCCTCCGGGTTGGCGTACCCCTCGTCGTTCAGGAACCGGATCTGGTGTTCGTCGAGGTCGGCCCCCTCCTGGCTGGCGAACACCTGGTCCGTCGAGTAGGAGACCACCATCGGGGCCTCCCCGCCCATCCACGCGGCGTACGCGTCGTTCCACGAGCCGAGCACCCGGACGCCGTTGTCCTGGAGGTCGGCCCAGAAGTCGAGGTAGTCGTCGCCGTAGCGGTGGACCGTGTGGAGCAGGAACGCCCTGCCGGTCGTGGACTGTCCCGGATTCTGTGTGATCAGGTCCCCCTCGTGTTCCGGCTCGAGCAGGCCGTCGAACGTCTCCGGCGCCTCCGCCTCCGTCGAGTCGTACACCAGGCTGACGTAGCCGGTGTCGTACGGCACCGCCCGCCCCTGGGGATCGAACTCCAGCTCCTCGCGAACCCTGTCCCGTCGCTCGATGGGTCCGGGGTCGGCGAAAAGCGACTCCGAGAGCGCGTCGTCGACCCGCACCAGGTCGTCGGCGTTCAACCCGACGTACGCGTCCGCCTCGGTCTCGACGCCGGCGTCGGCCCGCTCCACGTAGTAGTTCACGTCGTTTGGCGGCGTTTGCCACACCAGCGTCGCGTCGAACTCCGACTCGAACGTCTCCTTGAGCCACGTCCCCGGGCTCGTGCTCGGGGAGTCGATGAACGCCTCGTAGGTGCCGACGACCAGCGTCGCCGGCTCGCTGGCCTCGGCCGTCGCCCCGGTTTCGGCGTCGGTCTCCGTGGCCCCGCCCGCCTCGGTCGGCGCCTCCGTCGACGTCCCGTCCTCCCCCGACGGTTCGGCGGAACACCCGGCCAGAAGCGCGGTGGCACCCGCCGCGCCGGCGGCCGTCAGAAACCGACGCCGCGTCGACGTCTCGACGCCCCTCCGCTCGCCTCCGTTGCCGTCTCTCATTACCCGGTGGTTTCACCCGGTTGTACTTAAACGCGGCGGAGCCGCCGGCGTCGTCCGGGTCCGGACGGAACGGTTTAGTGACTGCCCGTCTCCTGGACGGAACGGTTTAGTGACTGCCCGTCTCCTGGGAGACCATGGGGGGAGAATCGGGAACGCGCGAACGTCGGTACGTGCTCGCCGGCGTGTTCGTCGGGTTCCTCGCGATCGCGGCGGCGCTGCTTGCGGGGGTGCTGGGAACGATCTTCTTCGCGCTCACGGTCGGATACCTGCTCGCGCCGGTCCGACGGTACCTTTGCCGTCGCGGCATTCCGCCCCGGTTGGCCGCCGCCGCGACCGCCACGCTGGCGCTCCTGGCGGCGGTCGGGGTGCTCGCGCCGCTGGTGATCGTCGTGCTCCTCCGCCTCGAGACGGTTCTGGCGGCGCTCTCGGCGCTGCCGGAGACGGTGACGCTCACGGCCGGCCCGTTCACGCGTCACCTCGTGCTCGCGGAGGTGATCGACCTCTTGGTGAACTGGCTCACCACGATCGCGGCCAGAACGGCGGCCGCGCTCCCGGCGCTGCTCGTGAAGGCGGCGCTGTTTTTCTTCCTGGTCTACTCGCTTCTGGCTCACCGGCAGTCCGTCCAGGAGGCCGTGACCACCGTGGTTCCTCCGCGGTACCGCGACCTCGTCGAGTCGCTGCACGAACGGGCCCGCAAGACCCTGTTCGGCATCTACGTCCTCCAGGCGCTGACCGCGTTCGGCACGTTCCTGATCGCCCTGCCGTTCTTCTTCTTCCTGGGATACGGCGCCCCGATCGCGCTGGCGACCGCCGCGGGTATCCTGCAGTTCATCCCGGTCGTCGGTCCCTCCGTGCTGCTCGTGGGCCTTTCCGGCTACCACTTCCTCCTGGGCGAGGCGTCGATCGCGCTCGCGGTGCTGATCGGCGGCGGAATCCTCGTCGCGGGGGTTCCGGACGTGATCGTCCGGGCCTGGCTCTCGTCGGGGACGGCGGAACTCCCCGGGAGCCTCTATCTCATCGGCTTCGTCGGCGGCGCGTTCTCGCTGGGTCTCGTGGGGATCATCGCCGGGCCGCTCGTCGTGGCGCTCGTGGTCGAGTCGGGTTCGCAGCTCGCGGCCGCGTTCGAGGCCGACGGATCAGCGTTCGAGGCCGACGGATCAGCGGGCGAGTCGCTCCCTGGCGAACGACGCCAGTAGCGGGAGGTCCCCGGGGTGCAGCAGCTTCGCGATCGCGAGCTTGTTCCCCCGGTTGGCCTTCGCCAGCGTGTCGTCCTCGAGCCGAGCGAGGTCGCGAAGCAGCGTGTCGTAGCGCTCGTTGGGGGCGAAGTACATGAGTTCGGTCATCAGCAGGCGGGCGTCCATCCGGGGGGCGACCTCGCCGTGCCACAGTTCGTCGTACAGGGAGATGTTCTCCGCGGAGGTGTCGGGCTCCGCCGGCGTGAGGCAGTGGTCGACGGTCGTCGCCGCCGCCCGGGCCGATCGCATCGCCTTGTGGATCCCCTCTCCCCACAGCGGGTCGATCGAGGGGACGGTGTCGCCGATCGCCATGAAGTTGTCCGTGCTCAGGCTGCCGGGCGGCTGGATGTGCGCGGAGCCCCGGTGTTGCTTGCCCTCGATCCGCTCGGCCCCGGCGAACCGGGGGTCCTCGTCGATCCAGTGCTGGAGGTAGCCGTCGACGGTGCGGCGCTCGTCGGCGTACCGCTGGTAGCTCTCGTTTTGGATGTAACACACGCCCACCTTGGCGGTGTCCTCGCCGGTGTGGAAGATCCACGAGTAGCCTCCGGGCGCGTACTCGTGATCCAGCCGGAGCATCATCGCGTCGTTCAGGTCGGCGTAGCCGTCGTGGTCGAGGTGGACGCCCTCGAACTCGTACTCGATGCCGATCGCCTGGTGGTCCCGCCGGAGGTCGCTCACCCCGAGCGCCTTCGCCAGCGGCGCCGACGGCCCGGTCGCGTCGATCACCACGTCGCCGTACACCGTCTCGGAGCCGCCGTACTCGACCCCCACGACCTCGCCGTCCGCCATCGCGGGTCCGGACACCCGCGCGTCGAACCGGTACTCCGCGCCCGCCTTCCGGCCGTCCTCGACGAGGAACCGCTTGAAGTCGGCGAACTCGAGCACTGCGCCGGTCTGTTCCTGGACGAAGTGCTCGTTGGGGGACTCGATGACGACGGTGTCGGTGAACTGCATCACCACGTCGTCGGGGATCCCGAACGCCGTCAGCATCGAGGGGAAGGTGCCGCCGGTGGACTTGTTGCTCTGGCGGGGGAACCCCTCCTCCGGCTCCGCCTCGAGAACGACGACGTCGAAACCGCGGTTCGCGAGGTCGCGCGCACACTGTGCGCCGGCGGGACCAGCTCCGGCGACAACGACGTCGTACCCGTCTTGCATGAGGCGTGAGTACGTGAGGATCGTAAAATAACCCCGGGAAAGCCGCCCGGGAGCCGCCCCCGTTTCGGATCGGGCCGGCCCGGACCGGCCGCACTCGACGGTCGCCCGGCCGTCACTCGACGGTCGCCCGGCCGTCACTCGACGGTCGCCCGGCCGTCACTCGGCCGTCGTCAGCTTCTCGCGTCCCGGGGCGACGAGCCGGTCCAGGTACTCCGCGAGCGCGCCCTTCGCGTCCGCGGGGTGGAGCTCCCCCGCCTCCAGGTCCGCCGCGAGCGCCTCGTAGCTCCCGTACTCGAGGTCGCCGCCGTACTTCTCGGGCCGCTCGACGACGACCGTCTCGAACCGGGGGAACACGTGGTACTGGAACAGCTCGAGCACCGGGTTCGCCCGCTCGTTGCCGTCCCCGTCGGGGTCGGGATCGCGCGTCGGCGGACAGAAGGCGTCGTTCACCTTCCGTTCGAGCTCCTCGCGGGTGTCCTCCATCGAGATGGTGACGCCCGTCGAGGAGGACATCTTGCCGACGCCGGTGCCCAGGTCGGCGATGATCGGGGTGTGGAGGCAGGCGCGCGCCTCGTATCCCAGGTCCTCGATCTCCTCCCGGTGGAGCACGTGGACCTTGCGCTGGTCCATTCCCCCCACCGCCAGGTCGAGATCCAGGTACTCGATGTCGAGCGCCTGCATCAGCGGGTAGACGACGTGGCTCACCTTCGGCGTCTCGCCGCTTTGCAGCTCGGCCATCGCCCGCCGTGCGCGGTTGAGCGTGGTCGAAAGCTCCAGCTCGTGGAGGTCGAGCACGTACTCCTCGTCGAGCTGGAACTCCGAGCCGTAGACGAACTCGGTCCTGTCGGCGTCGAGCCCGTACGCGAGGAACTGCTGGCGCATCCGCTCTGCGGTCTCGCGGATCTCCTCGAACGTCCCCTTGCCGTTCAGGTACGCGTGGACGTCCGCTAGCAAAACGACGACCTCCATCCCCAGCTCCTGGAGGTCGATCAGCTTGTTGGCCGTCAGCATGTGGCCGATGTGGAGGACGCCGGACGGCTCGTACCCGACGTACGCCCGCTTCCCTCCCGGGTCCTCCGCCAGCGCTCGGATCTCCGATTCGGTGATCACCTCGTCGGCGTTCCGGGTGAGCAGTTCGTAGGCGTCCATACTCCCGAATCCGCGGGCGGCGGGATATGACTTCTGGATGGCGACGCCGGACGCCCGCTCGCGGAGACAGTTAGGAAGATACTTGCGGCTCGGGGCCGGAACGCGTCACATGGATCAATTCGTCGTGAGTGGTCGGTTCCAGACCCGAGAGGGGAAACAGCCGTTCGAGCGAACGGTCGACGCGGAAAACGAGTCGGTCGCCCGGGAGCACGTGCTCTCCCAGTTCGGGAGCGAACACGGACTCAAGCGAACCCAGGTCGCCGTCGAGGACGTGAGCGCCCAATGATGGGTGGCGGTCAACAGCAGCTCGAGCAGCTCTCCCAGGAGCTCCAGATGATCGAGGGAGAGATCTCGGAACTGCGATCGGAGATCGAGGAGATCAACCAGCGGAAAACCGAGATCGACGACGCCATCGAGGCGATCGACCTGCTCGAGACGGACTCGACGGTGCAGGTCCCGCTCGGCGGCGGCGCGTACGTCCGTGCGGAGGTCCAGGACGTCGACGAGATCATCGTCAAGATCGGGGCCGACTACGCGCTCGAGCAGGACCGGGAGAACGCCGCGGACGCGCTCCGCCTGAAGAAGGAGTCGCTCGACGACCAGATCGAGGAGGTCCGCGAGCAGATCAGCGAACTCGAGGCCGAGAGCGACCGGCTGGAGACGCAGGCCCAGCAGATGCAACAGCAAATGCAGCAACAGCAAATGCAGCAGATGGGTCAGCTCCAGCAGGAAGGCGAGGACGAGTAAGCCGTGTTCGACGGACTCAAAGACAAGCTGAGCGGGTTCCGAGAGGACGTCGAAGAATCGGCCGAAGTCGAGGAGGAAGCGTCGGGCGAGCCCGGGGAGGCGGATCCCTCCGCCGAGGGGGCGCCCGAGACCACGGCCGGCGACGCCGGGGAGTCGGCCGACCGCGAGCGGGACGCGGGCGACGCCGGACGCGACGGCCCCGGCACGTTCGAGCGCGCGAAGGCGTTTGCGACCGGGCGGATCATCATCGAGGAGGAGGACCTCGAGGAGCCGCTGTGGGACCTGGAGATGGCGCTGCTGGAAAGCGACGTCGAGATGAGCGTCGCGGAGGAGATCCTCGACACCGTCCGGGAGACCATGCTCGGGGAGACCCGCAAGCAGGTCGAGACGACCGGCGAGCTCGTCGAGGTCGCCCTCCGGGACGCCCTGATCGACGTCATCTCCGTCGGGCAGTTCGACTTCGAGCGTCGGATCGCGGAGACCGACCGGCCGGTCGTAATCGTCTTCACCGGCGTCAACGGCGTCGGGAAGACCACCAGCATCGCGAAGCTCTCCGAGTGGCTCGCCGAGCGCGGCTACTCGTCGGTGCTGGCGAACGGCGACACCTACCGGGCGGGCGCGAACGAGCAGATCTCCGAGCACGCCGAGCGGCTCGGCCGGAAACTCATCAGCCACGAGCAGGGCGGGGATCCCGCCGCGGTCGTCTACGACGGCGTGGAGTACGCGAAGGCCAACGACGTCGACGTCGTGCTCGGCGACACCGCCGGCCGGCTCCACACCAGCGACGACCTGATGGCCCAGCTCGAGAAGATCGACCGGGTGGTCGACCCGGACCTGACGCTTTTCGTCGACGAGGCGGTCGCCGGCCAGGACGCCGTCCAGCGCGCCAAGCAGTTCGACGACGCCGCCGAGATCGACGGAACGATCCTCACGAAGGCGGACGCGGACTCCTCGGGCGGGGCGGCGATATCGATCGCGTACGTCACCGGGAAGCCGATCCTCTTCTTGGGGACCGGACAGGGGTACGACGACCTCGAGGCGTTCGACCCGGAGGCGCTGGTCGAGCAGCTGCTGGGCGAGTGACTCGGTCGGTCCCGCTTCCCGTTTGTCACTGCCGGTCCCGCGTCCTCGGGGGCTCCGCCTCTCCCACTTCGACTATATAAATGCCCTCAGACGTGACTCGGACAGACTTATAAATACCCTCGGACTTGGCCCGGGTGGACTTATAAACGCCTCGGTTCGCGTTCCCGCCCGCGGCCGCACCGAACGGCCGGCGTCGGTTTGTCGAGTGGCTCTTTGACCCTCCACAAGAGATTCACTACCCCCGGGCGTCGTTCCGACCGTGATGCCCTCGCCGAAGCGACGCCCGCCGATCGTCCTCGCGCTGTTGCTCTTGACCGCCGGCTGTCTCGGGAGCGGCCCGGCCGCGCCCTCGCCGACGCCGGAAACGCCGACGCCCCCCTCCCACGAGGACGCGATGAACGAGCCGGACCCGGACAAGGTCGTGTACGTGCAAAACGACTGGAACCGGAGCGTCGAGGTCCAGGTCCGCGTGGTGCGCGACTCGACGAACGAGACGGTGCACGAGGGGACCTACGATCTCTCCCCCGGCGAAGAGCAGGCGGCGTACGACGTCTCCGAGGCCGATCCCGACGGCGTCGAGTCGTTCACCGTCGTCGCGACCGCCCGCGACGCAACCGAGCGGGTCACGATCGAGACGAATCGGTGCTACGGGAACGTCCACGCCGAGATACAGGCGGACGGCACGCTGTACCTCTTCTACGAGATCTGCTGATCCGACTGCGCACGGCGGTGTCTCCCCGTCGGGTCCGAGTCGGGGACCGATCTCAGTCCGCCGCGCTCGGCTCGATCTGGCCGCCCAGCATCTCCCGGAGGTCGGCCTCCGGCTCGCCGATCGGCTGCAGGCCGTACTCCGCGTTGAGTGCCTCGACCAGTTCGGGGGTGAGGAACTCCGGAATCGACGGGCCCAGCCGGATGTCCTCCACGCCCAGCGACAGCAGGCCCAGAAGCACCGCGACCGCCTTCTGCTCGAACCACGAGAGGACGATGCTCACGGGGAGGTCGTTGACGCCGCAGTCGAACTCCTCCGCCAGGGCGGTCGCGATCCGGATCGTGGAGATCGAGTTGTTGCACTGCCCCTGATCGAGGAACCGCGGGATGTCCGTGCCGGGAATCGTCCCGAACTCGAGGTCGTTGAACCGGAACTTCCCGCAGGAGGTGGTCATCACGGCGCAGTCCTCCGGGATCGACTTCACCAGCTCGCGGAAGTAGTCGCGCCCGGGCGTCGGGGCGTCACACCCCGCCACCACGAAGACGTGGCGCAGCTTCCCGGTCTCGACGGCCTCGACGATCTCGTCGGCCAGCTCCAGCACCGGCTCGTGGTGGAACCCGGTTGTCACGGTCCCGGTCGGCTCCCAGTCGGCCGCGGGCAGCGACTTCGCCGTCTCGATCACGGGCGTGAAGTCGCCGTCCTCGATCGACGTGGCCTCCTCGAGCCCGGCGACGCCGGTGGTGTAAAAGCGGTCCTCGTACTCCTCGCGTGCCGGCTGGACGCAGTTGCTCGTCCCGACGATCGCGCCCGGGAAGTCGACGAACAGCGTTCGCTGGTCGTGCCAGGCGCCGCCGACGTTCCCCTTCAGGTGGTCGAACTTCGCCAGTTCCGGGTACGCGTGGGCCGGCAGCATCTCCGAGTGGGTGTACACCGACACGCCCTCGCCCTCCGACTGCTCGAGCAGCTCTTTCAGGTCGTGCAGGTCGTGACCAGTCACCAGGATCGCGCGCCCCTCGACCCCGTTTTGCTGGACTTCGGTGGGCTCGGGGACGCCGAGTTCCTCCGTGTGGGCCTCGTCGAGCAGCTCCATCGAGGAGATGGCCGCCTCGCCCACCTGCAGCGCCTGTTCGAGCGTCTCGTCGGGGTCGAAGTTGACGTTGGTCAGCGTGGAGTACAGCGCGTCCTGGATCGCGGCGTCGACGTCGGGGTCCCGGTAGCCGAGCCGCCGGGCGTGGCTGGCGTAGGCGGCGACGCCCTTCAGTCCGTAGGTGGCGAGATCCTGAATCCCCTGGAGGTCGGGTTCCTTCCCGCACACGCCGCGCGTGGTGCAGCCCCCGTCGGGGGTCTGCTCGCACTGGTTACAGAACATCGTATTCGAAGGAGCGGACGGGGACGTCAAAACGGCGCCCCGGATTCCAGTCCCGGAGCAGCGTCACCCGAACGTGTTCGGCTCCGGTATAAAAACGGCCGCGGCGACTCCGGCCCTCTCGCGGGGACGGCCGCCGGCTCACGGCAGCGATCCCGACTCCAGTTCGATCGGACCGGTCAGCTCCTCGACGAACGACCTGACGACGGCCGCCTCCGCGCGCTGGAGCGTCTCGCTGCAGGTCGACTTCGCCACTCCGGCCTGCTCGGCGACGTCCGTCAGCGAGCACTCCCGGGGGGTGTCGTAGTAGCCACACTCGACGGCGGTCAACAGCAGCTCCCGCTGGGTCTCGGTGAGGAGGTCGTCCGGCCGTTCCCGGTCGCGGATGTACTCGATCCGGAACTCCAGGCCCGCCCGCTCGAACTCCTCGATCAGGGACGCCAGCCCGTCGTGACCCCCGCTCACCTCGAGGGTGGCCCGGCCGTCCCTGATCCGCACCGGGTAGTCGATCAGGACGCCCGACGTCTGCGCCGAGAGGATGAGCATCGGCGTCCGCGTCTCGATCTGGACCGCGGCCTCGTTGTCGGACTCCTGGACGCGGACGGTGTCGACGATCCCCCTGTGGTTTTCGATCTCCCGGACGATTCTTCCGGCCTCCTCCGCGTAAATCGAGATCAGCGCGATCCCGGAGCCGTCCACCGGCACGGCCGAGAGGACGCAGACCGTCGCCTCCGGATGTCGCCGCGTGATCTCGGCGACCCACAGCTTCTCGGGGAGGTCGATGACGAGACGGGCCTGGGTCATTCGACGTTCGTACCGACTTCGCCGCCACCCGAGTAAAACGTTCCGTCCCGGATTCAGCACTTTCGAGGTGGAGCCTCCGGCCTCAAGGAGCGAACGAAGTGAGCGAGTAGACCGGAGAGGAAACCGACATGGTGCGATACAGCTGGAAGACGACGACCGCCCGACTCCCGGATATTTAAGAACCGTCAGCGACACATCTGAAATATGGAGGTCCGCCGTACCGCGCCTGTCAAGCTCGTCGTTCCCGACGAGCGACGTGAGGATCTCCACGAATCAGCCCGTCAGTTCCTTCACTGCGCCAATCGTGCTGCCGAGTTCTGTTGGTCCGACGTTTCTCACACTGAGTGCGTCACGGCCAGCACAACTGCACGTGACGCGCTCTACGAGCAACTCCGCGAGGAGACCGATCTTACCGCGAATCTCGTTCAAGAAGCCATCCGACGCGCCGTGCAAGCGACGAAAGGCTGCGTCGAACGGTGGAAGCAGGGCAACCGAGTGAGCCAGCCGGAGTTCACGTCGTGGAGTATGGTCTACGACAAGCGGAGTGCAACGTTCCACCGCAATCGTGTGTCCCTCTCGACCGTCAACGGGCGCGTCGAGTGTGACTTTGAACTTCCGGAGGATAGCCCGACACCTTACGAACGGTACGTTCTCTCGGAGGACTACGAGTTCCGGGCAAGTACGCTTCAATACGACAAGGCGACCGACGAGTTCTACTTCCACATCACGACTCGGAAGTCTGATTCGAGCGATGACGAGTCCGAGGTTTCGGAAGATACCGAGCACCAAACAGTCCTCGGGATCGACCTCGGCGTCAACAG